>JANQLQ010000288.1 GCA_028280565.1 Fulvivirga sp.
GTTAATCAACCCACTTAGAATACTTCACTTCAATGCAAAGTATTGAAAGCCAGCCTTTAACCCAGGGGACACAACGAATACCAGGGGACACGGAGTAATCTCTGTGGCTCTCGGCGGTCTTCTCTGTTTTTTCTGTGGTTAAACCATTGATTACTTGGTAATTAAAGTCAAAACTCACGTTTATTTAAAGGATCGCACTATCCGAAACACTTTAAAAATAAAATACCGGGGAAATAAAAAGAACAGAACCCATTTTCAAGAGCTCCTTACTCAAAAAAAGGAAGGACTGTCTCTTGAGAAACAGTCCCTCTATCCGTCGAAGAAGTTATGTGTAATCAGTTAAAAGTCACCTCATCGATATCATCCCATAATAAATACTTAGGATTTTCTTTACCTTGGAAAACCAAAATACCAGTATTTCTATCGGAAACGTCCTGTGCATCACCTAGGGTGAGGAGGTCACCGGACCTGAGTTCTACCTTAGAGGAGTCATAATTTCTAGGTGTAATGCGCTTCACATTCCTAAAAGGTATGATGTATTCAATGTCATCGTCTTTTCCTTGAAGCACTTCGTAATCGTAGGCCTCGTCTAAGTCGTATATGATCCGGCCGGAATAGGTAGTACCATCTTGTGTTTTTACTATCCCGGTAAGCTCTTTTTGCGACCTGAAATCTTTGTATGCCTTCATCTTCTCTCCTCCCTTTGTAAAGGTTACTTTCTTAAATTCCCTCCAGGGAATATCTACCCTGCCATACGTATCATTGGTGACGATCACTCCCCTATTTTCCGGGTTCACGTCATTGCTGCCGCGCAATTCCATCTCCCTGCCGGACTTTAAAACAATGAGGCTTCTACTTCCTGTCCTTTCGATCGAACCGATCTTTCCAAATTCTATGGAAACATCACCGTCAGACGTGTCCCCATCTAATTTATCGGTATCCACACGCTCGTCATGATCCCACTGGATGTAGCCGGTGAAGGAGCCTCCGTACGTTTCTACCGTACCGTACAACGGCTCGCCAAATTTCCTGTCCAGCTTGTTGGGAGTGTCCATAAACTCAACTTTATCTATCCTAGACCATTTGAGTTTAACCTCTCCAATTTCCTTGTCCTGGATCTTCACGTCCGTACCGACATCATTGTAGCCATCTCCTTTTACCTCAAACTTATCGCCATTCTGGAGTTCTACATCTACCCAGCTCCTTCCCGAGAGGCGTAAGCTTTTGATCTCCCCGAATTGACAGCTGAATTGGTGTACATAATCACGGTCGCCATACCTGTAGCCCCAGCTTCCGCCGAACCATCGCCCCAATCGATCTTCCCAGTCGCGGTCACGGTTTTCATAGTAATACCGTTCTAATGCCCGCATATCCTCCCGGGAAAGATAATCGATGTTCTCGTTTTCATCTTTAGAGGCATTGAACATGTCTGTCCAATAAGCCTCTTCTTTCCCCCAGCGTAATGGCCCTTCGTACGAATCCCCATCTATGGTAGTTACCTTACCATAAAGGAACCCTTGGTCCTGGGCGACCAACCCATGACCTGCGAACAGGAACAAAACCACCGGGGTTACTTGGATCAAGTTCTGAATTTTCATTGTTGTTGTTTTTGAGTTTGACTTGGAAATGGCGTATGACCGTTTCGTTTATCATTGATCCAAATTTGCAAATGGACACCTTGTAATAAAATAGAAACCAGGTGAGTCGGGCTATAGGATGACTGAATCGGAAAGGATCAGCACTGAGTCTTGAGCAGGGCGCACCGGGCTTTGGCAAGCGGGTTGGTCATTGATTACCAGGCCTTCCAAGGGGAAGGGTATGGTTGCTAGGTGACAAAATATTTCTAAGGCCTTATGCATTTGTAATCCGCAATGATCATGAGTGCTTCACCCCTGGTCTTAGGTTAAGCGCAGCGGCCCTAAGACCCTAAATCACCGAGAGCGTCCGCTCGGCGAAGCATTACGACCTACACTCCATTGATAGGAACTTAGTTTATTCTATAAATCAAAACAGCAACCACCAAGTTTGTGGGTGGCCAATAAAAAAAACCTTGGCTTAAATAGGGTAGTGAATAAAGTGCCTTTAATGTGTAAATTGAAAATTACCGGTTTCATGGTAAACCGAGTGGATGCTCTACCACAACAGTAGGTCTTAGGGCCGCTGCGCTTAACCTAACGCCAGCATGAGGTTCATGTGATCAATAAAATTACCCTGGATGTTATCAAAGCCGGGAATGATTATCAATCTTAGGCTCCTAAGATAAGCTGGTTTGGGTCAATAAGATATTCCGAAAATGATTGGGTTTAAGCAAAATAACGAAACCCAACCTTAAACCAGGGACTCCGAATAAACAAACGGTAAAGAATAATCCCTGTGGCCCTCTGCGGTCTCCTCCGCGTTCTTTGTAGTTAAACAATCAGCTAGCTACCTGTTATTAGGCTTTTTCACAATGAAAAATCAATTCAACTTAAACTAGCGTCATTTTCAATTTTGACGTAATGAGTGCCAAGTATTTGCTCATCCCTTTAGGATCTTCTGCATTGAGTTCTTCGGGTTTAAGTAAGATCTCTAGCTGATGTGGCTTACCTGAATAGCGAAAGTCCCGCCTGAGCACTTGCTTGTATTCTTTTACCTCTCTATTCATAGGTCTGCCAGTTTCTATTTCTCGAACGGGTGTGATCACAATTTCTTGTTTGCTGTGATCCTCCAAATCGATTTGCATATCAATGCTAAAATCGAAACCATTGTGCGATCCTGCCAAGTAAAAGCCCAAGTCATTGACCAGGCTGCCCTTACCTGCTTGAAAATAGTGGAAACCAAGGTTCCTAAAAGCCGGCTTGTTGAATAGCTTCAGCTTAATGCGCTGTCGCTCGTAATTTTGATACAGGGCTGCGCCACAGACCACGAAAGCAAAACCTGCTGCGTACAAAAGCGACCAAGGCGCCCGGTCGATCATTCGCTGCAAAAATTCACCCTCTTTGAAAATGGCCGGCAAAAAGGTGAATGGAAAACTGGAGACAAAGACGACTATCCAGCCTTTGAGTAATGTTCGTTTTTCGAGGAGAAGGAGTCGGATCATTTAATTGCACAAGCTAAATCATTTGACCGATATCCAAAAGAAAAAACCCGGCTATATCCCATTATAAAACAGCTTGTGCTTCTATTTCTATCATAAACTCTTCGTTCGCCAACCCATCTACACTGATCCAAGTACTTGCCGGGGGCGATCCAGTGCCAAAAGCTTCTTTTAAAGCCGCGCTAATGATAGGTCCGTCCTCTTGTTGGTAATCTACCTTGTAAATTCTAAGCATTACGATATCATCCAGGCTTCCACCTACCGACCTAGTGGCTAATTCTAGGTTATCCAGCGCTTTTTTGATTTGCGTTTCCAAATCGCCAGCCCCTACAATTTCCGAGTTCTCATCCCAAGCTACTTGGCCGGATATAAAGATCAGCTTGCCGGGCTTGCTCTCTACAACCTGGGAGAAGCCATGCTGTATGGAATTGAATAGTTGTTTGGGATTTATGCTTTTTCTATTCATGTTGGACTTTGTGTCTTGTTTACAAAAAGATCAGGGTCCTAAAGATATCCCTAACTCGGATGGGAGCCCATAGCCGTCAGTTTAACCGTCCCTGTTAAATCCCAAAGAGGTGGAAATATTGTAGATTACGGAGATTCCTACGGTGCTACCTCGAAGGTGGTATTATTTCACCCCTTCGGGGTTGGTGTACCAGGTATTTATTTTTTTGCTATTATAATACCATCCCTTCGGGATTTAAAATGCCGGTTAAAACTTATTTGTATTACTTTATTCTGACGGCTATGATCCCGGTGCCAAGTGACCATAACCAGGGACTTTGGGCCAAGCCCAGTAACTTGGGAAATTAGAATACCATGTAACGCGTTATCGCACACATGATCTCTAAATCAAGTAATGAAACAGATCCGGCTGATCATTCACATACTCGTACCGGAATTTTTTCTTCGCCATCCGTTCTATCAAGGGGGCAAGGTCTTCCCGGTGCTGTAATTCGATCCCGATCAGGGCGGGGCCACGTTCGCGACTGTTTTTCTTAGAATATTCGAAGTGGGTGATATCGTCATGGGGGCCAAGCACATCGGTAAGGAACTCGCGTAAGGCACCGGCGCGTTGCGGGAAGTTGACAATAAAATAATGCTTTAATCCTTCATACAACAAGGAGCGCTCTTTGATCTCCATGGTGCGGGTGATATCGTTGTTGCTTCCGCTTACAATGCATACGACATTCTTTCCCTTGAGTTCATCGGCCAATGGCTCAAGTGCCGCTAGTGAAAGTGCACCGGCAGGTTCTACTACGATCGCCTGCTCATTGTACAGCCTTAGGATCTCTTTACATACCCGCCCCTCTGGTACCGTAATGACCCGGTCCAGGTTCTCTTTGCATACTTGGAACGTGATATCTCCCACTCGTTTTACAGCAGCGCCATCGACAAACTTATCGATCTTATCCAGTACTACCACCTCTCCTTTTTCGATAGAAGCTTTCATAGCGGGAGCGCCTTCCGGTTCTACCCCGATGATCTTGGTACTGGGTGAAAGAACTTTAAAATAGCTGGAAACCCCGGCGGCCAATCCCCCTCCACCGATAGGGAGGATCAAATAATCAATGGGCTCATGGCTATCTTCCAGGATCTCCTTCCCCACTGTACCTTGCCCTTCAATGATCTTAGGATCGTCAAACGGTGGGATAAACACGGCATTCTTTTCTTTGGAGAACTCGATGGCTTCAGCAAAGGCATCATCGAACGTATCGCCGGTCAGCACTACATCCACAAACTCTTTCCCAAACATTTCCACCTGGTTCACTTTCTGGCTTGGCGTGGGGGAAGGCATATAGATCGTACCGTGGATACCCTTTTTGCAACAGGCCATGGCCACACCCTGCGCATGGTTCCCGGCGCTGGCGCAGACTACACCATTTTCCAGTTGGTCCAGTGGTATTCCTTGTATTTTATTATACGCTCCCCTGATCTTGTACGAACGCACCACCTGCAGATCCTCCCTTTTTAAGGAGATATTTGCCCCAAACCGTCCTGATAACAACGGATCAGGCAATAGCGGCGTACGGATAGTCACTCCTTGTAAGCTCTCCGCAGCCGCTAAGATGTTGTCTATGGTTATTTTTATGGATGTTACCTCCGGCATGTTAGTTTTGAGTCTCGAGTAGTCAGTCTTGAGTATGGCTAACGCTCTAATTCTCTTCTGGCCTGAGCTTTCTTACTTCGCTCCCGGCTTTCCACATTTCAGACTCGCGCAGCTCGGATAGCTCAGCCTCCAGCTTTTCGCGGTAGTCTTCTTTGCTATTGGAATCGATGGACTTCTGTGCTTCATTACCCGCTGCTACTTCGGCGTAAAGCTCTTCAAACACAGGCTTGGAAGCATCTTTGAACTTCTTCCACCAATCCAAGGCTCCGCGCTGTGCAGTGGTAGAACAATTGGCGTACATCCAATCCATACCATTTTCTGCTACCAGCGGCATCAGGGACTGGGTTAGTTCCTCTACGGTTTCGTTGAAAGCCTCTGACGGAGTGTGCCCATTAGAGCGCAACACTTCGTATTGGGCAGCGAAAATACCTTGGATAGCTCCCATCAGGGTACCACGTTCGCCGGTAAGATCACTGAACACCTCTTTTTTAAACGTAGTCTCAAAAAGATAGCCTGAACCTACGCCTATTCCTAAAGCAACTACCCGCTCTTTGGCCTTGCCAGTGGCATCTTGGAAAATAGCATAGCTAGAGTTCAGTCCCCTGCCTTCCAAAAACATCCTTCTCAGCGAGGTACCGGACCCTTTGGGAGCCACCAGGATCACGTCTACATCGTCCGGCGGTATGATGCCGGTCCTTTCTTTATAAGTGATCCCGAAACCATGAGAAAAATAAAGGGCCTTTCCAGCGGTTAAATTCTTTTTTACGGTGGGCCAAAGTGCAATCTGGCCTGCATCTGACAGCAAGAACTGGAGGATCGTCCCCTTTTGGCAGGCCTCTTCGATCTCGAAAAGCGTTTCTCCCGGCACCCAGCCATCGGCTACGGCTTTGTCCCATGTTTTTGAATTTTTACGCTGTCCTACGATCACGTTGAACCCGTTATCTTTAAGGTTAAGCGCCTGCCCCGGGCCTTGAACGCCATAACCGATCACGGCTATGGTTTCTTCCTTAAGTACCTCTCGAGCCTTTTCTAAGGGAAACTCTTCCCTAGTTACTACTTCTTCGGTGACGCCACCAAAATTGATCTTCGCCATTTTTATATAGGGTTAATTATTGTGTTATAATTTCTTTTGAATGTGTTTCTAAATATTGCAGGTGTTGCGAGAAAGTACTGAATGTCCTGCTCAACGACACTCGCCCGGACCTCACAAACCCTTGGATCTTGAAAGGTTTTAGCTCTTCGAAGAGCTGGTGGGTCTGTTCTTTATGCCCCGTTTTTTCGATGATCAAAAACTCACCGATCTCTTCCTTGATAAAAGCCCCGTTCGTGTTTACTACAGCTTCCAGCGCCACCCGGTCAATGGTTTCGTCCAGGCGGATCTTGTACAGTGCTATCTCACTGTAAATGGTATCTTCATCTGTAAAACAAAACGCCTTGAGTACTTCCACCTGCTTTTCGATCTGCTTTACTACCTTTTTGGTCTTGTCCTCTACCTCGTGGATCACCACGGTAAACCTGTGGATGCCTGTATACTCGGACTCCGAGGTGGTGAGGCTTTCGATATTGATATGGCGCTGTGTAAAAAGGGAGGTGATCCTGCTCAACAGGCCTATTTTGTTTTCAGTGAATATGACTATGGTGAATATCTTTTTCACGATCGTTGTGGTTTATTGTTAATTCCCTACCGCGGGAAGTTTAACCTACCTACGGCATCCCTCCTCCTTCATTCCAGCCGTATCTCGTCTACAGACGCCCCGCTGGGTACCATGGGAAATACGTTGTCTTCTTTTTCTACTACCACTTCTAATAAATAGGGTCCCGGGTGATCGAACATGGCCTTTAAAGAGCTATCCAGCTTATCCCTTTCCGTAACCCGCGAAGCCTCTACCCCAAAGCCCTTGGTCACCGCTACAAAATCAGGGTTAACGAGTTCTGTAGAGGAATAGCGCTTATCAAAAAATAGCTGCTGCCACTGCCGTACCATCCCTAAGAATTCATTGTTGAGTATAATAATTTTTACGGCTGCCTGGACTTGGAAAATGGTACCCAATTCTTGGATGGTCATTTGAAACCCCCCGTCGCCGATGACGGCCACTACCTCTCGCCCCGGGGCGCCCAATTTAGCGCCTAGTGCGGCTGGAAGGCAAAAGCCCATCGTTCCCAATCCCCCGGAGGTAATGTTGCTTTTTGATTTTTTAAAATGCGCGTAACGGCAGGCCACCATTTGGTGCTGCCCTACATCCGTAACGACGACCGCATCACCGTCCGTCAAGTCATTCACTCTCCGGATCACCTCGCCCATAGTAAGCCCTTCTTTCGAGGGATGAAGCTCGGCTTGGATCACTTTTTCGTGTTCGATCCTGGCATGCTCATGAAACTTGTCAAGCCATTCGGTATGTTCATTGGCATGGCAATGCTCCGTTAACAAGCGCAAGGATTCTTTAGCGTCGCCAAGGACGGCCACTTCTGTTTTCACATTTTTATCAATTTCCGCCGGGTCGATCTCCAAGTGTATGACTTTGGCTTGCTTCGCATAGGTACTGACATTGCCCGTCACCCGGTCGTCGAAACGCATTCCTACGGCGATCAACACATCGCATTCGTTGGTAAGTTTATTAGGGCCGTAGTTGCCATGCATACCCAACATCCCCACATTCAAGGGGTGGTCTGTAGGCATAGCAGAAAGGCCTAGCAGGGTCCATGCCGCTGGAATGCCTGTTTTTTCAACGAAGGCGGCCAGCTCCTTTTCTGCATGTGAAAGGATCACTCCTTGCCCGAAAAGAACATAGGGTCTTTTAGCCGTATTGATAAGTTCTGCTGCTGCTTTTACACTTTCAATATCTATGCTAGGTTTGGGGTTATAGCTTCGGAACCCCCGGCACTTTTTATAGTCGAAATTAAAGGTGGCAAATTGGGCATCCTTCGTGATATCCAGTACTACCGGGCCCGGCCTTCCCGAGGTGGCTATGTAGAAGGCCTTGGCAATGGCCGCAGGTATTTCTTCCGGCTTAGTCACCTGGTAATTCCATTTAGTCACCGGCATAGACAGGCTGATCACATCGGTCTCTTGGAAGGCATCCGTGCCGAGCATGGCAAAAGGCACCTGCCCCGTAATGCAGACCAGTGGCGTACTGTCAATTTTAGCATCAGCTAGCCCTGTAATAAGATTGGTAGCGCCCGGCCCGGAAGTAGCAAATACCACTCCCGGCTTTCCCGATACACGTGCATACCCTTGGCCGGCATGTATAGCACCCTGCTCATGGCGTGTCAGCACATGATGCACCCTGTCTAGGTAGCCATAGAGTGCATCGTATATCGGCATAATGGCTCCCCCGGGATAGCCGAAGATCGTGTCCGTATCTTCAGCCAGTAAGGAAAGTATTACCGCCTCGGCGCCGGTGATCACTTCGTTCCTTTTCTCAACTTCTTTTTCTACCGTGAGTGTCTGCATGTTCATTGGTCAGTTACACATCCTTCGGATGCCGATGAAACAAATCGTGAATATTTATAAAGCACCCCTCTTTGCTTTTTAAGGGGGCGTGGTTGCCATTCTTTTTGCCTTTGGGCTAATTCTTCGCTGCTTACCAAAATCTCGATGGTATTTTCCTTTGCATCGATGCGGACCAAGTCCCCATCTTTTACCAGGGCGATAGGGCCTCCGTCCTGGGCTTCAGGAGTGATGTGCCCTACTACAAAACCATGCGTACCTCCTGAAAAGCGGCCGTCAGTGATCAAGGCCACTTCTTTCCCTAACCCGGCCCCCATAATAGCGGCGGTAGGCTTAAGCATTTCTGGCATGCCAGGTCCTCCTCTAGGCCCTTCATAGCGTATCACTACCACATCGCCGGACGTAACATTACCGGCTGTGAGCTCATCGTTTGCCTCAAACTCGCTATCAAATACCCGGGCGGGTCCTTCGAAAAATTCTCCTTCTTTTCCCGTGATCTTGGCCACTGCTCCACCCGGCGCCAGGTTGCCCTTTAATATGCGAATGTGGCCGGTTTCTTTAATTGGCTGATCTACCGGGTGTATGATATCTTGCCCTTCATGTAGTGCAGGTAGATCGGCTAAATTCTCTTCTAATGTCTTCCCCGTGATGGTCATGCAACTTCCATCCAACAGTCCTTCAGACAGCATCATTTTCAGCACACTCGGGGTACCGCCAACGTTGTGCAGGTCCTCCATTAAATATTTCCCGCTGGGTTTCAGGTCTGCCAAATAGGGAGTATCAGCACTGATCCTGGTGAAATCATCTAAAGTAAGCTCCAGTTCAAATGCCCGGGCAATGGCCAACAAGTGTAATACCGCGTTTGTAGAGCCTCCTAGAATCGTTATGAGTCGTATAGCATTTTCCAACGAAGCTTTGGTAACGATATCTCTCGGCTTTAGGTCATGTTCTAAAAGATAACGCACCGCCTGTCCCGCTCGATAGCATTCTTCTTCTTTCTCCGTACCCCCAGCAGGGTTGGAAGCATTGTACGGCAGGCTTATACCCATCGCTTCGATCGCCGAAGCCATGGTGTTGGCCGTATACATGCCGCCACAGGCACCCGCCCCTGGGCAAGCATTCATGACCACTCCTTCATAATCTTCTTCGCTGATGGTGCCCGCTATCTTTTGTCCTAATGCTTCAAAAGCGGAGACTACATCCAGCTTTTTGTCTTTGTAACACCCAGGAGCTATGGTACCTCCATAGACTAACACAGCTGGTCGGTTCAATCTCCCGATGGCGATCATAGCCCCGGGCATGTTTTTATCACAGCCTACAATGGTCACAAGGCTATCGTAAGACTGTGCGTTTACCACAGTTTCTATGGAATCCGCAATAACATCACGCGAGGGCAAGCTGTAGCGCATGCCCGGCGTACCCATAGAGATGCCGTCGCTTACTCCTATCGTGTTAAAGATCAAACCCACAAGGTCTTGATCGTTAGTCCCTTTTTTAACCGCTTTCGCCAGGTCATTCAAATGCATGTTGCAGGGATTACCTTCAAAACCAGTGCTTACGATGCCCACCTGTGGTTTTAAAAGATCTTCACTTGAAAGCCCTATGGCATGCAACATCGCTTGGGCCGCCGGCTGCGTAGGATCTTGGGTGACATGGCGGCTATATTTATTTAAAACTTTTGTCATGCTTTAGACGATCGTCAGGCCTTGGTATTCATTGTATCGTACCTTTTGCCGGTACATTAGGTAAAGGCTGTGGCCGGCAGAATCCAACCATGAGCCTTTGAATTTTTCACCATTGATGGATTCTATGGGAGCTATCTCGCTGGCGGTACCGGCAAAAAAGGCATTGTCAGCACTGTAGACTTCCTCCATGGTCATATGCTTTTCTGTTACGTGAATGCCCAGGTCTTTCGCTAATTCCATGACAGTAGCACGCGTGATGCCCGGTAGTATGTTGCCTGCTGGAGGAGTGTAAAGGATGCCCTCTTTTTCCACGAAAAAATTTGCTCCCGGGCCCTCTGCTACATTGCCATGCATGTCCAGCAGTAAAGCTTCGTCGTAACCCAGCTTTTTGGCTTCCGTGGTGGCTAAGATCGAGTTGGTATAATGTCCCACTACTTTGGCCTCCACATGACAAGACCTAGGATTAGGCCGCTGGTAAGAGGACACCATTACTTTTAAAGGCTTATCACCCAGGTATTTTTCCCATTTCCATGCGGCCATAAATACATGTACCTCATCGGTAGGGGTGAGTGACATATTTGCCCCAAGGTAGGCCAAAGGTCGTATATAGGCATCTGTTAGATCATTCTTATCTAACAACTCGTAGGAAATGTGGATCAACTCCTCCACGGAATACGGCAGATCGATGTGCATTTTTGTGGCAGAATAATGCAGGCGTTCAAAATGGTCTTTCGCTTTGAACACGTTGCAGCCGTCTGCATTCTGATAAGCCCTAATTCCTTCGAACACTCCATTGCCGTAATGCATAGTCTGGTTATACATGCTGGCCTGGCCTTCACTGGCTTGGATCCATTTTCCATCCAGGAATACGATGCTGTCTTGATTGTAGTACATATTTTATAGCTCCCTTTTAAAATTCGGACATAAAAAAAGCGCCATCCGGGGGGATGGCGCCTTAATTTTCAATTTTATTTTGATATCACCAGTCCCCCTTCGCTGTCATGTTAATGACGCTAACAATTACTAGGACGACTATGATATTGATACTCTTCATTCTTAAATCTCTTGATAAAGGTAATTAAATGGTTTTTATAAAAGCAATAGTGACCGGCAATTTTTTTCATACCTTATGAATTTACGGATGACAATTCATGTATCGTTTCTACGACCTTGTCCCCTACTTCTTCCGTAGTCTTAGCGTTCCCAGGATTTATATCCTCGGTCACAAAACCCTTATCCACCACATTCATGACCGCCTTTTGGATGACCTTGCTTTCTTCTACTAAGCCAAAAGCATATTCCAATAGCATGGCCGCTGAAAGTATAGCTCCAAAGGGATTGGCGATGTTCTTCCCTGCGGCTTGTGGATAAGATCCGTGGATCGGTTCAAACAGGCTACGCTCAGCCCCAATAGAGGCGGAAGGTAGCATCCCCAATGACCCCGAGATCACGGAAGCCTCGTCTGTAATGATATCACCAAACATGTTTTCCGTAAGTACTACATCAAAATACTTAGGGTTTTGTATGATCTTCATGGCGGCATTATCTACAAACATGAAGTCAAGCGTTATGCTGGGATAGTCTTTTGCCAGTTCCTGGACGGTTTCCCTCCACAGCCTGGAAGTAGCCAGCACATTAGCCTTATCCACCAGTGTCACTCGCTTACCCCGGTTGGCGGCAGCCTCGAAAGCCAGCTTGCTTATTTTTAAGATCTCTTCTTTTGAATAGTTGCAAGTGTCAAAAGCTTTGGTCCCATCTTCTGAACGGCCCCGGGGCTGTCCAAAATAAATTCCACCGGTAAGCTCCCGGAACACGACAAAATCCGCCCCCTTGATCACCTCTTCTTTCAGCGGAGAAATAGGAAGCAATGCTTCATAGCTGGTCACGGGTCGTACATTGGCAAATAGGCCCAACTTCTTGCGCATAGCCAGCAGGCCTTGCTCAGGTCTTACCTTGGCTTTGGGGTCGTCGTCGTATTTAGGGTGGCCGATAGCTCCAAACAAGATGGCATCCGCTTTTTTACAAACTTCTTCTGTCTCGGGGGGGAAGGGATTGCCAGTGGCATCGATGGCAGCCGCACCGACCAAGGCTTCTGTGTAATCAAATTCATGTTCATACACTTCAGCAATGGCGCTTAGGGCTTTCACACCTTGCGACGTCACCTCCGGTCCTATCCCGTCCCCGGGTAGTATCGCTATATTTTTTTTCATTTTATTCATCATAAAAAAACAGCCCCCTAATTTTAACCTAAACCACTAGAAAAATAAGCGGGGGCTGTAATCATCTTGCTGCTACAAGACGAAACTCCTCGAAATTTTCAATTTCACTTTTTTTGCTGAGCAGGAAGTCGATATCATCGAATCCCTGCTGCAAGCAATACTTTTTATATGGATTTATTTCAAATTTTTCTTTCATATCGGTGCCAGGCACGCTGATCTCTTCGTCTTCTAAACTCACTTTGATTTGGAGCGAAGGATCCTCTTCAAGCTTGGAAAACAAGGCCTGCAGGAAATTTTCGTTGACTTGAACCGGGAGCAACCCATTATTCAACGCATTGTTTTTGAAAATATCAGCAAAGAAGCTGGATACCACTACTTTGAAGCCATAATCATAAATCGCCCATGCCGCGTGTTCCCTGCTGGAACCACACCCGAAGTTTTTACCCGCCACCAATACCTGCCCGGTGATCCCCGGCTGGTTAAGGATAAAATCGGGGTTAGGTATATCCCCTTCCAAATAGCGCCAGTCCCTGAACAGGTTATCACCAAAGCCTACACGGTCCGTGGCTTTTAGAAAACGGGCAGGTATGACTTGGTCCGTATCCACATCGGTCAAGGGCAAGGGTACGCATCTGGATATCAATGTCTCAAACTTTTCCATATTCTTCAGTTCAGCATTTCTCTAACATCCGTAATATGACCATTGATGGCCGCGGCGGCGGCTGTCAACGGGCTTGCCAGCATCGTACGCGCCCCGGGGCCTTGCCTGCCTTCAAAATTCCGATTAGAAGTAGAAATACAATATTTACCTCTCGGGACTTTATCTTCGTTCATCCCTAAGCATGCGGAACACCCTGGCTGTCGAAGTTCGAAACCGGCTTCTGCCAGCACACGGTCCAGCCCCTCTTCAATCGCTTGTTTTTCTACCTGCTTGGAGCCTGGCACGATCATGGCGTTCACATGGCTGGCCTTCTTCTTGCCTTTGACCAGTTCTGCCACCATCCTCAGATCTTCGATCCGAGAGTTAGTACAGCTCCCGATGAACACATAATCTATTTTTTGTCCCAGCAGTTGGCTTCCTCCTTGGAGGTCCATATACTCCAACGCCTTTTCCAGGGTAACATCGGCTTGGCCATTTGCCACGGGGATACTACCTGTTATTCCTATGCCCATACTAGGATTGGTGCCATAGGTGATCATGGGTTCGATATCTCCTGCTTTGAAGTAGATCTCCTTGTCAAAAACCGCACCTTCATCGGTCTTGAACGTTTTCCAATGCGCCAGCTTCTTATCCCACTCTTCTCCCTTAGGCGCAAACTGCCTTCCCCGGATGTACTCGAAGGTAGTTTCATCCGGGGCGATCATTCCTCCCCGGGCACCCATTTCGATGCTCATATTACAAATGGTCATACGGGCCTCCATGGATAAAGAGGTGATGGCTGACCCACAAAACTCAACGAAATATCCTGTGCCACCGCTTGTCGAGATCTGCGAGATGATGTAAAGGATGATGTCTTTAGACACCACACCATTTTTTAAGGTGCCATCCACTTGTATTTTCATAGTGTTTGGCTTGCGCTGAAGCACGCATTGTGTAGCCAATACTTGCTCTACTTCACTAGTGCCGATACCAAATGCAATGGTACCAAATGCACCGTGTGTAGAGGTATGGCTATCTCCACAGACTATGGTCATGCCGGGCTGTGTAATACCGAGTTCGGGCCCTATTACATGGACAATCCCTTGATAGGGGTGTCCCAAACCATATAATTCTACGCCAAATTCCTCGCAGTTTTTCACCAAGGTATCCACCTGGTGCTTGGATAGCGCGTCTTTTATGGGCAGGTGTTGATCCTTGGTGGGTACGTTGTGATCGGCCGTGGCTATGGTTTGACCGGGCCGTCGAACACCAATATCTCTTTTTCGAAGCCCTGCGAAAGCCTGCGGGCTCGTTACCTCGTGGATAAAATGCCTATCGATATACAAGACTTGCGGCCCATTTTCGATGGTATGAACCACGTGGCTATCCCAAATCTTATCAAATAATGTCTTAGGTTCCATTATTCAAAGAATTATGCATTCACATGGGTGTAGCCCTCGACCAATGCCCGGAGCTCTGGGTCATTCACTACGTTGATCTCGTCTGCCAGTTTCAAAAAGCGGCCATAGGTTTCTTCCAGCTCATCTTTGCTAAGCTGAACCCCTATTTTACCCAGCCTGAAGTTCAACGCCGCCCGCCCGCTGCGAGCTGTAAGGATAATACTCGATTTGTTCACGCCAACCTCCGCAGGGTCTATGATCTCGTAGTTATCGCGGTTTTTGATCACACCATCTTGGTGAATACCGGAGGAGTGCGCAAAAGCATTGGCGCCTACAATGGCCTTGTTAGGCTGGATAGGCATGTGCATGGTTTCAGAAACAAGCTGGCTGATAGGGTATAGCATTTTGGTATTAATACCCGTTTCAAAGCTGAGCCAATTATGCTTTTTTAATATCATCACCACCTCTTCCAGCGAGGTGTTTCCTGCCCGCTCTCCTACCCCGTTAATGGTACACTCTACCTGCCGCGCGCCGTTCTGTATTCCGGCTATACTATTCGCAGTGGAAAGCCCCAGGTCGTTGTGACAGTGGGTAGAAATCGTAGCTTTCTCTATTCCTTTTACATTGTCTACCAAGTATTTTATTTTTTGTCCATACTCTTCCGGCAAACAATACCCCGTCGTATCCGGGATATTTACTACGGTAGCCCCGGACTGGACTGCCGCTTCTATTACCTTGGCCAGGAATTCATTATCTGTGCGCCCAGCATCTTCTGCATAGAATTCTACGTCTTCGACGAACTTTTTAGCATAAGAAACGCACGCCTTCGTCCTGAGGAGAACTTCCTCTTTGGATATTTTAAGCTTGGTAAATACATGTTGGTCCGATGTACCTAGCCCGGTATGTATCCTAGGCCTTACGGCTTTTTTTATAGCATTAGCCGCACATTCGATATCTTTTTCCACGGCACGCGACAGGGCGCAGATCGTAGCATCTTTTATAGTGGCCGCCAGGGCTTGAACAGACTCAAAGTCTCCGGGACTAGAAATGGGAAAACCGGCTTCTATTACATCCACACCTAGCTCTTCCAGCGCCTTGGCGATCTTGATCTTTTCATTTTTATTCAGCCCGCAGCCGGGCACCTGCTCGCCGTCTCTCAAAGTAGTGTCAAAAATCTGGATCTTGTCATTCATATAAGGTAAATGGTAAGTCTATGATGGTAATATCCTATCAAATGTATCTTGAATAAAAAGTTTAAAAAATGCCTAATATTTGATTATTTACGATGCCTAACTCGCCACATCAACCTATTTGAAAATGATTTAGTAGTTTTAAGGAGCTTATTGAGTTTAATAATTACGATGCCTAAGGAAAAATCTGATGCTTTATTCCAATTGATCAAATCGCTCAAAAAGAGTGAAAAACGTTATTTCAAACTCCAGTCCCGGTTAGAAGACCCGGGCGCCAAGTATTTAGCCTTATTCGACATAATGGATAAGCATAACGTGTATAACGAGGCGAAAATATTGGAGGAGGAACCCGGCATTAAGGCACAGCAGTTGTCGAACCTAAAAGCGCATCTTTATAAAAAGGTACTCCAATGCATCCGCCAGTACAACTTAGGCACCGTAATGGATATCCAGATCCGGGAGATGATCGACCATGCGCAGGTCTTGTTCAATCGAAGCTTATACGATCAATGCGTAGACGTGTTAAAGAAAGCTAAAAAGAGGGTGAAAAAGATTGACAACCTTGAACTGCAATTGGAGATCTTAAAATGGGAAAAAAACGTACTCACCCATACGATCGGACCTGACAACCAAGCCCGGGTAAACCGGATCATTGAAGAGGTGCGGGATGTAAATCAAAGGATCAATAACATCAATAAGTTCACCAACCTGTCGGCTAAACTCAATTCTATTTATACAAAAACGGGATTTATAAAAAATAAATACGATCTCAACCGGATCACTTATCTTTTTAAGACAGAACTTCCAGAGTTCGATGAGGATCAGCTATCCGTCAATGAAAAGATAAATCTCTACAGTTTGTATGTAGGTTACTATTTTTTCCTCCAGGATTTTGAAAAAGGGCATGACTATGCCCAAGAATGGGTTCGCTTATTCGATGATTTCAAGGAGTTACGCACCTCCAGGGTAGAAAACTACCTAAATGCCATTAATAACTTAATGATCGCTCAATACAAGCTCTATAAGTACAATGCTTTTGTAACTACTAGTAGGAGACTCCGGGAAATAAGACACTACCCAAAAGGGATCATTAATGAGAATATACAGTTAAAGCTCTTGAAGTACACGTATGTACACGAGTTCAACCGTATCTTTATGTTAGGGGAATTCAGTTCCGGGGTATCGCTGATGAATAAGATCAAACCCGGGCTAGAGGATTTTATTGATCAGTTGGATAATCACTCCCGGATCATCCTGTTCTACAAGGTAGCTTGCCTCTATTTTGGGAATGATAATTATCGTGAGTCGATCCAATGGCTCAACCGGATCATGAATTCCGAAAATATTGATTTAAGGGAGGATATCCACTCATTTGCCCGTATCCTTAACTTGATCAGCCATTATGAATTAGGTAACCGTGATGTGATCGACTACTACATCCGGTCTACCTATCGTTTTATGCTCAAGAAGGATGACTTACATCGCTATCAAAAAGCTATCCTCAATTTTTTACGTAAACTGGCCGACGAATTTAAAGAGGAGGACCTCATGACAGAATTCAGAAAATTAAGAGACCAGTTGCTGCCCTTGCAAAACAAACCTTTTGAAAAAAGAGCCTTTATCTATTTCGATATTATCTCCTGGCTGGAAAGTAAAATTCAACAGAGACGGGTACAGGATGTGATCGCCGAAAAGGCACAAAAATTACTTACGGAGCGCCCAGGAACAGCCGTCGAACCTTAGCCTCGTTTGGTATCATAATGGTCCCAGCCCTGGGCTTGTATAGGGATTACGTTCCCGCCCTTGGTCACCATGGTGTTGCCTTCTTTTATATTTTGCATATGCCCGATAAAATGTATATCTGCATGGAGCTTGAGCTTTTCGTGATCTTGCTGCCTGATGGTAAAAAGTAGCTCATAATCTTCCCCCCCATTCAATGCAGCCGTAGTAGCATCTATTCCCAATTCATACCCCGTATCGTAAGTCTGCTGGTCTAGGGGTAATTTGTCTTCAAAGACCTGGGTACCCAGGCCGGACCCTTTACTTAAATGGAACAATTCGGAGCCCAGCCCATCGGATACATCGATCATCGACGTAGGAACTACTCCCAATTCCGCTAATTCGTGTATGATATCCATTCGGGCCTTAGGCCTCAGTTGTCTCCCAACGATGTAGTCATACTTCTCTAACTGAGGTTGCATGCCCGGGTTGGCTAGGAAAACCTGCTTTTCTCGCTCTAATACCTGCAACCCTAGGTAAGCTCCACCCAGGTCGCCGGTAACACAAATGATATCTTTATCTCTCGCACCGGACCGTTTTACCACCCTATCTTTTTTTGCCTTACCTACGGCGGTCACCGATATGACAAAACCACTGCCCGAAGCATTAGTGTCTCCTCCTATCAAATCCACTTTGAAGTTTTCACACGCTGCTTTTACCCCTTGGTAAAATGCTTCTACAGCCTCCACTGAAAATCGATTACTCATACCAATATTGACCATCACCTGTTTGGGGAAGGCATTCATAGCCGCTATATCGGATACATTAATGGCGACAGCCTTGTATCCCAAGTGCTGCAAAGGCACGTAGGCCAGGTCAAAATGGATCCCTTCCAGCAACATATCGGATGATAGCACGATATAGTGATCGCCAGCGTCAACTAATGCGGCATCATCCCCTATTCCAAGCGTGGATTCCGGGTTTTGTAATTCAGCCGTTTTGCTGATCCTATCGATCAAGCCGAACTCTCCTAATTCATTTATTTCCGTTCTTTTCTCTGTCATGATCTAAAATTTAACATCGGTTTACCGACTATTTCCGCACTTGGACAGGCAAAGATAAGTGAATACCCGGTATCGCCGTCTTGTAAGGGGTTACTTAATAGGCCACTAATAGTATTTATAATTAAAAAACCAACTAAAAACTACTTAAGATCATGAACTTACCAGCAAAAATAATCGGTGTGCTGTTTTTCGGATTGATCATCGTTAGCCTTATACTTCTTACCTCTTGCGGGCCTCGCCCACAATATAAGACCTCTTTAGGCAAGAAAAAGCTCAAGTACTACAATTCAATCCAATACGATCAAACGCAGCCTAAAGAATTCAAAAGCTTCAACAAGGCAAAAAAAAGGTAGAACTTAATTGCCCTGTTGTTTGAAGAATATGCTAAAGGCACTAGAGTGGCCCAGGTATGCTTCTTTTCTCTAATCTATTCCTGGCAAGTCCCTCATGATTTAGCTTACTGCTGAACAATTGTGTAACTTTGCTCAATTTTGAAACTTTTTCTCTCGCGAGGAAGTTTTGTTTTAGTATTTTATTAGAGTCACTAAAGAGTATACCATGATGATTGATTCATCGACTGATGTTCATGTAGAAGCGGCAAGGATACAAAAGGCTATCAAGGGGCATTTGGGTTTGAGAAGTAACGCTTTAATTTTCGAGTATAGTAATTCAGAGGGTAAAGTAAAATTAGACCTGATCACGATCAATCCTAAGCATAATCAATCCTTTCTATTCCAGTCCGTACTGGGGTTTGATAAAGTAGATGCTCTTAAAAAAATGCTGGACTATGTAGAGAATTACAAAGAAAAGGAGAGCTCTTACACGGTTCAATGGATCGCTAAAGGAGATAAAGAGCTACATACGTCATATTTTAGGGCCAGCAATGTATACGATACTTTGGACAAGCTATACTATGGGCGTGACATGAACACAATTACGGTTTTTAGTGTTGTATTAAATCCAGTAGCTTAATTAAAAAAAGAAAATGATCAGTGTAACCGACAAAGCAAAAGATAGGATCGTTGAATTAAGACAAAATGAAGGCAGATCCCAAGATCATAATATCAGGGTATTAGTACAAGGTGGAGGATGTTCCGGGTTGATGTATGATCTTAAATTTGATGCTCAAATTGAAGAAAGTGACGAGATATTTGAAGATAAGGGCATTAAAATAATGGTAGATAAAAAAAGCTTACTTTATCTATTAGGTACTACTTTGGATTTTTCAGATGGCCTCAACGGCAAAGGATTTCAATTTATTAACCCTAATGCCACGAGAACCTGTGGTTGTGGTGAAAGTTTCGCCGTTTAGGCGGTCTTAACGTATTGGGCAGATGTTTGATTTACTTTTTTAACCTCGTAAGCATTCTTCAATATCTGCTCAATCTCTTTGTAGTTAAACGCTTGCCAATATTTTTTGAACGTATGAATCTTTGCTTCATCCTCTTCATTAGCCGGCATTAAAGGCGCTATTCCCCTCCTCAATAACTCTGAAAGCAATTTGTTGTCTGATTTCATCGCGCTTACATTTTTTAGTTGGTATCTGTTAAACAAATAAATAAAAATAATGTTTCATTTAGTATTCAAATTAGATGAATTGCATTTTTAGCAGATAAACGGAGGTTACTTTATCAATAATTGCATTTGCAGTTCTATCTTCCTCCAATCCTTTTCTTAAAATAAGCCAAAAATGACCAGGGTTAGTCTTTCACAAGTGCTATACATTTTAATTCTATAGCGATGGGCGTGGGTAGCGCATTCACCTCAACCGTAGTTCTACAGGGCTGATTCTCTTTAAAATACTCCGCATAAATGGCGTTGTACTTATCAAAATCCTGCTTCATATTGGTCAGGAAAACCGTCACGTCTACGAGTTGGTCCCAGTTCGACCCTGAACTCTCTAATACTAACTTGACATTGTTAAACACCGAATGGCACTGTTCTTCGATATCATAACTGAGTATGTTGCCTTCTTTGTCAAGGGTAACACCGGGAATCTCCTTCGAGCCTCGTTTTCTTGGACCTACCCCGGAAAGAAACAAAAGACCACCTGCCCTGCGTGCGTGAGGATAAAGACCTACCGGCTCAGGGGCTTGGTCAGAATTATGTATGCTGTTTTGAATACTCACGTGGTTACCATTTAATTCATGTTTTATTCTCAATAAGAGCCTAATGTCCAGCGGTTAGCTAAGAATTCATCAGTTCTTCAATTTCTTCGGCTTCTATAGGAATACTCTCCATTAAATCATCCAAGCCGTCCCCCGTGATGACAACGTTGTTTTCTAACCGGATACCAAGGTTCTCTTCCCGGATATATATTCCTGGCTCCACTGTAAAAACCATCCCTTCTTCCATTTTACGGTAGATATTGCCCACGTCATGCACATCTAATCCAATGTGGTGTGAAGTGCCATGCATAAAATACTTTTTGTAAGCCGGGTTTTCAGTATCCTGGTTTTTAATATCTGTTTGATCCAGCAAACCGAGCTCCAGTAGTTCACTCTCCATGATCTTACCTACTTCCTTATGGTATTCGGGAATGGTATTTCCGGGTTTTAGCATCTGCATAGCCTCGCGTTTTACACGTAATACGGCATTGTAAACATTTCGCTGGCGCTCGGTGAATTTACCATTCACGGGTATCGACCGTGTCATATCGGCATTATAATTTGCATATTCAGCTCCTACGTCCATTAAGAGGACATCCCCGTCTTTGCATTCTTCATTGTTAGTAATGTAGTGTAGCACACAGGCGTTAAAACCGGATGCGACTATTGGGGTATAAGCGAATCCCCTAGATCTATTCCTTATGAATTCGTGGATATATTCGGCCTCTATTTCATATTCCATTACCCCGGGTTTGACAAATTTCAGCACCCTCCTGAACGCCTTTTCTGTAATATTGCAAGCCTGCCGAAGGGTTTCAATTTCTTCTTTGGACTTGACCGCTCTTAATTTATGCATAATAGGTGCTACACGCTCATATTTATGGATAGGGTAGCGTTCTTTACACCATGATACAAATCGAGCATCCCTAGTCTGCACGTCTATCACTGCGCGGATATGTTCATTAGTGTCCAAGTAAACATATTCAGCTTCGGCCATCAGCGTATTAAAAACTTGCTTGAACTGGGACAGCCAGTACACTGATTTGATACCGGAAACCTCTCTCGCCTCTTCTTTAGTGTATTTATGTCCCTCCCAAATGGCGATCTCTTCGCTAGTTTCCTTTAAGAATAAGATCTCGCGGAATTTCTGATCATGGAAATCAGGATAAATCAAAAGAATACTTTCTTCTTGGTCTATTCCTGATAAATAGAATAGGTCATTGTTTTGACGAAAAGCCATTGTGCCATCGGCGTTAGTCGGCATGATGTCATTCGAATTAAAAATGGCGATGGAATTCGATCTAAGTTCTTTAATTAACCTTTGGCGATTAAAAATGTAAAGATCTTTATTAAGTGGTGTATATTTCATGGGTGAATGGTTTAATTAAAGCAAGCAAGGGCTTTTGCTATAAAATGAAAAGGACATATATCAGCTTTATCACGATCTTTTTCTTGGTTTCCATAAATGCTTGGGCCCAGCAAAAGTACTGGATATATTTTAACACCCAAGATGAGAACCCCTTCGATGCTCAAATTGAAGAAATCGGGCATCACGGCGTAAAACCTATCGTGATCTCCCGCTGGCTATTCGCGGTTTCCGCCTACCTAGATGATCATCAAAAAAAAGCAATATCACAACTAAGGGGCATCGATAGGATCAAAGGTATTGACAAAAACATTAGAGTTTTTGGGACTGGATCGATGGATTCGGTCCAGTTTAGTCGGGCACTTGATCAAATCCACGCCAGCAGCGTCATCCAGTCGGGGCTTTCCGGTAAGGGGGTTAAAATCGGGATTATCGATGGAGGTTTTTACCAAGCGGACAAGGATGCCTCGCTTTCCCAGCTTGTTGATAATCGTAGGGTAGCAGGTTATAAAAACTTTATAGAAACAGGAACTAGCGATCCTTATGTTGGCCCTAGGAAAAACAATGATTACCACGGAACAGCGGTGTGGAAAGCTATTGCAGGCCGTACCAAAAAAAAAATAAGTGGATTGGCTACCGGCGCCACCTTTTACCTCGCCCGCACCGATCAAGCAGACAAAGAATACCGCGGAGAAGAGGACTATTGGGTAGAAGCGCTTGAGTGGATGCATTCGCAAGGTGTTAGGCTGGTCAATTCATCTGTCGGCTATTCAAATGGATACGATGACCCTGCGGAGAACTATCTTCCTGTCGATGTGGATGGTAAGAGCAGCGCTATCACCCAAGCAGCTAGGATCGCCTCGGAAGAAAAGGGTATGCTCATAGTGATATCAGCCGGTAATGACGGTAGCAATGCTTTCCAGGTGATCTCTGTGCCTGCCGACGCTAAGGGAGTACTCACCGTAGGAGCTACAGGTTATCACGACTGGAGGAAGGCAGGTTACAGTTCTATCGGTCCCCAGACACTCAACCATATTAAGCCTGATATTTCTTGCTACGCTAGTTCGGGCACATCATTTTCAGCGCCTGTAATCACCGGTCTTGCTGCATGTATTATGGAGGCTAAACCCGAACTGTCTAATTTGGAAATCAAAGACCTGGTCATACAGTCGGCCCACCTGTATGATTACCCAAACAACTACGTAGGGCATGGGGTACCCGACGCCAAGAAAATAATGGCCATCCTCTCCCTGGATGAAGTAAAAAAGGTCACGTCCTTTGAGATCATGACTTCCACCTCTTCGGTCTCCGTGGATTATGAAGGCCTTAATATCGTGGCCTTCCATAAATCGGATAGTACGACAGTATTTTCACAAGAAAGGTTATCGGCAGTAAAGGGAAAAGTGACTGTAAATCGTCAAGAGGGAATAGCATTTACAACAATTGCTACCCCGGGCAAGGTGTGGGAGATCCATTGGGAACAGTAAGCCCCTTCAATGTCATTGGGATGATAATCTTTCGTCGAACATGAATGCTTCTAACGCTATAATCTCGATCTGCTCAAAGTTCGGGTGCGCTGGGTTGATAATATAGTTATTTTCCTCGGGGATAATCGCGGAGGGCACCTTTAAAACAACTGAATCACCTCCTCGGACCCAATTATCGCCGATAGTGTTTGTTATCCGTTGCCCTTTGAACGTGCGCCAATTTGAAGGAAGTGAACCAGGTGTTATTTCTTTGACATCAATATTGCCCGGGATATGGATCACCATGGTTTTGAACAACGAAGATAGACCCTCACCACTCCTATGGACCAAATTCTCTAAACATGCCAAAGCCCGTGACGACGCCGAATAAATAACAAAAGTACCTCGAGAATTCCACCTGGCCGCCCTGCCAGTGGCGTACAATTTATTCGAGAATTCTGCCAGCGCGATCCGGTAAACTTTCATGCGGTATCACCATAACGGATGCGATCTAATTCTTCCATTATCAAATCAATACCATCAGAAGTTTTTATAAGGTTGAAGGGTATTTTACCATTTATACCATATGCAGGCTTAGTAAGCCAGTTCATGAAAGCATCCCGGTCACCAAATACGGAAATACCACTTTGGTACAATGAAATCATTTTAAGCATTATTTCACTCCTGGATGGACTAAACTTCATATCCTCTTTATGGTATTTTTTGATGGTTTTGCGGGTAAGGTCCACCACTTCGGTCATGTAATCACTATGCCCGAACAACTTCACCACATCTTCAAATATTTTGGCAGATACACCTTCTTGGGCAGAAAAAACGATAGTGGCCGGATCAGAAATTTTTGAACTGTAACGATTATATATGGCTTGAGCGTCTTCTGCTTTCATGTCCTTAAATGTTGTTTACAAAAATAGGGAAAATTTTCCTAATTTTTTGGGAAATTTTCTACGCACTGTACACTACACAAGACAACATGATAATTCAACCTGTTGTAACGATTCTCTTGCAGCTTTACTCTAACTCTGACAATTCAAGCCACCTCATTTCCTTTGCATCGATCTCTTTCTCTACCCTTTGTAATTCAGTACCCCATTGGGCCAAATCCCGGTGGTCACCTTCTCCAGAGTTCAATTGATTTGTTAAAGATTCTTTTTTCTGGGCAAGGGTCTCAAGTTCTTTTTCAATTTCTTCCAATTCTCTTTTTTCTTTGAAAGACATTTTGCGGGGTGCAGTTTTGACGCGTTCTACCTTCGGTTTACTACTTTCCTTTGGAGCTTGTGTCTCTTGTTCCAAAGATTCCCGGTAATCGGTATAATTCCCTACGAAATCACGTACAGGTTTCCCCATGGAAAAAACAAACAGGTGATCCACCAAACGATCCATGAAGTAGCGATCATGCGAAACGATAATGACACACCCTTTAAAATTGGCTACAAAATCCTCCAAGACCCTCAAGGTGGAAAGGTCGAGATCATTGGTGGGCTCGTCCAGCACTAAAAAATTGGGATTTCGTATGAGCACCAGTAACAGTTGAAGGCGTCTTTTTTCACCTCCACTTAATTTTTCCACATAGTCAAACTGCGCTTTTACTGAAAAATTGAAAAGTCCTAAAAATTTAGAAACAGAGACTGTACTTCCATCGGATAAACTGACCACTTCCGCCACGTCCCGTACTACGTCTATGACCTTGTATCCGGGCGCAAACACAGGCTCGGCCTGCTCATAGTAGCCTATATGTGTTGTCTGACCTAAAGTGACTTCCCCGGCATCTGGCAATAGCTTTTGGGTAATTATGTTGAGAAAGGTAGATTTACCACTACCATTTTTACCTACTATGCCTATTCTTTCCCCCTTTTTGAAGACATAACTGAATTCCTCCAGGATCTCTTCTTTACCAAAGGACTTTGTGATTTTATTGATCTCTAGTACTTTACCCCCCTGCCGCCTGTCTTTCACATCGAGTAATACTTTTGAATGATCCAGGTGGACATGTGCTTTCTCTTTGGTTTGCTGGAAGGCATCCACACGATACTTGGCCTTAGTCCCCCTAGCTTTGGGCTGACGACGCATCCATTCTAGCTCTTTCCGATAGAGATTACGGGCTTTCTCTTTTTCCGCGTGGGCATTAAGCTCTCTTTCAGCCTTTTTCTCTAGAAAATAAGCATAATTACCTTGATAACGGTAGATCTTCCCATGGTCGAGTTCTATGATCTCGTTGGTGACGTTATCCAAAAAGTAACGGTCGTGCGTCACCATGATCAAGGCGGTATTGGCTGTAGAAAGATAGTTTTCAAGCCACTCTATGGCTTCAAGGTCGAGATGGTTCGTAGGTTCGTCCAGGATCACTACATCTGGCTTTTCGATAAGGGTTTTAGCCAATCCCACACGCTTTTTTTGTCCACCCGACAGCTGTCCTATTTTTTGTCCTAAATCATGGATACCCAGCTTACCTAGTATTTCTTTGACTTGATTTTCATAGTTCCAAGCTCCCACTTTTTCCATCTGTTCCATGATCTCTGAAAGCTCTCCCGAAGAAGAGGGATTAGACAAGTAATACTCGTAGTCTTTAATGAGTTTTGTTACAGGATCATCACTGGCGAGGATCGCGTTGAGAATGGTCAAATCATTGGGCAGGGAAGGTTGCTGGTCCAAAAAAGCCACCTTAACCTCGTTATTATAAATGACTTCCCCACTATCCAGGTCTTCTAGTCCTGCCAGTATTTTAAGTAAAGTCGACTTCCCACTACCATTGATACCTACTAAGGCTATTTTTTGTCCTTGAGAAATACCAAAAGATATATTATCAAACAACACCCTTTCTCCAAATGACTTGGAAAGCCGCTCAGCTGATAGATAATTCATAAGACAAAACTAGCAAGAATGCTGATAGAAGCTATTCAAGTTTTGTTGGATCAAGGTAGTTCATTAAGATAAAAGCAACCAAAAGGCTCGAAGCTATTCCCTCTACGGCGATGATAACGGATACAATGTAAGGGTTCATGAATCTTCCCATAGGTTCATTGGTGATAATAGACTGCATCAAACCCGTATCAAGAAAAGAAATATAGATGAAAACAAAAATGGCAAAAACAACAGATCCTATCAAGCCTGTTAATATGCCCGTACCCATACCTTGGAAGTATGTGAATCGACCAGGTAACTTACTCCTCATCGTTCTCAACGCCCCGAGCACCCCCAACACAACGATGACCAAGTTAAATGCCCTTAACTCTACCACGTAAAGCAACCCCAAAAGTCGCATTACAAAAAAGAAGATAACCAATCCTGCGGCAATCAATAGGCCGTATCGTTCGGCTATCCTAAGCTTTATAGTTGTGCTCATAGAAAAGTTTTTCTTTATAAGATACAAAAATTTATCATACCGTTTGGGTCATTGCGTTCGACGTGATTTTATATTACCTTGCTTTTTAACCAAAACTTATTGAAGATGAAAGCTTTAAAGATTATTGGTATTGCTATAGGAGTAATTATACTCTTATTACTAGTGGTTGGTCTTTCTTCTCCGAAAGCAGGTAATGTAGATCGATCCATAGTTGTGAATGCTTCGCCAACAATGGTGTACCAGGAAGTTAATGGCTTTAAAAATTTCAACCAGTGGTCTCCCTGGTTTACGATAGACCCCGAAACAATGTATACTTTCGAGGGTCCTGAAAGCGGTGTAGGCGCAAAAATGTCCTGGAAAAGTGATCACCCTGATGTTGGTGCGGGCTCTCAATGGATCATAGAGAGCACTCCAAATGAGGCCGTTATAGTTCAGCTGGATTTTGATTTCCAAGGAAATTATTTTGCTGATTTTCTTATCGAAGAAGTACAAGGGGGCACGAAGCTGAGCTGGTCCTATCGTTATGAAGACCTAGGGATTGTTTCCGCCCTTTTTGCCAAGTTGTTTTCTGTCGAGGATATGGTAGGTGAAAATTATCAAACAGGCTTAGAACAATTCAAAAAGTATATTGAATCCAAGCCAAAAAGCGGTTTTGAGGTAGTCACTGTTGAACCTGTTACTTACTTGGGTCTTTCTACGGAAATGGAATCTCCGTCGCCCGAAGAAATAAGCCAAGCGATGGCCAACCTCTACGAGCAGCTCATACAATTTGCAAAAGATAACGACTTGGAAATGAAAGGAATGCCACTTACCGAGTATACCTCCCTGCAACCTGGAAATCTCGGTATAAGATGTGGAATACCGGTAGCTTCAGAAACGGAAATTACCGGGGATAAAATACAAGTTTACGAAACCCATAAAGGACAGGCGGTTAAGGCTGTTCACAAAGGGGACTACGCACTTTTGTCCAACACTTACACCCATGTAGAAGAGTTTATTGGCAAGAATGGCTTAAGCATAGGTGGTAACCCTTACGAAATTTACATTACGGATCCCGGCGAAGTTAAGGATACTGCACAGTGGATTACCCATGTATTCTTCCCGGTAGCTCAAAATTGACCTAGAAAACCTGTGCCGCTTTAAAATTAAGCGGCACTATTGTGGTGAAATAAAATTTACTGCTCGTTATTATTCAGCATCATCCCCTATATCATGGGGTCGGCTTTTGTATTTTTTGTTTTTCCAATCTTCTAGCTCTTTTTTCCGCAGGTCCAGTTCCTCCTTGGAAAACTCAAAATCAATCAGCTTATCTAGACCAGGTTGCCCGGCATTTACCCAACATGTGTACCAAAAGTCTGCCACCATTTTGACGGACTGTACCATTTGCTGTTCAACCATACCCTGCAAGGCAGTATGGTAAGCCTCCGAAAAAGAATAGGAATAAACTTTTATGGTTTGGTTGCCCCGGCTTTCAAAGGAGTACTTTTTATCCGGGTCAAATTTTTCGGTTAACTCTTTTTCTATGCCAAACACCGCATCAAGGCACTCATGGGCCCGGATCACCGCGGACCATATTTCTAATTGAGGATCATCAAGATAGGTTGCCTTACCAACAAAAAAGTTATATTCCTTGGCAAACAGCTCGGTCAATCTTGATTCCCAAAGACCATGGATGCCATGTTGGTTGGTCAATTGTCCATTGTAATTAGCAGTGGTATGAAGGGGTACGTTAGCATCCGCGATGTAATGTCCTAGATCTGCCGATAACCGTAAAATGGCCGAGGCATCCATGACCTGCATGGCATCTGTAAGCCTATGCCGTATCCTGTTCACATGCCATGGCACAATTCCATACTCGTTTAGTGTATCGGCTGGATATTCTTTTAGTGCCTCGTTCCAGTACCTCGGTAATTTATATAAGGAACTGTCCCCGTAAGCTTCTGCATCTATATAATGACGAGCCGCCTCATCCTTTACGGCATATCGCCTGCGATCCGGGTTTACCGCATTTTCCGTTATGTATTGAATATTATGCTTGTAAAAACCAATCATCTCTGCTGGAAGAGAAAATACGGCCATCCTGTTAATCAACTGATGCGCGTAAAACCCCCAGACATTGGCTTCCAAAGGCCTAGAGATGAGAAGAAAAAATAATACAATATATTGCTTCATGTCATTCAATTACTAGAATCCTCTCCAACTTTTAAAAAAGTGGCTTTGTAAATAGTATAAATAGCCTTATCTTTGCACTCTGAAATTAAAAGAGTAGTTGAATAAATATCCAATATGGCAAATCATAGGTCGGCGTTAAAACGGATTAGGTCCAACAATGCTAAGAGATTAAGGAATAGGTATCAACATAAAACCACTCGAACTTTTATTAAAAAGTTAAAGCAGACTACCGATAAAAGTGAAGCTACGGAGCTGTTGAAAACAGTGACGTCCATGATCGACAAACTGGCAAAAAAGAATATCATCCATAAAAACAAAGCTGCCAACAATAAATCAAAATTGACTAAATACGTGAATAGCTTGGCATAAGCCGATTTTTATTGAAAAAACTGGGGCCCGGTAAACTTTTTAAAAAGTTATCGGGCTTTTTTTATTAAATTTGAAATTTACTAAATAAATTAGTATTTACTAAATGATAAAGCCAGGTTTATGGAAAGCACCTATAGTTTAGACATTAAAAGCTGGGCAGAAGAAGACCGTCCCCGGGAAAAACTAGTGCTCAAAGGTAAAGCAGCACTTTCCGAGGCTGAATTAATAGCAGCAATCATCGGTTCAGGCACCCCTTCATGCAGCGCCGTGGATGTTTCCAAGGGCATACTCAACTCTATCGGCAATAATCTTAACCACCTAGCCAAACTCACGGTTAAAGATCTCATGAAGTTTAAAGGAATAGGAGAGGCAAAAGCAGTTGGTATTGTCTCAGCCATGGAACTTGGAAGGCGAAGAAAAGAAGCGGACATTGAAAAAAAGCCAAAAATCTCATGCAGTAAAGATGCCTATATCCTAATGAAATCAGAATTAATGGATTTGGCCCATGAAGAGTTTTGGTGCCTATTACTTAACAGGGGAAATTCTGTTATTAAAAAACAAATTGTCAGTAGTGGTGGAGTATCGGGCACAGTAGCTGATCCGAAACTTATATTTAAAGCCGCCTTAGAAGAGCTTGCTTCGAGCGTCATCTTAGTTCATAACCATCCTTCCGGTAACCGCCAGCCCAGTCATGCCGATAAACTGCTCACTAAAAAAATGAAAGAAGCCGGCAGGGCATTGGAAATTTCTTTACTAGACCATATTATCTTTACAGAAGATGGATATTTTAGTTTTGCAGATGAAAATTTACTCTGATCTATGAACAGAAATAGAATCATAGCCGCTTCAGTCTTCATTGTCTTAGGGGTTATTTTTGTTTATTCAACCCTTGGAGATCACTCACCCGAAGAATATTCAGAGTTTCTTTATAAAGAAAGGGATGAACAAGAGAGGTTTATGAAGTATTCTTCCGAATCTCCTTTTGTGATCGATAGTCTCAAATATGGCGGGTTAAAGTATTACCCTCCCGACATGAATTATAAAGTCAAGGGCCGTTTTGAAAAAGTTGAAAATCCAGCCATTAGGACGCTCGCCACGAATGACGGTAAGGAAGAGCAATATTTAGAATACGGGTTCGCTCAATTTAATTTAGATGGCAAAGACCACAAATTGCTAATCTTAGAAAATGTTTCTGAAGACGTCCTATTCTTAGCTTTTGGAGATGAAACCAGTGCTATTGAAACCTATGGCGCTGGCCGATATCTTGATGTAGAACATTTTGGCGGGAATACCATCACCTTAGATTTTAATCTTGCCTACAATCCCTACTGCGCCTACTCCGACGTGTTCAGTTGCCCCTTACCTCCTAGGGAAAACCTGTTAGATGTAGCCATCAAAGCAGGGGAGAAAACCTACGCCCCTCACTAAATATCTTTCGTAAAAAACACATTGCTGTGAGATGAATTTAAACATTTTAGTTAGGAGGCTTCGATACCATCTCCAATACCGTTAACGTTTGACCCAGATCCATTTGGGCACTCACTGCGGTGGTAGACCATGCTACCTTGGCAAAATAACCCGAAATACTGGATCTTATTGCATTTTGAACTTTCATAACCCATCCTAATACAGGATACGAGTTTAAATATTTAACTTTGCAAACTTTAATATTTTAGTTTATCTCGGCATATGAAAATTTCTTTAGACTGGATCAAAGACTACATCGAAATACAAGAGTCTCCTCTAAAATTAGCAGAAATACTTACTAATACTGGCTTAGAAGTAGAAGGTTTGCATGAATTTGAGCCTGTAGAGGGCAGTTTGAAAGGAATGGTAATCGGAGAAGTTTTGACCTGTGAAAAGCACCCCAATGCGGATAAGTTAAAAATCACTACCGTTGACATTGGGCTTGAACAACCGTCGCCGATTGTGTGTGGTGCCCCTAATGTAGCCACTGGGCAAAAAGTAGTTGTAGCCACTGTTGGCAGTACTCTCTATCCTGTAGGTCATGAGCCATTTAAGATCAAAAAAGCGAAGATCAGGGGTGAAGTATCGGAAGGTATGATCTGTGCGGAGGACGAAATAGGTATGGGAAACAGCCATGATGGCATCATGGTCTTAAATACTGATTTACCCAATGGTACACCAGCGGCTGACTTTTTTAAGATCCAACCTGACCAAATCTTCGAAATTGGTTTGACCCCGAACAGGGCTGATGCAACTTCTCATATTGGTACTGCGCGTGACCTTAAAGCGGTATTGAATAGACCCATTACATGGCCGAACGTAGACGAGTTTGAGGTGGATAATCTTCAACGATCTATAAATGTTAAGGTAGAGAATGTTAGCGCTTGTCCCCGGTATTCCGGGGTCACTATTAGCGGGGTATCGGTGGAAGAATCTCCCGACTGGCTTAAGAAAAGACTAAAAGCCGTTGGTCTTAGCCCGATCAACAACATCGTGGATATCACCAATTTTGTTATGATGGAGGTAGGCCAACCGCTTCATGCTTTTGATGCTGATGAGATCAAGGGAGATACGGTTCTTGTGAAAACTTTACCTACAGGAAGCACTTTTACCACCTTGGATGAAAAAGAGCGTAAGCTCGACCCTAATGACCTTATGATATGCAATGGTGAATCCGAAGGTATGTGTATCGCCGGTGTATTTGGAGGAATTCACTCCGGAATCAAAAGCTCTACCAAAAACATCTTTTTGGAGAGTGCTTACTTTAACCCTGATTTTATTCGCAAAACGGCCGCAAGACATCAACTCAAAACAGATGCATCCTTCCGGTACGAACGCGGGACCGACCCCCGGATGACCGTCTATGCATTGAAGAGGGCTACACTCTTGATCAAAGAGTTAGCAGGGGGTGCTATATCTTCAGATATTGTGGATATCTACCCTAGTGAAATACAAAACTTCGAAGTTGAAGTTTATTTTAAAAACATCAATCGTTTGCTAGGTATAGCTCTAGACCCTGCCAAAATCTTCCATATATTAGAATCCTTGGACATTGAAATAAAAAATAAAACAAAAGAGAGTTTCATGGCCTCTGTTCCCCCCTACCGCGTAGATGTACAACGTGAGGCTGATATTGCTGAAGAAATACTCCGTATTTACGGTCTGAATAATATTCATTTACCTGGCAGTTTTAATAGTGATTTTTTGGCCGAGTTTCCGTCTAAAGATGTGAATAAACTGCAAAAGTCTGTTTCGGACATGCTGGCATCCAATGGCTTTTACGAGATACTTACAAATTCGCTGACTAAGCCCTCCTATGCAGAGAACGCCTCGGATCTCGATGAGCAGCGTAGTATTGGTATACTTAACAAACTGAGCGAAGAGCTTGGTGTACTCCGACAATCGTTGTTGTATAGTGGCCTGGAAGTGTTAGCGTATAACATTAATAGGAAACAAGCTGACCTGAGGTTATATGAATTTGGTAAAAACTACTTCAAAGATAAAGATGGATATACCGAAAAAAATCGACTAGCGATTTACTTAACCGGAAGTTTTGAGCCTGAAAACTGGAACAGCCAAAAACGAAAAGTTACGTTCCACGATTTATCCGCTACGGTTAAACTTATAATAGACCGCCTTATCGATTTGAAATTGGAGACGACTGTCATTCATCAGTATCCTTATGACTTTGCATTAAAGGCAATACATAAAGGTAAGGTAATGGTTACCTATGGAAAGCTTAATAATTCCGTGTTACAAGAAATAGGCATAAAACAAGATGTTTTTTACGCTGATGTCGACTGGGACTTGCTTTTAATGAATACAAATAATAATATAGTATATAGAGAAGTATCCAAATTCCCTGAAGTACGTCGTGACCTATCTTTGGTCATTGACAAGAGTATAACTTTTGAAGATATTAAAGCGATAGCCAAAAAAAGTGACCGGCAATTGTTGCGTTCGCTGCAAGTATTTGATGTATACGAAGGTGAGAGCATCGGTACGGACAAAAAGGCCTACGCTATCAGTTTTATCTTACAGGATCAAGGAAAGACCTTAACGGATAAGGTCATTGATCGTGTTATGAGTAAAATGATGTCTTCTTTCGAAACCGAACTAGGGGCATTAATAAGAAAATAAAATGAGCCAGGACCTATTAAAAACAAAATTAGCCACCCTAGAACGCAAACTTACTTTATTGCTCAACGAATACAATTCCATTAAAAACCAAAACCTGGCCCTAATAGGAGAAAATGAAGAATTAAGATCCTTGATCAAAGTAAAAGACGAGCAAATCTTCAACTTTCAAAATAAGATTAAAATTAGTAAAATTGTGAATGAAATAGATGAAGGAGAAGATTCTTCTGAGTTGAAGAGAAAGATTGACGATTATATTAAAGAGATTGATAAGTGTATTGCACACTTAAGCAAATAAAGATGATCTGAATGGATGTACTCTCCATTAAAATCAAAATTGCCGACAGGGAATACCCAATGAAAGTAAAACCGGAAGATGAAGAAAGGGTAAGGAACGCCGGCAAGCAGATCAACGAGAGAATAAGATCCTACAGGGAGCGGTTCGGCATTAACGATAACCAAGACCTATTGGCTATGGTGGCATTTGATAGCCTAGTGGACAAAATGGAGATCGAAGAGAAACAATTCGATTCCGATGATGTTGCTACGGTCGAAAAAATTGAATACCTCAACAAGCTCATCAGCCAATCTCTATAACCAGGCGTTGCTCCATATCTCGATTCTTATGGTTCTATTCCTGCATCAATTTCATATAGGGGTGTGTTCGATTTTGATAATTATACAACCATACATAATGGTTCTATACCAGATTGTCATATTAGGAAGGTAATATAATCTGTCGGTACCAAAGTCATTAAGACCCATCCCCTCGAAAGAAAAACTTTATAAAACAGAAGGAATGGACTCGTTAATGATTTATTTGGTTATCACTGGGGTGGTAGCCTTAGGATTGGGTGTTTTTGTCGGAAGAACACTCATAGCGAAAGCAAATAAGGCTAAAGAAATTGAGCTAGAGGAAAAGGCGAAACTAATAATTAAAGAAGCGGAGATCTCCGCTGAAAACATTAAAAAAGACAAGATCTTAGAAGCGAAGGAGAAGTTTTTAAAACTAAAATCAGAATTTGAAGAGGAGGCAGCAAGAAAGAAAAACCAGATCGTCTCGAATGAAAATAAGCTCAAACAAAGAGAACAACACTTATCCAAGGAATTTGAAAAAGTCAATAGAAAGGAATCAGAATTAGAGGCCCTGAAGGAAAAGCTCACTGCCCAACTTGAGTTAGTAAACAAGAAAAAAGCTGAACTGGACAAGTTTAACCAGCAGAAGGTATCCATACTAGAAAAGATCTCCAATCTAACGGCAGAAGAAGCGCGCGAACAGCTTACCGAATCTATGAAAACCGAAGCTGAATCCAGGGCATCCTCCTTTATTAAAGATATCCTTGAAGAAGCTAAACTCACGGCAACCAAGGAGGCGAAAAAATTAGTCGTAGAAACCATACAGCGCACCGCCACCGAACATGCCATAGAAAACTGTGTTTCGGTGTTCAACATCGAAAGCGATGACATAAAAGGTAAGATAATAGGGAGAGAAGGCAGGAATATTCGAGCACTCGAAGCAGCTACCGGTGTGGAGATCATCGTAGACGATACGCCCGAAGCTATTATTATCTCCGGTTTTGACCCGGTACGCAGAGAGATTGCCAGGTTATCATTGCATCGGTTGGTAGTAGATGGAAGGATCCATCCCGCCAGGATAGAAGAGATTGTCACCAAAACCCGGAAAAATATCGAAGAGGAGATCGTAGAGATCGGGGAAAGAACAGCAATCGACCTCGGCATCCATGGATTGCACCCAGAGCTTATAAAAATGGTAGGAAGAATGCGTTTTCGTTCCTCTTACGGTCAAAATCTTTTACAGCACTCCCGGGAAGTAGCGAATTTGTGTGCTACTATGGCTTCTGAAATAGGGGTAAATCCCAAGCAGGCAAAACGTGCGGGACTGCTCCATGATATTGGCAAAGTATGGCCGGAAGAACCTGAAAAGCCACATGCTATCCTAGGTATGGAGCTGGCCAAAAAATACAAAGAGCACCCCGTGGTGTGTAATGCCATAGGAGCGCATCACGATGAAATAGAGATGACCAGTTTAGTATCCCCTATTGTACAAGCATGCGATGCCATATCCGGGGCTCGCCCGGGGGCTCGGCGTGAGGTTATGGAAAGCTACATTAAGCGCCTGAAAGAGCTTGAGGACCTGGCGTTAAGCTTCGACGGTGTGAATAAGTGTTACGCGATACAAGCTGGTCGTGAGCTAAGAGTAATGGTAGATGCGGAAAGCGTTACCGACGATAGGGCCGGGCAGTTATCTTTTGATATCTCCCAAAAGATCGAAAAGGACATGCAGTACCCCGGGCAGATTAAGGTGACCGTTATTCGTGAAATGAGATCCGTTGCTTATGCTAAATAGGCTGATCGACTGGGGGATAGGAATACGTGTTGTTTTCTTAAGTTTATGCATGGGATCGAACGCCTTATGGCTAAAGCAAATAGGGGCGTTTTCCATTCGCATCCAACATGAGTTATACTTTTTCAATCCTAAAATGCAGGGAGGAAAGCAGTCCTGCTTCATATTCTTCAAAAATAGCTCTTAGAAAATCCTCATAAATCAAAAGCCCCCATGGCGCACCATGGGGGCTTAGCTGAAAAAATATTGGCATCTTGGCACCGACCAAAAAATTTACAACCAACAACCACTACGAATTTGGAATGTAAGCCGGTTTAAGAGCTATAGATGCCAACTAGCCCTTTATGATCAATCTACATTGTCATGTAAAAACTTATTATTACCTAAAATCTGGTTATCATCATTCAAATTATATTTGGACACATGTGGCTCTGACGAGTGAGGCACATTTTGAAGCTTGACGTCCTTCCTCAAATATGCTGGCACATCCAGCTTTTCCTTAAATTCATCGGCATTCATCTCCGCTTTGTTCAGTCCCCTTAATTTTTGAAGACGTTCATGTGCTCGTTGCTGTAACCTATCCCGTGTACTTTTGATATCCATCATGCCTTGATCGTTAATGAGTTGATCGGCATTGCCTTCATCCAAGATCTCGAATTCTTCTTCTAACTCTGAAAACAGACCTTCCTCCCCAGGGTCACCAGGGTCTTCGTTCATAGGGTTGGCAAAGGAATACCCCCTATCCTGCGGTGTTGGTTTCCCAGGTTCCTCCGTTTCTCTTTCTTTTTTTACCAGGTCATCGGGGCGGTTTGCAGGATTGTCCACTTCGAAAAGATGGATCTGCTGGTTAGACTCAAGGTCGTACACCGTTTTATTGTCGTCTCTTTTCGGAGCTGAGACCGTAGGATTCTTATCAAAACCCGTAGCTATGACGGTCACCCTGATACTATCTTCAAGGTCAGGGTCTACACCATGGCCAAATATCACCTCTGCATCATCCCCGGCCTGGTCTTGGATGTACTCGGTGATCTCCGTAAGCTCGTCCATTTGTAACTCGGCCTGCTCACCGGAAATAATCGAAAGTAGTATTTTCTGGGCTCCTAGTATATCACGGTTATCTAACAAAGGCGAGGCCAGTGCTTCTTCTGCGGCCTTTCTTGCCCGGTTTTCGCCCTTGGTTTGTGCCGATCCCATGACCGCGGCCCCGGCATCGAGCATGACCGTCCTTACATCTTGGAAATCCACATTGACATAACCGGCTACCGTTATGATCTCGGCGATCCCTTTGGCAGCCGTGGTGAGTATATTGTCCGCTTGTGCAAATGCATTGCCTATAGATAAATTCCCATGGATCTCCCTAAGTTTATCATTAAGAATTACAAGTACCGTGTCACAGTTGCTTTTGAGTTCATCAATGCCTTCTTGGGCCTGCGCCATTTTCTTCTTCCCTTCGAAGCCGAAGGGAGCCGTCACGATCCCCACCGTGAGGATGTCCATTTCCTTGGCTATTTTGGCAATCACTGGGGCAGCGCCTGTCCCGGTACCACCTCCCATCCCCGCGGTAATAAAGATCATTTTGGTATCGTTACCCAATAAATCTCGGATGTCTTCCCGGCTTTCTAAGGCCGCATTTTTTCCTACTTCAGGATTAGCCCCAGCTCCTAAGCCCTCGGTAAGGTTTACGCCTATCTGGAGCTTCCCCGGCACAGCGCTTGATTTGAGCGCCTGGGAATCAGTATTACACACAATGAATTCAACATCTTTGATGCCTTGGTTAAACATGTGGTTGACTGCATTGCTACCGCCGCCACCGATCCCGATCACCTTGATGATCGATTTATGGTGTTTCGGCAAATCAAATGAATACGCATTTTCAGTCATAACTATCTTTATTTTTAGTGGTTGTCTTACTTGTTTTCGCTCTCTTACGCATGATTACGCATTAGTAATCCCCCTTATTTTCAAAATCATCAATGAGCAAACCCTTGGTTTTATTCAAGATCTTAGAAAAGAAATCACCAGCAGACTCTTTTCTCTTAGAAACGTGGCCCTTGCTGTTTCGGGATTCGTTGTAGCGATTCTCACGTTCATCCAATGCCCTGAACCCTGACAGTACTAAGCCCACTGAAGTGGCATACATAGGGCTTTTTACCGCATCCATTTTACTACGCCCTAAATGTTCGTTAGGATAGCCGATACGGGCGTCCATACCTGTCATGTACTCTACGAGTTGTTTCAAGCTGCTGAGCTGTGACCCTCCACCGGTGATGACGATCCCCCCGGCCATCTTATTTTCATACCCCGAGGTTATTACCTCCGTATGTGCTAACTCTATGATCTCCTCCATCCGGGCTTCTATGATATGGGCCAAATTTTTGACCGATATCTCTTTCGGCGCACGATTCCGAATACCCGGGATAGAAACGATCTCATTCGGGCTTGCTTCTTCCGCTATGGCCTTTCCAAATTTTGTTTTCAGCAGCTCGGCTTGGTGTTGCATGACCATACACCCTTGTTTGATATCTGAAGTGATAATATTGCCGCCAAAAGGGATCACCGCGGTATGTCGGATGATATTATCATGGAAAATTGCGATATCAGTGGTTCCACCTCCTATATCAACCAGGCATATTCCCGCTTCCTTTTCCTCATCGCTAAGCACGGCTAAACTAGATGCGAGGGGCTCCAAGATCAGGTTTTCTATCTCTAGCCCGGCTCTTCGTACGCATTTGTTAATGTTGTTAATGGCATTGGTCTGGGCCGTTATCACATGGAAATCTGCCTCTAGCTTTACCCCGGACATTCCTACCGGGTCTTTGATACCGTCTTCATAGTCTACCGTATAATCCTGGGGCATCACGTGAATGATCTCGCTGCCCGGGGGGATCACAATACGATACATGTCGTTATTCAGCCGGTTGATATCTTCAATCGTGATCTCATCATCGCTAGTATCACGTGTAATACTGCCGTGATGTATAGAGCTTTTAATATGCTGACCGGCAATGCCTACGTTTACCACACGAATGTCGATCCCTGACTGGTCTTCCGCTTCTTTCACGGCCTTTTCAATAGCCGCAACGGTTTTATCGATATTGGTTACTATCCCTCGAATAACGCCATCCGATTCCGCTTTCCCCATCCCGAGGACCTCCAACTTCCCAAACTCGTTCTTGCGACCTACGATCGCACAGATCTTGGTAGTCCCTATGTCAAGCCCTACTACGATTTTGTCACTTTCCATGGTTGTAAATTATTTTTGTTAGTGGTTGTTATTACAGTTACAATTTCTTTATTCCGTATACATAGGGTTTATTCTGCTATGACTTGGTCTTTGTATTTAAGATTCACCCTGCTGTAGACATTCCACCCTTTACGGGGCAGTATTTGTTTATAGAATACTTTTAGTCGCCGGAATTTGTCTTCGATGTTTTCCGCTTGCCCAAACTCTACAACTTGTTTTGTCACTTGGGGGTAGATCGTGATCTCCATTTTGTTATTAATATCTAATTCAGCGACCTGCGCTTTCCAAAACTGCTCTTGATGAATGAATTTCAAAAGCTCAAATAGCTTACGCCCTTCTTCGGTTTCATTGAGATCGTTTTTCACCAGTTCGGAGGTATATTCCCCGGAAATGAGCATAGTTCGCGTAGCAAATTTTGTAGAAATAGGAAGAATAGCCCCGTCTAACGCGATAAAAGCACCCGGGCCTCTTTGTTGTATGATCCTAGCAAAGGGCCTCCTTAATTCGGCATTAACCACTATGTTTCCCTTTATATCCTTGAATATCTCGGCGTTTTTAATGAAGCGCTCTTTCTTGACCCGCTCTTCTATAGTTTTAAGGTCTAGCTCTTCAAAACTCGTGCCCCTGATAACGTGAAGACCGTTTTCTGTCATTAGGTCCAACACGTCCTGCTCATCGATAAAGAAGTTTTCGTATTGATTATCAATATAAATGATGATGTCATGGCATGTATCATCCTTTCTTTCTCTTTCCGAAAAAGCTATGGTTATACACATGACAATGCTTATTACGATGAGCGTAATTGCCTTGTAACTTTTTAGCTTACCCCACATGATACCTCCTTTCTAATTGTTCTTTCATCGGCTGTACCAGTTGGTCAATGTCACCTGCGCCGATCGTAGCTACCACATCAAACTCCTTGGATGCCACTAGGTCTAAAAGCTCTTCTTTTTGGATCAAAATCTTGGCATTGACGGTCACTTTATCATAAATGAGCGAAGAGGTGACACCTTCGATAGGTTCTTCACGGGCGGGATAGATATCGAGTAAGATCAGCTCGTCTGCCAGGGCCAGGCTGCTTGCAAATCCATCCACAAAATCTCGTGTACGCGTGTACAGGTGCGGCTGGAAAATGGCTGTAATTTTCTTACCGGGGTAGAGTGCTTTCAGCGACCTCAAGAAGGACTCAATTTCAACAGGATGATGGGCATAGTCATCTACGAAGACCAGTTTATCAGAACGAAGGATATACTCAAACCGCCTTTTCACGCCCCGGTAAGACTCCATCCCGGCTTTGGCCTGTCCCGGGGTGACTCCCAGCTCAAGGCATACCGCTATAGCGGCTATGGCATTTTCCACGTTATGAAAACCGGGGACACCAAGCGAGATCTTCTCAATGTTGTACTGCTCGTCACAATAGTCGAATACAAAAAATCCATCTTCAATGGTAATATTGCTGGCGAAAAGTTGTCCCCGGTCTATGCCATAGGTTTTAGTTGGTCTTGTGTTGTTATTTTCGATTAGCTCGGAAGCGATACGTTCAGCTACGAAAAGCTTCCCAGCTTTCTTTATTTGTCCTATAAAAGTTTTGAATGACTCTTTTAAGCTATTTGCATCTCCATAAATGTCTAGGTGATCGGCATCCGTGGAAGTGACCACGGCAATGTCGGGGTAAAGGGTGAGGAATGAACGATCAAATTCGTCCGCTTCCACCACGGCAATAGCCCCGGGGCCATCGTTGGCAATAAAGTTTGAATCATAGTTGGCGGCTATGCCTCCTAAAAATGCCGTTATGTCCAGGCCTGAGTGTTTCAAGATATGGGCGATCATAGAGGAGGTGGTGGTTTTACCGTGTGTTCCTGCTACGGCCACCGTGTTGAAGTCCCGGGAGATCATCCCCAGTATTTGCGATCTTTTATAAGGTACAAACCCTTTTTCTTGCAAATAATTAAGTTCCTTATGCGACCTGGGTATGGCAGGAGTGATAACCAGCAGGCACCTGCCTTTCGTTACTTGACCGGGTATACGTTGAACATCATCTTCATAGTGAACATCAATACCTTCCTCTTCCAACTGCCGTGTCAAAGCAGTCGACACACGGTCATAGCCTGCTACAAAATAGCCGTTAGTTTTGAACCAGCGGGCTAAGGCACTCATCCCTATACCCCCGATGCCTATAAAGTATGCACTATCGTAGTCCCAAGTTTTCAATCCACTAGCGTCATCAATTCGTTTACAATATCTTTCGTTGCTTTTGGTCGTCCTAACGCCTTGATATTGGCCGCTAACACTTCTTTTTTTTCATTATTTTTCAGCAGGTCCAGTGCGGTGGAAACTAAAAATTCTTTTGCTTTAACATCTTTCACTAGTAATGCCGCTTCCTTTTGCGTAAGGGCCTGCGCATTTTTCGTTTGGTGATCCTCCGCTACATTAGGAGAAGGCACAAATATGACCGGCTTACCTACGAGGCACAGTTCCGAGATGGATAAGGCACCTGCCCGTGAGACCACGACATCGGCCACGGCATACGCTAAGTCCATTTCACTGATAAACTCAAGGATCCTGATATTCCCTAATTCGAGGTCTTTCGCCAAGGTTTTCATTTCTTGGTAATAGAATTTTCCTGTCTGCCACACCAGTTGGACCCCGGCATCGATCACTTTCTGCAGGTCGCCTATGATGCTGTCATTAATGGTTCTTGCTCCCAGGCTTCCCCCCAATACAAGCACCGTCGGTATCCCTTGTTTCAATCCAAAATGTGAGAGTGCCTTTTGTTTTTTATCTTCTAAGTCTAAGATGTCGTTCCTGACCGGGTTGCCAGTGAGTACGATCTTTTCTGTAGGAAAATATTTTTCCATTCCCTCGTAAGCTACGCATACTTTTCGCACCTGCTTCCCTAAACGCTTGTTGGTAATGCCGGCGTAGGAGTTTTGCTCCTGGATCATAGAAGGCAGCTTTTTTGCATTGGCGGCCAGCATGATCGGCCCACTGGCATACCCCCCAAAACCTACGACTGCATCAGGTTTGAATTTCCTTAAGATCTGCCTTGCTGAAAAAAAACTGGACAGTACTTTGAATGGAAAAAGTAAGTTTTTCAACGTGATCTTTCGTTGTAGCCCGCTGATGTTGAGGCCTACGATCTCAAACCCGGCTTCCGGTACTTTGGTCATTTCCATTTTACCGTTGGCGCCTACAAATAAGATCTCGGCATCGGGTTGCCTCACCCTGATCTCATTGGCTACTGCCAATGCCGGGTAAATATGGCCGCCGGTGCCTCCCCCACTGAGGACAAATCGATATGGTTTTTTATTTTCTATTTCCTTAAAACCGTTTAAAATTCTATGCCTATTGGCCCACGCACAGCATGCTAAGCTGCACGAGCCATGTTTTTAATTTCTTTACTATTTCTTGTCCAGTTATGGTCTACCTCTCCCCGGCTTACGCTCAGTACAATACCTAGCGAAATCCCGGTGAACAAAAGCGACGTACCTCCCATGCTTATCAATGGCAGGGGTAATCCTGTTATCGGGCCTAATCCTACGACTACTCCCATATTCACCATGGCCTGGAGTACAATAGCCAAGCTCAGCCCGGCGGCCAGTAGCCCCCCAAAGGCCCGTTCACTATTCATGACCCCTTTCATCCCCCGGTACAACAAAACCAGGTATAACACTAAGACCACTATTCCTCCTACCATACCATATTCTTCGATAATGATCGCATATACAAAGTCAGAATAAGGATGTGGAAGGATGTTGCGTTGCTGGCTTTTGCCCGGTCCTTTGCCGAAAATTCCTCCCGTAGCCACTGCTATCCGTGCGTGTTTCGCTTGGAACGGCAGTTCGTCTCCATTTAAAAAGCTCTCAATCCTATTTTTAGCAGTGTCTCCACGTACACCGAATTTTATAGCTCCTACACCCGCTATCGCGCCCACAAAAACCAGCATCGCCAGGTATTTTACGGGTACCCTGCCAATAAACATGATCAGCATACATGTTAAAAACAGGAGTATAGCGGATGATAAATTCGTTAAAGCGATCAAACCGCATATGATGCCACACCAAATTAAAATAGGGATCAACGACTCTTTAAAATCCCGTATATTTTGCTGGCGCTTGGATAACATACTGGCCAGGCTGGTGATGAGCGCCAAGCTGGCCAAGTCTGACGGCTGGAAGGAAGCATTGATCACGGGGACCTGGATCCACCGTGAGGCATCGTTAATGCTAACCCCGTTCGTAAACGTGTAGATCAAGAGAGGCACACTTACCCAGAGGGCTACCCTGGATAGTTTTGAATAATAGCGATAGTCGATCCTATGGGCTAACCACATGGACAGTAGGCCAATACTCACCAGGGCCGTATGCTTGAGAAGATACGCCTCGGGATGGACCATTCTTTTAAATGCCAGCGTACCTGTAGCACTATAAACCACCAAAATACTGATCAGCGATAGCGCCAACACCACGGTCCAGATGACCGGGTCACCTTTCAAATTTTCATTTACCCATGCTCTTACTTTATCCTTCATGACAGTACATGGTTTTCAAATTCTTGTTTTAGCTCCCAAACTGCCGCCTTGAATTGCTCTCCACGATCCTCGTAATTGTTGAACAGGTCGAAGCTGGCGCAGGCCGGTGATAATAGTACCACATCATGCTCACCGGCGTAGTTCATCGCTGATCGAACGGCATCCTTCATATTGCCGGTTTCTAACAGGTTGATGATCTGCTCATGGAAGGCATCTCTCAACTTGCTGTTATCTTTACCCAAGCAGACCAAGGCTTTTACCTTTTCGTTGACCATTTCCATAATGAGGTCATAGTTATTGCCTTTATCCACACCGCCGGCGATCCACACCAGCGATTGCGAAAAGCTGTCCAAAGCATATCCCACGGCATCCACATTGGTGGCTTTGGAATCATTTACAAACTCTACATTGTTGATCGTAGTTACATACTCCAGCCTGTGGGGAGCGTTCTGAAATGTTTTTAGCCCCTCTTTAACCGATGAATCATCAACCCCGCAGATCAACGCTGATTTCACGGCCGCCATCATATTAATGGCGTTATGTTTGCCTTTCAGCACGGTTTCCGAAAGGTTAATTTTCAGTGCATCTCCAGCTCCCACTTCAAAGACCATGTCCTCGTTTTCAAGGTGGGCAGAAGCTATCTCCTCCAAGGATATCGCGTAAATATTCGCCTTGATCAAACTATCGGCTATTTTGTCTCGAACGACATGGTTATCCTTAAAGTAAATAAAATGATCCGCCTGGTCCATGTTCTCTGCGATCTTGAATTTCGCATTGACATAGTTGCGGAGTTTGTATTCGTACCGGTCCATGTGATCCGGTGTGATATTTAATATCACTCCCACGTAGGGCTTAAAAGTATATGTACTTTCTAATTGGAAGCTACTGATCTCCACTACGTAAAACTCGTACCGGTCTTCGATCACTTGCTTCGCCAGGCTATGCCCTATATTACCTGCCAAGCCCACTTTCAGTCCTGCTTCTTTCAGCAAATGATACGTAAGCAATGTCGTTGTCGTTTTTCCGTTTGTACCGGTGATGGCGACGATCTTAGCCGTGGTGTAGTGCGCCGCAAATTCGATTTCATCGATCACTCTCACTCCCTGTTCTAGTGCTTTTTGCACCACGGGGACTGTGAAAGGGATACCAGGACTTTTGATGATGATCTGAGAAACCAATATCTTCTCTTCGGAATGTTTGTTTTCCTCAAAAGGGATACTTTCAGCTTCTAATTCACGCTTGTATTCATCCGCAATGATCCCATTGTCGGATACGAATACATCGAAACCTTTTGCTTTCGCCAGTAAAGCAGCTCCTGTTCCGCTTTCTCCTGCTCCTAATATGGTTAGTCGATTGTTGATTCTAAGTTTTCGATTTGAGGTTGAACAATAATTTCATCCATCACCTGCGATCTTTGGTACCTGGCAAATGCACTGACCTGGTCCAGGCAGATGACCTTTATTTTATTAAAAATCCAACTATAGAGATCGCATAGATTATACATGTATGTTTGTTGTTTTGAACTCTTTGTTTTGTCTTAACTTCTTACTTCATTTCATATTCATTTTGATCTACGGATCGTTCCTTTTACCTAAGTTTCAAAGTAGCTAAGCTTAAAATCGCCAATAGGATCCCTACGATCCAGAAACGTGTCACGATCTTCGATTCATGTAATTCTACTTTCTGATAATGATGATGCAGGGGAGCCATTCTAAAAATTCGCCGCCCCTCTCCATATTTCTTCCGGGTGTATTTAAAATAAGCTACTTGCATAACCACCGAAAGATTCTCTACCAAGAAAATACCACATAACAGTGGGATCATCAGTTCTTTGCGAACGGCCACCGCAATAACCGCGATAATACCTCCTAGCGCTAAGCTCCCGGTGTCTCCCATAAATACCTGCGCCGGGTAGCTATTGTACCATAAAAACCCGATGCATGCACCTACAAAGGCTGTGCAAAAAATCACTACTTCACCGAGATTCGGAATATGCAAGATATCCAGGTATTCACTGAAGTCGACACGGCCAGATAAGTAGGCGAATATTGCTAATGTCAGTCCAATAATTGCAGAGGTACCAGCGGCGAGCCCATCGATACCATCGGTGATGTTGGCCCCGTTAGATACCGCTGTTATAATAAATATCACGATCAACACATAAATGATCCAGGTAAGGTCATGCCCCAGGAAAGGAAGGATCTTATCGTAATCCAGCTCATTATTTTTCAAAAAAGGTACCGTGGTTTTGGTGGACTTTACGTCTTGATAAGTCCTCACCACCTCTCCATCCTGGGCAATTACTTCATCAGAATACTCCCGGATCACTACCCCGTCATTAAAATATAAGGTCAGGCCTACGATCAACCCGATCGTAATTTGTCCTACTATTTTAAACTTGCCTGCCAGTCCTTTTTTATTCTTTTTGAATACTTTGATGTAGTCATCCATGAAACCGATAAGCCCCAGGCCAATGGTAGCCACTAACAATAACACCACGTAAACGTTGTCCAGCCTGGCAAACAAAAGTACCGGCACTAGGATACCACTCAATATCATCAGGCCTCCCATAGTAGGTGTCCCTTTTTTCTCCATTTGACCATGTAAACCTAAGTCCCGGATGGTTTCACCCACCTGCTTCTTCCTGAGCATGTTAATGATCTGTTTCCCTAGGGAGATCGTGATGAACAGTGAAATCACAGCAGCCATACCGGCCCTAAAGGAGATATACTGGAACACTCCCGCCCCTACCAGGTTAAATTCTCTTTGCAGGTAATCAAAAAAGTAATATAACATGGGTCAGTTTGCCAATAGGTTTAACATTCTTCCTAGTACTTCTTTATCGTCAAAGGGGTGCTTCACTCCTTTTATTTCCTGGTACGACTCGTGTCCTTTACCCGCTACCAGGATAATATCCTTTTTACTTGCCAGCAGGCAAGCGGTCTTAATGGCCTCTTCCCGGTCTGCCAATACCACGGTTTTCTTATAATCAGCGGGACTTACGCCTGCCTGCATGTCTTTAATGATCTCTATGGGGTCTTCATCCCGTGGATTATCCGAGGTCAGAACGACTTTATCACTGAGCTTGCAAGCGACTGAGGCCATTAATGGCCGTTTTGCTTTGTCCCTGTTTCCGCCACATCCTACTACGGTGATGACCTGTTCATTGCCTGTTCGTAGCTGGTTTATAGTTTCCAACACATTTTTCAATGCATCCGGGGTATGCGCATAATCCACTATGGCGGTAACATCCGCCTTGGAAATGATCTGCTCGAACCTGCCCGGGGCGCCTTCCATTAGGGACAGTTGCTTTAACACTTCGTCTTGATCTTCTCCCAGCAATACGGCAGTCGCATAAACAGCGAGCAGGTTGTAGGCATTAAAATCACCAATGAGCTTAAACCAGACATTCCTGCCCTCGATTTCCATTTCGAGGCCTTGTAACGTGTTGGCTACCAGCTTTGCCCGGAATTCTGCCGCACTTTTTAGCGCATAGGTATTCTTTGAAGCTTTCGTATTCTGTAACATGATCCTGCCCCGCTTATCGTCTACATTGGAAAGTGCAAACCCGGGTGAAGGCATATCATCAAAAAGCCTTTTTTTGGCTTTAATATAAGCATCAAACGTTTTGTGATAGTCCAGATGATCATGGGAGATATTTGTAAAAATGGCACCTTTAAACAGTAGTCCTGCTATTCTGCGCTGGTCAATAGCATGTGAGCTGGCTTCCATAAAACAGTAATCACACCCTTTTTCCACCATATCTGCCAAGGTGGCATTTAAGCTAATGGCATCCGGGGTGGTATGTGAGGCGGGTATTACTTTATTATCGATCCGGTTACTTACCGTGGACAGCAGGCCGGTAGAGTATCCAAGTTTCCTGTAGAGGTCGAATAAAAGGGTAGCCACGGTGGTCTTCCCATTGGTACCGGTCACCCCTACGAGTTTTAGTTTTTCGCTGGGATTGCCATAATAGTTAGAAGCGATTATGCCCAGTGCTTCGGCGCTGTCTTTTACTGCCACGTAGGTAATGCCCAACTGCGTATGTTTGGGTAAGTCCTCACAAACCACGACCATGGCACCATTGTCTATGGCCGCCTTGATGTAAGCATGACCATCCACCTGTGTGCCCCTAACGGCCACGAAAAGGGTGCCCTGTTTCACTTCCCGGGAGTCAAAAGCAATGGCTTCTACCTTACGTTCCATGTCTCCCAAGGTAGATACCAACGAAACTTTGTATAATATGTCCCTTACCGTTGTCATTAACCGAGTTGAATTAAAATTTCGTCCCCTTGCGTAACCTTCCTGCCTACAGGCAACGACTGTTCTATTACTCTTCCCTTCCCTTTTATCACCACCGTCAGGCCCGCACGCTCTAACACGTACAGTGCATCCCTTAGCGTCATTCCTTTTACATTTGGGGTTTGGCCTAGTTTAAGGGTGTTCCCTTTCCAAGCCACTGAATTGCCAACAATGCTGGTACGCACCCAATCTCCCTCGCTATTGGTATGATTTGACACTCCTAGTTCATTGCATAAAAACTTCAGGTCTTGCTTATACCCTGCCCTTATCACGGGGAATATCCCGGGCTCTGCTTTAAATTCAGCGGCCATAGGAGCATGTATTTCGATGTTCCGGGCATAAATATTATCCGCAATTTCTTTGAAGACCGGGGCAGCCACATTACTCCCATATTGCCTCCACCCTTTGGGGTTTTTGATCAATACAATGGCACTATACTTTGGATTATCTGCCGGGAAATAACCTACGAAAGAAGTGTAATATTTCTTCGTGTACCGGCCGTCCTGTAATATTTGGGCCGTGCCGGTCTTACCGGCAATTTTATAATGCGCGTTATTAATATTGGAAGCCGTACCATTTTCCACGACACCTTCCAGCAATACCCTGAGCCTTACCAGTGCCTGGTCCGAGCAGATCCTTTCCCGCAGGACCACGGGCTCATATTCTTTGATCACCTTATCTGCCTTTCTTACTCTTTTCACGAAAACGGGCCGGATCATGGTACCGTCATTCGCCACTGCATTATATAGGGCTAGCACCTGCATAGGTGTTATTTCTAAGCCATACCCGTAGGACATCCAAGGCAAGGTAATGCCACTCCAATCCTTATCCTGCGGGCGTTTGATCTTGGGTTTCCCTTCCCCCATGATCTGGAGGCCCAAAGGCTGCGACATGCCTAACTTGTCCACGTATTGCAAGAATTTCCCGGGTTTGAGGCCAAAATGCTGGTCTAAGAGCTTGGCCATAGCTACGTTGGAGGATTTCTCAAACGCTGTTTTGATGGTAACCACACCGTACCCCCCCTCTTCATGATCGCGAACGGTGTTGTTATAAAATTTCTGTATCCCGTTACCGGTATCTACCGAATCAAAGATATTGATCCCGGCTTCTTCAAACAGTGCGATCATTGTGGCAAGCTTGAAGGTAGACCCTGGCTCTATCAGCCCCCCTACGGCGTAGTTATAACGCTCGTAGTAATAGCCATTGGCATTTCTTTCCAGGTTGACGATGGCCTTGACCTCTCCCGTAGCTACTTCCATCACTGCTACCACACCGTAATCCGCCTCATGGTACTCCAGGGCACGCAGCAGGGCAGTTTCACTCACATCCTGCAAATTCACATCTACCGTACTTTCGATATCATAGCCGTGCTCTGTTTTTACTTCGCTGCCATCGTAGAGGGGTTTCCACCCGCCCCCGGCTATTTTTTGGTACAACGCTTCTCCATCCTTCCCGGCCAGTTGTTCATCAAAACTGTATTCTAAGCCGGCGCCACGTTTATTTTCATTGATAAATCCTATGGTACGATGTCCTAAACTAGAAAAAGGTCGAAATCGCTTGTCGACCTTTTCGAATATCACCCCGCCTTTTAAGCGCCCGAGGCGAAAGATAGGCCACTTTTCTATTCCTTTCTTTTCCTGGTACCCCACCTGCTTCCTATTGAGCACGACATACTGCCGGCCAGAAGTCCTAGCATTGATCAGCAGTCTTCTATAAGATTCTGCCGACTTATCTTTAAAATGCCTAGACAGGCACAGGGCCAGGGAATCCAGCCCTTTTTTGAATGCTTCATCCGGGGGGCGTGTGGCGTCAAAAGCGACTTTGTAAAAGGGAAGGTCAGTAGCCAGCAGGCTGCCATTGTCCGAGTAGATATTGCCCCGCGTTGCCTTGACTACCCGGGTCTGGAAGCTGATCTGGTCAGCGATCTCTTTCCATTTTTCCCCTTCCGAGAACTGGATACGGCCCACCTTTACCACTACGGCCACGGCAAAGACCGTGACCAACAAGAATGCCACCCGTACACGTAATAATATGGACTTTTTAATGTTCACTTTTCAATCACGATCTTTTCAGGGGGTCTTAAACTTTCTTCTATTCCCAGTTTTTGTACTTTTCTAGCTACTTCAGATTGCTTGCTGGCGTACATATAGTCTGCTTTCAACGTGGTGTAATCCGCCCTAAGGTCTTCCACCTCCTTTTTTAGCCTATCGATCTTCCTCGTGTTTTTCTCCGCATAGTGCGTGTTTCCTATGTAGAAAATACCCACTATGGTCACAAAAAGAACATAGGGCAAATATTTGACCGGCAGTCCATAGTCAAATACACCGTTGATCTTCAGCACATTTTCTACCCGGGAGAATATGCTTCCTCTCGATGTGTTTTCTTTGATCTTAAATGTATTTGTTGCCATTATTATTTTTTTTCGGCTACCCGGAGCTTAGCGCTCCTAGCCCTGTTGTTTTCTTTTATTTCTTCTGCTGAAGCTATTATGGGTTTCCTGTTCACCGCTACCAGGGGTTTGGTGATGTTTCCATAAAAATCTTTTTCCACTTCTCCCTTAGCCTTCCCTTTGGCAATAAAGTTTTTTACCGGCCGATCTTCCAGTGAGTGATACGACATGATCACTAACCTGCCCCCGGGCTTCAGAAGTTCTACTGCCTGCCCCAACATTTCTTCCAATGCTGTCATCTCATCGTTCACCTCTATCCGCAGCGCTTGGAACACCTGGGCGTAGTACCGGTTTTCCTTCCCTTTGGGAGCATACCTGCTTAAAATTTGCTTTAGGTCTTCCACGGTACCGATCTCGCGATTGATCCGGGCCGCTGTAATGGCCTGGGCCAATGTTTTTGCATTCCTGACCTCCCCATATCGCCCTAGCACATCCTGCAACTGTTCTGCCGGGTAGGTATTTACCAATGCCTTTGCCGTAAACTCCCCTGACCGGTCCATCCTCATGTCCAGGTCAGCATCAAACCGGGTAGAAAACCCTCTTGCTGCCTCGTCAATTTGATGAGATGAAATACCCAAATCCGCTAGGATGCCATCTACTTCTTTAATCCCATACATTTTCAAGTACCTTTTTAGGTACCTGAAATTTGCTTCAATAAATGTGAAAGAACTTTTATTTATTTTCTCGGCATTTGATTTTGCATCTTCATCTTGGTCAAATGCATACAAATGGCCGGTGGTTAGTTCCTCTAAAATCGCCTTGGCATGCCCGCCTCCTCCGAAAGTAAGATCGATATAGATCCCATCTTCTTTAATATTCAATCCCTGCATGCACTCTCTAAGCATTACCGGCTTATGGTAGCTATACGCCTCCTGCGGCAATGTTCAGGCATTTAGTTTTTTCACGAAACTGCACAAACCCTGCTGCCCTTCGGACACCAGTTTTGTTAAGAGCTCCAACTTTTTGGAATCTGCTACCCCCAATCTCTTCGCTAAGAGTAATTGTGCTTCAAACTCAAAAGTTGAGACTAAGGCTACTTCTAAGTCATGCTTTAATCTCGTTTCGTTTGAGAATATATCACGCGATGTATACGTGGGCATTATAAAATCAAAGACCTGTGGTTTCAATCCTAGCTTTACAGCGCCGGGGAAACAATAAAGAATATCATTGTAGATATCTGCTGCCTTTTGCATTGCCTTTTGCCAAACTTTCAGCTTTTTATACCTTCTACCGGGATAAATCATCTACTTCTTAGTTATTGTCCATCCAAATATTTTTGTGCCAATGCCGAAAACTCTGCCGGATCATCCCCTACATGCTCTTTGTACATTGCGGGATCCCAGATCTCCACTTTATTCCCCATACCCACTACCACGGCATCCTTACCCAGCTTTGCATGGCTCATCATCGGCTTCGGGATCAAGAACCGCCCCGTATTATCCAACTCCACCACGGAACTGCCACTGAAAAACTGCCGCTGGATCTTCCTGTACTCCGGGTTGAACTCGTTCAGGCCCGCTATCTTCGAATGGAGCTTTTTAAATTCTATCATCGGGTACAAGATCAAACATGGCTCAAAACCTTTTCTTATCACCAGCTCATTACCAGAAGATTCCGGAAGGGTGCTTTTGATCTTTGCAGGAAGGACCAGCCTGCCTTTCGCATCGATCTTACACTCAAACTCACTGGTGAAAAAAGTCATTGACTATAGTATACTCGTATTCTAATATTCAAACATATAAAAAAAACTGACATAATCCACCACTTTCTACCACTTTACACCACTTTTTAACATTTTTTAACAATGAAGCCCACGAAATGGGAAGTAAAAGCACAAAAAACACGTTGAATGGAAATCCAACTAGGAATCTAAGGGTAGACTGAAAGGGTTAAATAATATGCTTTTTAGCTAGGTTTTCTATATCCAGGGCGGTTAAACCCAGTTTTTCACCGAGGATAGGATAGGTATGTTCACCAAATTTTGGTGGTGGGAGAAAGTGGGAGAAATTTACTGGTAATCCCTCGGCCACGAAAGATCTTAGCCCGCTGGGACCACGATCACCCATGATCAGCTTATGGGCGCCGGGTAAACCTAGTGCTTCAGAGACCTTGTTGATCTTTCCTGCAGGCACTTTGTGTACTTCCAGTTTCGCCAGTAGTATATCACTTTTTATTTTCCTTATCTTGCCTTCTAGCAGGATGTCAAGTTTTTGACGATTTTTTACTCGCTCGGCGTTGTTGCAAAAATCCGCATCGCCAGGCACATGATGCAAGCCCAGGATATCACAAAGTTTTTGAAATTGAGTATTTGTGCCTACGGCCAAGATCACCTGGACATCATCCAGCGTAGTAAAGATATCTCCATACGGGGCTATATTAGGATGTTTTGAGCCTTTTCGCCGAGGTTCATTCCCGGTAGTAAGCCAGTTAGCCCCCTGGTTGGCTAAGGAAGCCAAGGCCGTGTCGATCAGTGAGACGCTAACGTGGGCACCTTTTCCTGTTTTCAGCCGCTGTATGTAAGCCAGGAGCATTGCTTCTTTTAGTTGATGCCCCGCCAGGATGTCGATCAGCGCTACAGGCATTTTCGTGGGGGCGCTATTCATTTCTCCATTCATATACATAAAGCCGGATTCCGCCTGGATCACGGCATCATAACCCACTTTGGGATTTCCAGGGCCGTACCCGGTGATCTCCCCATAGATGAGCTCTTTATTGAAGGTAGAAAGGGTTGGGTAATCTACCCCGAGTTTTTCGGCATCGCCCGGTTTATAGCTGGCGATCACGAAATCGCTCTGCCTCGTCAATTGGTAAAAGATCTCGCCCCCTTCGGAAGTAGAAATGTCTAAACTAAGGGATCGTTTTCCCCAATTGGTACACGAGAAATAAGCCGATACGTCTCCTTCATGTTCCGCGGGGGTTCGCCAGCTTCGGGTAACATCTCCGCGTGTTTTGGGGTTTTCGATCTTGATCACTTCTGCACCTAACTCGGCGAAAAACTGCCCTACGCTAGGCCCCGCCAGCACAGAGGCAAGTTCTAATACTTTTGTTCCTTTGAACAATTCCTGCAAAGCCATTGTTGTAGACCTTTGAAAATTCTAATCGATGTTAAAACTACGGAGAATACCGTCACTATTGTACATTCTTTTCATTGTTTCCTGTGGTTCTCAACATAATGAACCCATAATGCTAAAACCTGGCTTATGGCGCGGGGTCTTAGAAGTCCAAAATAATGAGCTGCCGCTTAACTTTGAGGTGGTCCAAGAAAATGGTGTCAAGATATACCTGCTTAACGCCGAAGAACGCATCGAATTGGACGAGATCAAGATCGAAGGGGATTCCATTTTTATACCTATGCATATTTTTGATGCTGATATCAAAGCCGCTATTACGGAAGACAGGATGGTGGGCACTTGGACCAAAAATTACGAAGATGACTATGTGATCTCTTTTGAAGCGGTGCATGGCGCATCTTTCCGATTTCCTCCTGCACAAAATGAACCCAAAAATTTTAACGGCAGCTGGGAGGTCACTTTTGTGCATCACGAAGACCAGGACACTACGGAAGCCGTGGGCATTTTCTCACAAAAGGGCAGCTCGGTAACGGGTACTTTCCTTACCCCTACCGGGGATTATCGCTACTTGGAGGGGACCGTGGACGGTGATGAGATGAAGTTAAGCACTTTTGACGGTGGCCATGCTTTTTTATTTAAGACCAAGCTGACGTCGGCAGACCGGCTTTCCGGTGATTTTTGGTCGGGTAAGCGATGGCATGAGACCTGGACAGCGGTGAAGAACGAGCATGCTGCCCTGCCTAACGCGGATTCTTTGACCTTCATCAAAGACGGTTACAATGGCTTGGCCTTTACGTTCCCGGACCTGGAAGGTAAACCGGTTTCATTAGAAGATTATAAGGGTAAGGTGGTCATCCTAGCTATTTTTGGCACTTGGTGCCCAAACTGTATGGATGAGACCAAGTTCCTCAAAAAATGGTACGAAGAGAACCGCCATCGTGGCGTGGAGATCCTGGGACTAGCCTACGAGGCGAAGGATGATTTCGAGTATGCCCGTGATCGTGTGCTGAAAATGAAGGAGAAGTGGGACGTCCAGTATGATTTTGTGATCGCAGGGACGAAAGATAAAGAAGAGGCGGCAAAAACGTTGCCTATGCTCAACCATGTATTGGCTTTTCCTACCACCATCTTTGTGGACCGGGACGGGGAGGTACGAAGGATCCACACGGGTTTTACCGGGCCGGGGACAGGGCATTACTACGACCAGTTTGTGAAGGAGTTTAATGAGACGGCGGATGGGTTGCTGGAGTAGGCAAGCAAATCATTGGATACGGTTTATGTTGTAGAGGCGATTGATGAATCGCCTCTACAACAAATCGTTTTCGTTTGTAACGAGAATAACAGGGCCATCGAAGATGTAGTATGTAGCATTTGTAATGCGGTTTTTTACACAGCTTTTGACAAAGAATACCAAATCATAGAGCACCTCGCAAGACCAGGCGGTGAAAAAAGCGAGATCCCTCCAATGAACCCCTTTGTAGAAACCCGCTTTCCCATAGATCGAAGGCTCTATGCAACCCCATAGGCATTTAAGCGCATTTTTTATCTCATTATGGGTCATAGCGAGGTTTTCCCCATCTTCTAACAAAATAATATTCCTCCAATAGGCTTTAAAATAACTTCAAGCAAAATAAAATTTCCTCCCGGAGCTAATACCGGCCCGTGGCGCGTATTCCGTTTACGGCGGTTTTCCAGGTAGGCATAGGCACGGTCCCGCACCTGCCTGGCGCTGGAGTCATCGCTTTGCTCCCCGTTAATACTGGTCAGCGGTACGGCCATGTCATCCTTAGAACAGTCGTTTGGCTTCCCAGCCGGGAGGCCTTAAGGATAGTCGTCACTTGCGAAACGCAAGCGACTGTTTTTAAGAGCCATTGAAGCAATATCCTTCATCAAAGTGATCCAAAAGTGTTGAATAATCGTTATTTTGTGCAAAAGGCAATTATCATGGGAGCAGCACAGCTTAAAGAAGAACTATATCAATACATAGAATCAGGGGATACTAAACTCATCAAAATGCTTTATGCAATAGCAAAAGAGTATTCCAGTGATGATTATGAACTAAGTGAAGCTCACAAAACTGAATTAGACAGTCGGCTAGAAAAATATGAAGCTGGTGAGATGCATTTTTCTTCCTGGGATACTGTGAAAGAACGTATAAGAAAGCGTTCCAAGGATGCATTATAATTACCAGCTATCAAATGAAGCGGAATTAGATGTTGAAGATGGTTATTTATGGTATGAGCGTAAGCAGGAGGGATTGGGTAAATCCTTTTTGAAGATCCTTGACCAGGCCAAAGAGGCGACTACCAGGAATCCTAAAACTTATCGTATCCGCTGTAAAAAGAAAGTAAGGGCTTTTGTTATAAAACGTTTTCCATACATGATCCTCTATGTCATTCATGGGAAAGATATTGACGTGATATCGGTATTTAATACAAATCAACACCCGGGGAAGTGGAAAAAAAGAGTTCGTTGATTATCGTGTGTTGAAGGTCTTCCTCCCTGCAAAAGTAGCTCGGATCCTATAGTCGAGTAACCCCTATCACTCGGTCCCCGGCCAGTAGAGGTATGATAACCAACCCAGCGCACTAGTGCAGCCGCTTCCCAGGGCCTACAGGATAGCTGTCACCCCCCGTTTTAACCTGGCAGAGCCATGTCTTGGCATACAAAATCCAGGATCTCGTGTGGGTTTACATCAAGTGCCAAGGATATCAAGTACAATTCTTCCACGGTCAGCTTTGTCGTTTTATTTAACGATAACTGGCTAAGCCTTTGTTTGCTAATGCCAGTTTTACGAGCTACCCCCGCCTTATTGATCGACTTTTTCTCAAAGTACTCTCCGAGCCGCGTCATCATCATGAATGATTGTTTGACACAAAACTAGAAATATTGCACTTATATAAATAAATTCTTTACTAGGATTATCTAAAATGATTAATATCTTCTCGAGTGGGGACAGTAACAGTACCACGCATCGCCTTTTTAAAGGAGGAGGTGCGCAAACCCAAACCCTTTATCCATGAAAAACATAAAAAAGAAAGATCTCGAAAGCCTCTTTGAACATATTAATGGCATACACTTAGGCGACTACGCCACTGTAAGCCGTGACCTGAACCGGGCCGTCTATTACCTCCATTTCTTGGAAAAAGAAATGATCCCCACCCACGAGGTGCAGGATACCTGTTTTGCCTTGCACCAACTGGGCGAATGCTTCTATTGGGCTCACAGTGAGCGTCGGCTCCGTGAGCATGACCAGTATACCAAGAAGCTGGAAAAGATAAAGGCTATATTAGAGGAGTGAAGTGTTTTTATCTATTGCCTTAAGAATAGTAGCTCAACTCTAGAAAAAGGAACAGTCGCTCGGCTCCACGGCCGAGTGACGACTATCCCTAGGCCTCCGGCCGGTGTAAGATTGATCACCCCGTACATTTGTACAAAAGCCGGCCAGGGATCTCAAGGATAACCGTTACTCTTGGAACGTAATAGCCGTCAGTTTAAGGGAATGTATTAGGAGATAGGATTTAATAATTGCCAGGGAGTCTTTTATAGCTCCGAAGAGAGGATAGTATTTCACTGCGCGTGAGAAAAGGAACAAAAAACTATCCTTCTATCGTCTTTGCCCCAAAGGGACGCCTTAGGGACGCCTCAATGCTATTAAGCTAAGGATTTCGGGATAACTGAGACAGGCTGAAGCGTGTTAGCAGTTGATGTAAATTTCAGAGGGGTTCTGCCCGA
>JANQLQ010000301.1 GCA_028280565.1 Fulvivirga sp.
TGTCACATCCGACGGGTCTGATGTTACTACTGGGAGCGTGTTCACTGTCAATGTCCCGGCCGTAGAGGTTGCTGAAGGGGTACACGTCCCCGAGACTACTACACGGTAGGTATAGGTATCGAAACTCGAAGGTACGCCCGTCAAGGTTAAGGTCGGGCTTGTTGCACCGCTGTACACACCGCCGTCCGCCACGTTTACAAAGCTACCACTGCTGTTTTCCTGCCATTGGTACGTTAAACCGGTGCCTGTTGCCGATACGTTAAAGCTCGTCGTATTCCCCTCGCAGATCGTCGCGTTAGCCGGATTTGAACTAATGCTCGGAATGCCTTGTACTGACAAGACCGCTACATTGCTTGTCACCGCTGGTGGACAGGTCCCGGAAACGATGACCCGGTAAAAATTACCATTCTCAGACAACCCTGCACTTGTGATATCCATGGATGCAGCGGTCACATTACTGTAAATACCTCCATTTACAAGGTTGGCATAGCTAGCACCATTGTCGGTACTTACTTGCCATTGATATGTCAAACCACTGCCCGAAGCCGAAACGCTGAAAGATGTGTTCCCTGCTTCACAAATCGTACTATTTGATGGCTGGACGGTGATCGCCGGGGATCCAATACTGGCCAGGCTACCATGATTAACAGCGTCTGGGGGATCATTACCATTGGCTGTCATTGTGCCTCCAGACCTTACTATATTCCCGGAGGCGGTCGCTGTCACAGCTCTTACCTCAAACCCTGATAGTGTAAAAGACTCTGCTGATCCGCCAGGGGCATTATTAAAAGTTAGCTCCAGCGTAGAAGGAGAAGTGATCATGGCACTTACGAAACCGAGTTGTGTCCCAGAAACTATGACCGTACCTGCATTGGCCCATTCAAAATTAGCCGGGGTTTGGAGTATAAATGTGCCCCCGGCATCATTAAAATCATTATTGGCTGTTTCTGCTATGGTAATATTGCTCAAGACTTGGGAGGATCCGCCTAAGCAGAGGTCGCTGATCGTGGTCGCCGGGGTCACTGTAACCTGCGCGTTGGCCCATTGAGCCGTCACAATCAACGTCGTGAACAACAAGACTTTAAACATGTCCAACGGCATCCTATTCATTCCCACTTTATAAAATGGTAGAAGATAAATTTAAATATATTTTCAACATATTATGTAACCCTTTTCCGAAAAGGAATTCATGGAGAAAGTAATCCTTGTGAAGTAGTTTTTATCAATGTTAACTTTGTTTGATTTTCTAATTGGATTGTACCTACCATTACAATGGCACCATCCGGCAGCTCCAGGAGAGACCCCGCGAAATCGTTGTCAGTACCGCCAAAAGATCGATTCCATTCTAACACGCCATTAAATGATGTCCGGGCCAAAAAAATATTGGAAGCGTTGTTCACCTGTTCATTTCCTAATATCAAGAATCCTCCCAAGTTATCTTGGACTATAGCTACGCTTTCTACGTTATTCACCGTGCTTACCAGCGCACTATTGATCAAGTTATCACTTGCGCCCACCACCACAAAGAAAGGGTTAGTGGTTGCATTGGATTCTTCCGAAGTGCCAATCATAGCAAAACCTTGGGTAGCTGTCGACGAAATAGACGCACCATTTTCATCCGCCTGCGAGCTGCCGAACCATTGAAAAGGCGACGCAGAGGTAGCCACCCCGTCGGATCCCGCAGGAAACATGAACATGTTCAATTCTGGGGGGGGTGTGCTTCCCGTTGGGATCCTGTCCGTTGTACCGAAAAAAAGAAAGGATCCGTTCTCTTTTTGAACTAATCCTACTCCACGGTCGATCCCTGAAAAACCGTAAATCCTTCTCCAATTTGCGGGCTCGTACAATTCCAAAGCCGAGGTCACGCGTATGGACAATATATCTTCAAAATCTGTGTTTGGATCATAACCTGGCTTTGTTCTGTCTACATTGGTCGTGTAGCCTGTTATGACGTAGTCACCATTAGCGGTTATCAATAGGTTGTTTGCTACATCTCTATGACCCGGGGCTCCAAATATTAAGCTATCTAGTTTTTCTCCATTAGGGTTAATCTTAAAGAACATGAGGTCCAGGTCGCCAGGAGCTATTTCAATATTAGAGGCTATCACTATGTTGTTGTCGTTATCAATGGCCACATCTACGGCATTCACGCTTAAATCACCTCCAAAAGTATCGGACCATACTTCGTTTCCCAGGGCATCCGTGTAAACGACAAAGAGTTTGGAGCGACCATTAAGGAGCGTACTGTTGCCTAATAGTACAAACCCATCATTGTACTCTACCAGGGCAACTCCCACCTGGTTACCATCACCGCCATGGTATTTGATAAAATAGTCTTCGAAACGAGGCTCCACGCTGCTACTTGTTTCACATGACATGACCATGCCGATACCTACCAAGTAAGTAATGACATACAAAACTTTAATATGTCTTTTACAATACGATCTCACTTAAAAATTCTCTTTAAGAAATTTGCACGGGGCTTCCGGATCTTCCTTGGTTTGTACAATGGTTTCACAAAACCTATGCTCACAGCCAGTGCATTTAACTTTTTATCATCGTCTACAAAACCGTAACGGTATAGTAAATCTTCATCCGCGTACTGGTTATTAATGTCTATAATGTTTTCCAACCCAAGCTGATACCTGGCATCAAATCGCAGGTAATTGTATCCAAAACGATAGTTAAATCCAATTCCTCCCACCAGTGACCTGGTAAGACGCTCCCTTAGCTCGTCGAGGTTTTCTCGTGGGCCTGTCACGGGGAATTCGGTAAGATTTTCGTCTCCTGTAGTTGCGCGGTCAGTAAGGCTTACCTCTGCGTCCGACCTTAACAAGATATGCTGGGCATACCCAAAATAGATGAAAGGCTGTATCTTATCATAGGTCACCCGGTACTTTAAAAATATAGGCACGTCCAAGTTCAATTGGGTTTCTGAAAATACTAAGTTGTCAACATCGAAAAGGTTGTTAGTGTAAGTATACCGGCGGTTAGCGAGATTAATTTCCATCCCTAAGCTCCAATGGTCTGAAATGTTCCATTCTGTGCCTGCCCCAAACTGGAAGCCCACCTCACCTTGGTAGTTCTGATCGGACAGCCTGGTATTACCAACCCCGTAATCATGAATAACCGACGCCCATGTGACGTTGAACCCGGCATTTACGAAAAGTACAAAAATAGGTGTGGTTGTGAATTTTTGGTCCAGGTAGACCATCTCGATAGGATCTTTCTCTTGATCTACTTTATACTCCGGGTCTAATTTCAATAGTTTTAAATAGCTATCTTCCGCGCTGATGGGATCATCTATGTACAAGTAAGTCCTCGTGAGCAGCCAATACGCCTGGATCTTTTGGTTTTTATTGAAACCGTTATCTATACAGGGTTTGAGAAGAGCAGGTATGCCGTAAAGGCGCCCTTGGGCGAAGTTTTCCCGAGCGCTATTCAGCGTCTCGGTACAATTTATTTGTTGGGCCATACTCTTGGGCACTATTAACAAGGCAATGACCAGGAGGGGAAAAAAATATCCTATTCTCACTGCTAGTAGTTATTCAATAATAAATTGACACAAGTGTGCTCAAAGGGAATGTCATGCCCTACGTAGGTATCCCATTCTTCTCGGCTCATATTTCTCTTCAATAATTGGCACATCTCGTTGGCCATCAATGCCGGGTTGGTGGCCCATATTCTTAACTCCCCATCGGCACATGCCGCTAAAAGGTAATCGGAGTTCGGGCTGAATTCAATGTCCCATACATACGCATCGTTATCGGTCATTTGTATCGGTAATTCATCCAACTCATCCAATGCCCACATCTGTATAGTACCATCAAAGCTGCAGGCAGCCAGCAATCCACCATCCGGGCTAAATTCCAAATCACTAACTCTTCCTTTGTGGGCATTATATTCACGCGTTACCTTTCTTTGTTTGATGTCGTAAATGCTGATCATACCCGCTTCATCTCCCCACGCCACTAATTTACCATCATTGTTAAAGGCTACGGCATGGATAGGATTCCCTTGTGAATTCAAGATGACGCTCTCTGAAAAATCATCCAGTGATACTAAAATCACCAATCCATCGAGGGTACCTCCAATGGCTAAATCTCCTTTTGGGCTCACATCCAGCACTTTGTATTCACTGGTTGTATTCAATACCAATCGACTGGTCATACTTTCCAGGTCGTTCATACGCATTTGGCCATCACCTCCTACGGAAACAAAGCGATTTTGTCCCGGTATCATTTCTATATCATTCACATAGGTCATATGGCCATCAATTTTCAGCGGCTTGGTGCCCTCCCCAGCCAGGTCCACAACTTGAATAAAAGCGGAATCACTGGCATTTACTAGCCAACGTTGGTCTTCGCTAATTTTCAATACCCTATTGCGATGCTTGTTTTCCAATATGACCGAGTTACTCTCCCGGTTAAGCTGGCTGACTACGATCTTACCCTCTGCCCCGGTACTGTATACTTGGTTGGACGAATGTCCAAAAACGACGGAACGTACCGAATTGCGGTGTATACCGGCGATGGTATTGTATGTTTTGCCATTGATATTTGCCATGGCGTCATACAGGCTATTGTAGATGTATGGATCATAGGTACGTCCTTCGTAGTCTTTGTTAAATTGGTACGACTGCTTCGCCAATAAACCTTTAAGGTTAATGTCTTCAATTCCCAATGATTTTACGGCCATCGACTGTGCTATGGATTGGTAGAGCAGTTTTTGAGCGCGATTGTAGTTTGTTTCCGCACGTTGATATTCATTTTCCGCCTTTACCGTTTGCTCTTGTGCTTCGACCCTTTTTTCCTCGGCAATGTTGGTTTGGACCGCGGCAATCTGCGCGTTTTTTTCTGCTATCTCACGCTGTATCCGTGCTTGGATCAAGGCGTCTTTCGCCAGTTTTTCGTTATCCTCTGCTCTTTTTTGAGCCATCTCTGCCAGTTCTCGCTGCTGTTCGGCAATTTCCTTCTGCCGGGTGGCTTCATCGCGCTGTTTCTGTGCCTCTACACTTTCCATTTCGGCTATATTGCGCTGTTTGTTCGCTTCAATGTATTGGGCATACCCTCCAATGAGGAAAAGAACAGCTACTACCGCTGCAAAACCCAGGATCAGTGCCACCACTTTGGCCCTTCTCAAGAGACGTTTTTGAAGCATCTCTTGATTTTTTTGCTCTGCTTCGTAGGTGATCCTACTGGTATCTAAGAATACCACGGCCCTTTCAAAGGCCTCGTCATATCGCTGGGCCCAGGCCCTGGTCGGTTTTTGTTTCTTTTGCCAGTTTAAGGCCAGCTGCAGGTCGGGAGGTCGCCATAGCCCGGTACGCCCCACCTGGTACATGGCAGCGGCTTCCGAAAGCCGCCGATACATTTGCGCTGATTCATGCTCCTCGTCCACCCAGGTCTTTAGACGGGTCCAGATCCTCATCAAGCTCTCATGGGCTATTTCTACGAGCGAATTCCCATGCAGCTCAACATTAGAAGGAGGCATCAAAAATGATCTCCCGGGTTGACGAAAGGCTTCAACAACATCAATCACTTCCTCATGAGTAGCCTCGGCCAGTTGTGCCACGAGGGCCAAGGGTACCGAACGACGTACACCGAAGGTATCCGTACCTTTTTCTGTGAGTGATTTGAATAAAATCTCGGCTATTTCTTTTTGACGGGAGTTTAATTCATCGTAAGCTTCATCTGCATGCTGAGATAAGGCCCCTTCCATTCTACCGACAGCATTGTAATGCCGAATATCCAAGGGCTCATCTTCTTCCCGGTATTCCATCCAATAATCCCATGTACGCATCATGGCATGTTGCAGAATGGGAAGTTGATCTTGATTATCTCCAACCTCGTTCAAGAGACGTTTGACCAATCGCTGGGATACCTTGCCGGACGCTACGGCTACAGGACCCTCTATCGCCATTTTTTTTTGCTCGCGGGTCATTTGGGGCACCAGGTAATTGCTCCGGTTGATCATGTTAGTCAACTTGGGGAACTTGGCACATTCACCAATGTAATCCGAACGCATGGTGAGGGCAATGTAAATGGGGCTTTTCTCACTTTCTATGGCCTCAAGAATGAGGTTTACATAGTGTTTCGCCATGTCCAGCGCCTCTGTATCATGAGCATACCGGAATAGTTCCTCGAACTGGTCTACGAGGATCAAAGTATTTTCTTCCGACTTCGCGATATTTTTATTGACCGCATCCACTAAACCTAAGGTATTCCCCTTTAAAAGAGCCGTGGTTACGGCCTTGTTGACCATGAGCTCTTCATCGGTGAGCGCATTATATCCAGGGTCGACTTTCAATATTGATTCCGCGAGGTTTTCAATGGGAGAAGCTCCCGGCCGGGTGACAATCACATGCCAGTTGGGGCCGGCATGCGTCATGAATCCACCATACAACACCGGGATTAACCCACAATGCATCAACGAAGATTTCCCGCTGCCCGAATACCCTAATACCGTTATAAATCTTCTTTCGGCCAGTTTTACCAATACTTCATCCACCTGGCCTTCCCGCCCGAAAAAGAGATGACACTCGTCAATAGAAAAAGGACGTAGCCCGGGAAATGGATTAAACTGTGGATCAGCACTCCACGAATACCCTTCTTCCTGTTCACCAGCAGAATCTTGATCCCTGTTCAAGTCATATTCTAACATATACGATGGCCCGGACTCGTTTAAAAAATAATTTAAGCAGTTAAAAAAATATCCGTTAAAGTACTTAAAATAAAGACTTTATGGTTAAAAAAGCAAAAGTCTTCTCAATCAGCCAACCTATCGAACTTGCCATGTTAACATGACCTTAAAATCTAATACAAGTTTCTTTTTAATATTATGGAAACTCAACTATGCTATGAAATTTACTATCTAAGGTAAGCTTTTCAACATTCTTAAATACACGAACCTACTAAAAAAACAAATTACGTTTAATTTATTTACCTATTTCTACCTTATTTTTTAAACAAGAGTATAAATCTAATTCATAGTTTTTAAGCGTATTCAATCATTTTGCGCGCCAGGTCCACATTGTCAGATAACAATTCGTAAAAGTTATCTTTGGAAATTCGAAGCAGGGTGGTGTCTTCTGCGGCTATTATCGAGTTCGTTTTCAGGCTGACATCGTAGCTCATTTCACCAATAAACTCACCTGGTCCAATCCCTCCCTGGATCTTCCCTTTTTCCAATATGTTGATAGAGCCTTTGTATACAATGTAAAAATTGTATTGGGCATTTTTGATATCCATGAGATCTCCTTCATTAAAAAAGAGTTCTTCGGTAATATCCACAAGATCTGCCAAAACCAAACCAAATATGTCCTTGAAGAGCTCCAATCCTTTTAGGAATACGATTTTATCAAACCTAAGACTAAGCCTGCCTTTTGTATCCGGGTGAAGGATCAAGTTATCCAAAAGACGTCTTTCGGGGCTTTCAATCCTCTTCACATGTTCGTGGTAAGCTGATGGGTCCATTTTATACAATGACCAAGCGGCCATTTCCCGTATCAGCGGATCCGGGTTAAAAACATTTGCGATCAGGTCAAAGTAAAATTCCTTGATCTCAAGGAGGCCGACTTGGTAAATGATACAAGTTTTTGTCCATCGGTTAGTTTGAGAAAAGTCACGATTGAGGAGGAATTTTAATATCATTTTTGAATCCAATCGCTCCCTGGGATAGAATACTTCCAACCGTTTCGCTTTTTCTGCATAGGACAGATCATCTAAAACCGGTATGATCCTTTGCTTGAGATCTTCTGAGAGGAACACGTCTAACAGTTCCACGGCGTAAGTGATCCCCTCATTCGTACCGCTTTCCAAGTTTTCTTTTACCAGTTGAATAGATTGTGTATCATACAGCATGGATAAGAGCATGTAGATATGTGCTACGTCATAATCAATTTCCTCTTCCAACGCCTTTTTTATTTCTACTCCAAAGTGTTCCTCCCCTACTTCTCCCACGGCGGCCATATTCCAGGCAATATCCTCGATATCTGACTCTATCGCGTATTTTATCCTCGTCACCTGGTTAATCCCTGCCTTAAATCCTGCATTACCTAGCGCGAGTAACACCTGCGAGGCCATTACTTTATCAGGATAGTCAATTTTATTCCACAACATGGATCGGCACATTTTCCCTCCTATCCTCCCCATTACTTGTACAATTCGCTGCATGATCTGTGGTTTCTGCCCGGATTTATAGAAGGAAGCATCCATCACATTCAACGCTTTGCCACCGATCAATGTCAGTGCATTAGCGGCAGGAACACTAAACACAGGATTGTCCAAATTTTGGATCAACGCCTTTAATATCTCGTCGTTGTATCTTTTTTGCGCAGTTTTAATAGACGTTAACCGCACCTTGGTATTAACATCGTGCAGCAGTTCAATAAGGAACGAGATATTTTCCTCTTCTTCGATATTTGCTAATAGCTCTGCTGCATACTGGCGGTCACCAGGGTTACTGGATTTGGCTAGCTTTGAAACCCGCGATTTACCAATATCACCTGAAGTGAAAAGCTCTAACAGGTCTGAGTCACTAACGATATTTTTCTGTTCTTGGCGCTCGTTGTTCAACGAGATCACGTAACGGTCAGATACCGATATCCCTTTGATGTCGTTCATTTTAGACTGCGCAAAGTTTTTGATATCGGGTGAGTTATGTTTCATCATTTTATTGATGGACTGTGGCAAAAGCTGGGGATCGATCTTTTCCAGCAATTTGTAGGAAAACACAACCTTACTCAAGCGTTCGTCGGTCAATGAGCTAGAAAGTTCCTGGGTAAGTATTTGTATTGGGGTGTAGGCTACTTCATCGGAGCTTCTCCTTTGCCGTTCCAGTTTTACTTTGATCTTATTGCGATATTCATTGTGCAGCTTGCCGATCAGTAAAAAGTACCCGACGATGATCAACAACAAAAAATAAGAATAATGGATAAGTTCAAAAAAAGTCAAGTAAGATAATCCTAAGATCAGCCCCCCGGCTAGGAGTCGTGCCGATTCATTCACTACGCCTTCCACCTTAGTTTGGATGTTAAACCTTATCCGGTTGTCTAACGGCATGAAATAGAGCTTGAAGGTGGGATTCTCAAGCGAATCACGTAATGAAAAATTAAACAGCCTACTCACGGCTATTAATAGGAAAAACCATATAAACGAGGCATCTTCCGCGGGCCTGTAGCCAAACACACTCCCGGCCACTATCGCGCCTATGGTAAAGATCAGCAGGATCACCGGTAGAATGGTTAATGTTACCTTAAGGCCATACTCACTTATTATTTTATCATTGACGAACGTCTGCATGAGCAGGCCAAGGATCAAAACCGCCAACGTGAAAAATGCCAGGAAATTCCGTAGATCATCTTCATCCGGGTACTGTTGGGCCACTACATTTTGAAAAGAGAATTGTACCAACGTGAAAGCGGTCATTGAAAATACCAGGAATATGGACAACAGTTTCACGTAGTGATCCTTTGAAAGCGCCTTTAGACTTGTGCCATCTGCATCTCCTTTTATGCTGGAGATCTCTGCCTTGGACAGGTCGTATTTGGCGGTGATCAATAGGAGGAACAATGAAGATATGATCAAGCTAATACCACTTATCAAGAGATAATCCGCAGTCTGGGGTATGATATTTCCTAAGAACGGGATGATCATAGAAGCGAGGATGGCAGCGGAAAGTTGTCCTATATCAATACCTCCAATGATCCTTTTGGACTGTCTCAGGTCAAACAACCGGCCGAAGACTCCCCAAAACCCAAGTAAACATACCGCCAAAATTGGGCCGATCAGTGAAAACATCATAAATACCAGGTAATCCTGGATGTCCACGTTACCTGTCTTAAAAATAATGTAAATGGACAAAGTGGTTATGCAGATCAGCAGGAGGTTTCCAAGGGCAAGCTTGGCAAATGAGATCCTATTTTGGAGATATGAAAACAGGGCCGTGGTGATGATACCTAAAAACCCGGAAAACAGGATGGCTTCTTTCAGGTAGGCTTCCAGGCGGCTGAGAAATAAAGTCTCGGCCGTGATTTGGTATGTGGCCAGGAAAATCCCCATGAAAAAGCCTTTACCCAAAAGCAGCAGTACCTGTTTTTCCTCTCCCGGGCGTACATTGAGCGCAGAATACAGGACTTTGAGCATAACCTTTTAAGTTAAAAAATGACCCCTCTTAAGTTCCAAAAGATAGCTATATGTAGACTAGGATGCAAATAATAAAAGCCTGGATGCCAGGCTTTTCTTTAAACGTACTTTTAAAGATGTAGCGCTTTATTCGGAGCTAGTGCTGTCCGTTTCATTTTCGGTGGGTTGCTCCTGCTCGGCCTGGAAAGAAGCGTTAAGTCCTTCAATCACAGATTGGGTGATATCCATGGTATCACTGGCAAATAACACGTCGCTACCTTGGTCATATTTCACCACTAATTGTAAGCCTTTCTCACTGCTATACACTTTTAGAAAAGAGGTGATCTTGTCGTACAACTCTTTGTTGATCAAGGATTCTTCCTTTAACAACTCTTGTGTAAGACTCTCTTGGTATAACCTGAGGTTTTGCTGTTTTTTTACGAGGCTCTCTTCAATCGCCTTGGCCTGGCCAATGGTGAGGCTGGAGAGTGTGCGTTGATAATCATTCACCTCGTTTTGTAGCCCTTGGGCCCTATTTTGGTATTCGGTCTCTAATTTTTGGGTTTTTTCTTTCAGTTTTTCCTGTGCTTCTTGAAAATAGGCATAATTCGCCAAAACAGAGTCTGAGTGGATGTAAGCCAGGCTATAATTCACAGGTAGGCTGGCCTGGTCAGCTTCAGCAGGCCCGGAAGGTGTGGTACTAGAAAAGTGAAGATAATAAAGTATGACAACCGCCACGGTCAACACAACATTCAAAACTATGGATAGATTTTTCACAATGGTATATTTTAAAATAGCTTGCAAAGTAAGGAAAGAAAAAAATCATTTGCCAGTGCATCTTTTGAGCAAAATAATTCTCGAGCAAAAAGATATAAATCTTTACCCGGGATAAGGAGTATCCCGGCAAGTCCAAAGCCATAAGTTTTACCTACCCTTGTGGTTGGTGTCATTTTCGAAAAAATGCTTGGAGTTGTGGGATGACAAAACGGGAAAAGTAATCGTCCCAGCGAGTGGTACCATTTTCGCGAAAATGCTTGGAGTTGGGATGACAAAATAAAAAACGGATCGTCTTGGCGAGGCTGGCGGTGAGGGTGCTGGGGGCTAC
>JANQLQ010000317.1 GCA_028280565.1 Fulvivirga sp.
GCCGGAATCTGCTGGGTCGTTGATCGTGAACGTTCTCTTTGCGAATGCACTGGGTTTTCGTTACACGACTTCGTAGATTCCCACGTAGTGATCCCGATGGGGCTTGTCACGCGCATTCCAGCACCAAGCCCGCAAGGAAAGACGGTATGAAAGGGAATGACGAGGGTAGAAAGTAAGGAATGACGTTCTTAGGTATCGGTTTTGGATGGATTTAGAGTAGGATGTGGATCACCTATCCTTTGCAACTCGCTGACACTAGGTATGAAATTAAAAATCTCGTTATCCATGATTTAAATCTGATAAAGTTCGTACTACTACTTCTAAAGCTTACTAATGCAGTATTGATCCGTCCAATTGCCGGTTTCATCCTGCTTTTTTTCCTGGAATGAGGCGTCCTGTTGTCTTTTGCTTCAAAAAAGAAGACAACATGAACAAAAAGATCCAAATCTTACTTATTGCTGTCGTTTTGCTCAGTGTGCTACTGGCAGTAAAAGCTACAGGTCAGCAGAAGGTGACCTTGGGCGGCTACGTCAGGGATGGCGCCACGGGAGAAGACTTGATAGGGGCTACGGTACAGTTGGTAGGTACAAGCACGGGGACCATCACCAATGTCTACGGGTTTTATTCCTTGACTATTCCTGCCGGTACGTACACCTTGCAGATCAGCTTCGTGGGATACGATACCTATGCGATCGAAAAGACCTTTGATCGCAACGAGACCTTGGATGTGGAACTTGCAGCCTCTGTCGAGGAATTATCAGAGGTCATCATTACCGGTGAGCAGGAGAATGCCAACGTGGTCAACAATGAAATGAGCGTGGTCAAATTGGAGCCAAAAACGATCAAGGAAGTACCTGCGGTACTAGGAGAAGCGGATGTTATCCGGTCGATACAATTGCTGCCGGGAATTACGTCGGTGGCGGACGGCGCCTCCGGTTTCAACGTACGGGGTGGGGCAGCGGATCAAAACCTGATCTTATTGGATGAAGGGATCATTTATAATTCAGCACATTTGCTAGGCCTATATTCCGTAGTAAACCCGGACGCTGTCAAAGACATCAAGATCTACAAAGGCGGTATACCGGCGCGTTATGGCGGCAGGCTAAGTAGTGTTTTGGACGTAAGGCAGCGTGAAGGAAACTCCAAGGCCTTCAATGGGGAGGCTGGTGTAGGGTTGATTTCAGCCCGCGCACTGGTAGAAGGGCCGATCGTTAAAGACAGGAGCTCTTACATGATCGCCGGCAGGCGGTCTTATGGTGATGCCTTTTTACAGCTTACGGGCAACGACAATGTGGCGTATTTTTACGACCTCAATGTAAAGACAAACTATACCATAAATGACAGGAACCGCTTGTTCCTATCCGGGTATTTCGGCCGTGATAAATTTGAGCTAGGTAGTATTTTTAGCAATAGCTGGGGAAATACCACGGGGACTTTGCGTTGGAACCACCTTTTCTCTGAAAAGCTCTTTGCCAATTTCTCGGCGATCTATTCTAACTATGATTATTCTATAGACCAGCTCACTTCAGGGGCAGAGTTTAACAAAACGTCTAATGTGATCACCTACAACGTCAAAGGGGATTTCAATTACTTTATTGATAATAATAATCTCATCGAATTTGGTGCGGATAATAAGTGGTACGAGTTTCGTCCGGGTGAAATTACCCCGATAGAAGGGTCCAATATACTTTCTTCGTCGTTGGATGAAAAATTTGGCCAGGAGCTGGGCGCCTATGTAAGCTATGAGCGTAAGTTCGGCAGTTTTACCCTGAATAGTGGCCTCCGGTTTTCAAGGTTTTTACGCCAGGGCCAGCAGGATATCCCTATTTACCGCGATGATGCGCCGCTGGTGTATAATGAAGCTGTAGGACGTTATGAGAATGGTGAGATCATTGGCGTAGAAAGCTATTCTTCCGGGGAAACGATCAGTGACTTTTCGAACTTCGAACCCCGGTTTTCGGCTACCTATGTATTGAATAACAGGAATTCTATTAAGGTAAGCTACAACCGGCTTTTCCAATATCTTCACCTCATTTCAAATACCAACTCCCCCACTCCATTAGATGTATGGGCGCCCAGTGGTCCGTTTATTGAGCCGCAAAAAGTGGACCAGGTAGCCGTGGGCTATTTCAGGAATTTTAAAGACAACACCTACGAGGCTTCGCTGGAGGCTTATTACAAGGAGATGGATAATTTGGTAGATTACGTAGATGGCGCAGACATTCTAACTACCAATACACTTGAAACAGAGATCTTACCAGGATCCGGGCGTGCCTACGGGCTTGAGTTATATGTTAAAAAAAATCGTGGCAAGCTTACCGGCTGGGTCAGCTATACACTTTCCAGGACCGAGCGTAAGGTCACGGGCATCGGGCCGGACGACCCGGGGATCAACAATGGGAATTATTACGCTGCCAATTATGACAAACGTAACGATCTTTCGGTAACGGCAATATACCGGCTCAATGACCGATGGTCGCTCTCAAGTAATTTCATTTATGCCACCGGTGTGCCTACTACCTACCCGGTAGGCAGGTACGAATATGCCGGGCTCATCATCCCGCAATTTGAAGACCGCAACCAGCAGCGCCTGCCGGATTACCACCGCCTGGATGTATCTGCCACGCTCAGGGGTAAAAAACAACGATGGAAGAGAGGGGGGCATGAATGGGTGTTCGGCTTCTATAACCTTTACAACCGTGCTAACGCTACGAGCATTTACTTTATCGAAAGTGAGGATAACAAAGGAGAGTCCAAAGCCTTCAAGAGTTACCTCTTTGGCATCACCCCGAGTATCACGTACAACTTCAAATTTTAAAAAGACGATCATGAAAAAGATAAAATGGATCATCGCGGTATTATCAATAGGTATGGTAAGCTGCGAAAAGGAGGCAGATGTGACCCTGCCGGCTACACCGGGTCGACTGATCGTAGAAGGGAGGGTTGAAAAAATTATTGGGGAAGAAGAATACGAGCAGCAGGTAGTGCTAAGCTTGTTAAATGACTTTTTTGACCCATCACAAACTCCCAGGGTAGAAGATGCCGAAGTAGAAGTTTACGATGGCCTGGGTAATCGCTATCCTTACACGCCTGATCCGGATGTGCCGGGCAGGTATGTAAACCGCGAGCTAAAAGGAGAAGTAGGGCAAACCTATACGCTATCCATACGCTGGGAGGGGCAGGAATATGAAGCTACGGAAACCATGGTCAGCGTGCCTCCTTTAGATGATGTGTACCAGCAATTTGAAGAGGAAAATGCCTTTGAAGATGGCGGGCTAAAACTGGCCATAGACTTTACCGATCCTGCAGGCGAACCCAATTATTACTTTTGGGAGCTTTATATGGACGGTGAAAATCAAATCCAGCCTGACCCCGGGAACAGCGGAAATGTAGTGGCCAAAGATGAGTTTTGGGATGGACAGACCATTGAAGGCTATTATCCCAACGAAGAAAAAACGTTTGTCGAAGGGGATGAGGTGATGGTACGGCACATCGGTATATCAAAAGAGACCTATGATTTTCTCTTTTTACTTTTTGAACAAACTGGTCAAACCGGCCAGCTCATTGATGTGCCCCCAGCGTTGATCAAAGGGAATATTCGTAACTTAACACAACCGGACAACATTGCCATGGGTTACTTTGGGGCGAGTGAAGTCGACGAGGAGACCCTGGTCATTACCGCTGAATGATCATGAAAGATATTATCCTCGACAAGAGATATTGGGCCTATTATTTGTTCACCGCGGTGATCGTGGCCGGTATACTTTTGATTGAGGATATCTTGGAAGGGGGGACAGACCGTGCCGAACTGCTATACGACTTTGTCGTTGATATCCCCTTTTTCACCCTCCTGACGGTAGTTATCAGTGCCATGGCCTACGCTATCATTGTCAGCTTGAACCGTCGTTGGCCATGGGAAACGGCGCTTTGGAGGCGGTTTGTTTTAGAGATCAGTATTATCATCTTGATCGTGATCGTCTTCACCTTGGGCGGATCTTTCCTGGTAGGCTATTTCGACTTAAGGGCCGATGACCTCGATGATGATTTTGGATTTGAAGTATTGGCCATGATCATGTTCTTTATCAGCACTTTTATGCAGTTCAGCTTTCATGAATTCATGATGCTAAGTACTGATAAACAGTACCTGCAATACAAAGCAGGGCGCCTGGAAAGACAAAACTATTTGATGAAGTACGAGGCATTGAAGAACCAGGTCAACCCACATTTTCTTTTTAATTCACTGAATGTATTGTCTAGCCTTATATACCAAGACACGACTAAGTCTGACCAGTTTATCAAAAAATTTTCAGAGGTATTCCGGTATGTGCTGGAGCTTAACCAAGAAAAGATGGTGGAGGTAAAGCGTGAATTGAAGTTTTTGGACTCCTATTTTTTCCTTCAAAAGATCCGTTTCGGCGATAACCTGGAGATGCACCAAAACATTGACGCCCACGTATTAAATATGTACATCCCTCCCCTGACCTTGCAGTTAGTAGTAGAGAATGCCATTAAGCATAACGTGATCTCAAAAGTACTGAAGCTATGTATTCATATAGAAAACATCGATGATGAATTGATCATAAAAAATAACTACCAATACCGTGATAACTTGGCCCATTCTACCGGTATAGGTCAGCACAATTTGGTGGAAAAGTACCGGCTGATCAGTGATAAATTGCCCGAATTTTATGTGGAGAATAATCATTATGTAGCTCGCTTGCCGATGATGCAAAAACCTGTATGGAACGAGTTTTAATAGTAGAAGACGAGCAATTGGCGGTGGACAAGCTGAAAATGCTTTTGACGAAGATAGATCCTGGTCTTCATGTCGTTGCAGTGCTTTCTTCGGTTTCTGAAACGGTACAGTGGCTTTCTATGCAAGCCGCGGACCTTGTGTTTTTAGATATCAATCTATCGGATGATATCAGCTTTAAAATATTTGAGCAAATAGAGGTGGAGACCCCGATCATATTCACCACCGCATACGATGAGTACGCTATCAAGGCTTTCAAGCAGAATAGCCTTGATTATATCCTGAAGCCGGTCTCACAAGAGGAGCTTAGCGCGGCTATTGAAAAATACTATAAATACAAATCTCGGGCCGGTGATCTCGATAAGAATATCAAAGCGATGATCGCCCAGTATGCTTCACGTCACTATAAAAGCAGGCTACTGATCAATTATGGGGGAAAAAGCAGGAGCATTGCCGTCAGTGACATTGCCTATTTGTACGCTTATGAAAAGGGGGTTTATCTCACCTCTTTTGATAATCATACTTTCTTAACGGAAGAAACGCTGGATACCTTGCATGATCTTCTTGATCCTGCACAGTTTTACAGGGTCAACCGGAAATTCCTGGTCAATATACAGGCCATCGAAGAGATCCATAGGTATTCCACTCGCAGGCTGAAAGTAGACCTAACGCCTCCGCCAAAATTTGATGTGATCGTCCCGGCTGAAAAGATCCGTGGATTTAAACAATGGCTGAATACGTGACTTGTCACATAGGTTTGAAACCTTTTCTAAAGCACGGCGGTGAGCCGGGTCCATATTTCGTCTACCCAGTCAATATGTTCCCATTTCATGAGGCAGGATCGCAGACAGGTGACGTATTCACGGTCCTTTTCTATATGCTGCCAGTGAGCTGGCAGCAGCCGGGATGGATAATTCAGCAAGGCTAGGTGAAGATCATTTTCAGCGCAAGCCCGGAAGATATCTTGGGAACGTTCGCTGACCTCGCTCAATGATCCTGCTTTTGGTGCCCAAATGACAATGTCAGTCGCGGGTTCGAATAGCGGGATAAAGCGGTCATCCTGCGAGATGTGGCGGTACAAATTTTTGCTTGCCTGGTGGCACCGCCCCATACCCTCGGCCATGGCTCCTCCTTTTTCCACGGGAAATTGCTTCAAAGTAGCCCACAAAGCTACCGCTGCCGCACCTGCCCGGGAGCACTCAAGGCTGATTTCACCTAGGTGTAACTCGGCTTCGGTAAAGTAGGTGTAGGGAGAGTCATGCTTATAAAACCTGCCTACCCGTGTATCTTTAAATAAAATACAGCCACAACCGTAGGGCTGTAAGCCATGTTTATGGGGATCTATGACGATACTGTCAGCTTGGTCAATGACGTCGAAATGAGACCGGGCTTCCGAGGAAAGATTACTCGCGAGCACGAAGTAGCCTCCGTAGGCAGCATCCACATGGACCCGGAATCCGTACCTGTTCCGCAGCTTCAATATTGGGGCCAAAGGATCCACCGAACCCGTGCCAGTGGTGCCTAACGTAACGACTACGGTGCCTACATCCCCTTTCGCTAGTTCAGCTTCTAAAGCTGTTACCTCCATTCTCCCTGAATTATCGCATATCACCGTACCAAAGGGCAATCCAAGTACTTCCGAGATACGCTGATGAGTGTAATGGGATAGCTCCGAAGCTATAATTTTTTTCCCGGGGTGGATTTTCCCGGCGACCCAAAGTGCTTCTAGGTTGGCCATGGTGCCACCGCCGGTTAAGTGACCCAAATATTGATCCTTCCAGCCAAACATACCCGCAAGCTGCATTACCGCCTCCTTTTCCATGGGTGAACTCGCCTTACTTCCGTCCAGCGCATGGTTATTTGGGTTGATGTACAGCGAGAGTGCATAAGCAAGCCGGGCGACAGGAGAAGGGGGTTTGAGCATTTGACCGGCATATAAAGGATGGAAATATGGGTAATTGTTATGCATTTTTTCTGCCACTTGCGAAAGAATATTTTCCACTGCGGCCCAATCGGCCGGGTTTTCAAAACCAGGTAATGAAAACCCTTTTTCAAGCTTCGATAAGCACTTTTTTAAAATTTCTACTTCGGTAGGATTAAACATTCAGTTAAGGATTTACTCTAAGTTAAAAAAGCATCGGATGGAATTGGAACAATGTTTGGTGTAATGCATTTAGGATCAAAACATATACTATTATGAACTACGGAACGGTGTTACTATACTTGATCTCTTTGTTGATACTAGCGGCCTGTGAAGGCCCTACCGGGCCCGTGGGACCTGTAGGACCTGTAGGCCCGGACGGTGAACCCGGGGAGATCGGGTTCGTGATGGAATGGAAAGATGTGGACTTTACAGCCAGTGAAGACCCGGATGAGGACTACAAGGTCCTGCTGGACTTCAACGATTTCGAATTTGAAGGGCTGGACTCGGATATATCCCTTGTCTATTTTCTTTGGGAAGTAGATCCTACCACTGATCTTGAAGTATGGAGACCGCTTCCACAAACCCTGATCGTGGAAGAGGGCTTACTCCAGTATAACTATGATTTCACCAAATTTGATGTAAAACTGTCCATGGACGCCGACTTTGACCTTAACAGTTTAGGTGCCAACGATACCGATGATTGGATCGTTCGAGTAGTGGTAGTACCCGGTGAATTTGTTGGAGGCCGGAAAGCTGCATCGATAATAGATTATCATGTTTTGGCAGAGAGGTTGGGATTACCAGAACCCATAAGACAGCCTGGCAGGGTTTACCCTGTTAGGAGGGAGTGAATAGAGGCTATTCGAGCTTTTGCAAGCTATCCGAAAGGATAGCTTTTTTTGTATGTACTAAGGTGATTGATGTTATTTTTATAATATATATAATTATATTATTATTTTTAAATTAGTATATTTTAATAATTTGTTACTTAAGTATAATTTTTATTTTATAACTTATATCATCTTTCAACAAAACAAATTTGACCATGTTAACACCCACAAAAATTTTGGCGAGGTTGGTATTTATTATACCAGTCCTAATGGTCTCTTGTGACGAGAATTCACAGGAAAACCTCCAGTTTAAAGGGACATTGAATCTTTCCATTCTTAGTTCACAAATGGATGATCTTGCAGGAAGGAAGCAACAGGCTTCAGTAGCTACCCATATACTTCTATCGATTGAAGGCCCCAGCCCATTTACCATGAAAAAAATACGCGTGTATCCCTTCGAAGATACCTATATCAGTGAACCGCTGGCATTATTGGAAGGACAATACCAATTACTGGACTTTATCGTACTAAATGAACAGGAAGAAGTCAGCTATGTAGCGCCTAAAGAAGGGAGCGAGTTGGAAGCATTAGTTGATCACCCTTTACCGCTAAATTTTAGCATTTCTAGGGACGAAGTGACATATATTCAACCTAGTGTACTTCGAACCTCATCTATGCAACCCAACGAATTTGGATACAGTTCTTTCGGTTTTGAGGTACAAGAGACCTTTAGGGCGGCTGTCATAGCCAACGGAGCTTTTGTAGAAGTTGATCTTCAAATCTGGGCCGACGGAACCTTACTGGCAGTGGAAAGTTTAGAAGCTAATACGAACTTGGTCCCCATTCCAACGGGCTATGACCACTATGAGTTAGTGGTAGAAGCACCCAATTTTAAGCGATATCATGAAACATTTAGGGCTAATGACCTTGCGCTCTCGGATACTCAGCCATTGGTAATACACCTCATACCGGCTTTTACCTTTAGGGCAGATTTAACAGGCGGACAAGCCGATGAATATCGTACAGTTTCCCTGTTTCTCACCAGCGAAGCTATATTGTATGTAGATTATGCAGGATACGCACCCAAAGATACCCTAACGGGCCAAAGAGAGATCGAGGTCGAGCTTCCTTTGATGAATGACGAATCTTTCATCTCTGTTACAGGCGACTTGGACAAGATATATGAAATTCGAGATGACTACCAGTTGTTATTTACCCAGTTAAACGTGCGATTTTTGACCAATTTAAAAAACCTAAATTTATTGGGTCCACGTATGACGGAATTATCTTTTGAAGAAGGCTCACCCATCGAACAACTTGCTATTGTCGGGCCAAAAGTTGACAGGCTCGATATCTCCAATTTAGATAAATTAATATACTTGTACCTAGTGGTATTTCCAGGAGAGTCTGATATGGTGAGGCCAGAGACGATAAGTGAAATGCTGTACCGATCTTTGAAAGATCACCCTCGCCGAAATGGGTTTGTGTCAATGGTATTTTTCATTCCTTGGGATCGTACCTACATGGATTTGATCCGGGATGAGTTTGGATGGGAGGTAAGATACGATTAGCCATGCCGGTTTTTTTTGATATCTTGAATTTTGTATTTGGAGGTGCTTGCTTCGGTAATTTGTTGGAGGCCGGAAAGCTGCCTCCGAAATCGATTATCATGACCTGGCAGAAAGATTAGGTCTGCCAAAGTTAAAAAGGCAATCTAACGAACCTTACCCAGCGAGGAGAGAGTAACGAGTGTGATGTCAAACGTAAACGTTAATGGACAGGTAGGATACATGATGAATGATGTTTTCTGCTCCCGATCAGTGGGCAATAGGCAAAGGGCAATTGGCAAAATAAGGGGTTGCCGATTACTTACTGCATAACTACCGACTTCAAGCAAGGGGATCTAAAAACTAGTTTAACCATTAAAGGTAGATGTAACACGACATTAGGAGGTTCGATACAAGATACAAAGCTATCCCTATGGATAGCTTTTTTTGTTCATGATACTTTTGAATTGAATTATTTACTTAAGTTAAAATTTTAATTTATATAATTATATAATACTCTTTTCAAATATACTTCATAAATAAAAATATTATTATTAGAATAAAAATGTTAGCCTTAACTTGAATCCTCATTTACAAAAACACTATGGCCATGTTAACACCCACGCAAATCTCGGCTTGGCTGATACTCATTGTCTCAGCCATGTCGGTCTCTTGTGACGAGGATTCACAGGAAGACTTGGAACTTAAAGGAACACTGAACCTTTCGATACCCGGCTCTCAAATGGGGAATGCTGAAGGTAGGGCACACGAAGCTTCTGCTGCCACCTACGTACTGGTATCCTTGGGCGGACCCACTGCGCTTACCATGGAAAAAATAAATGTCTATCCTTTCGAAGCCACCTACATTAGTGAATCCATCGCATTGTTGGAAGGAGAATACCAATTGCTGGACTTTATTGTATTAAACGAGCAGGATGAGGTAATTTATGCCGCGCCTAAAGAGGGCAGTGAATTAGAAGCACTGGTCGATCAACCTTTACCGTTAAGTTTCAACATTTCCGGCGACGAGTCCACAAGCATTCAACCCCAAGTAGTGCGCACTTTATCTTCCCAGCCCAGCCAGTTTGGGTATAGTTCTTTCGGCTTTGAGATACAGGAAACCTATAGGGTTGCCGCCTTCGGGAATGGAACTTTTGTAGAAGCTGATCTTCAAATATGGGCAGAAGGGTCCTTACTGGGTACTGAAACTTTGGAGGCCAATACCAACCAGGTTGCTATTGCCAGGGGTTATGACAGTTATGAATTAGTTGTAGAAGCACCGGGATTCGCACGCTATCATGAAACCTTCACAAGTAATGATTTGGAGTCCTTACAATCGGTGCCACTGGTGATCAATCTTACACCGGCCCTTACCTTTAAGGCTCGTTTCGGCTCGAACGAAAGCTGTTGTCGTAAGCTTTTCGTTGGATTAACCGGCGGAACTACGCTTTATGTTGATTATGGGGGATCTTTGCCTAAAGATACCATAACAGCCCCCGGGGCCGGGGAAATAGAGATTGAGTTTAACCTCAATAACGCCGAGCCTTTCATCTCCATTGCCGGGGGCCTAGATAAGATCTCTAGATTTCAAACGGACTACGAGTTAACGATCACCCAAATGGACATACTTAGCTTGGTAAATTTAAAAACCCTAATGCTCCTTGGTCCGAATATGGCTGAGTTATCTTTTAACAATGGCTCACCAATAGAAACGTTGGATCTTTTCGGTGGATATATTGATACTTTGGATATTTCCAACTTGCATAAATTAACCAGCCTATCGATAAGTACACCTCCTGGACAATATGGTACCCTTGCGCAAACGATAAGTAAAATGTTGTACGAGTCCTTACAAGAACATCCTCGTCAAAATGGGTGGCTGTCATTGGACTTTTTTACTCCCGGGGAAGATCTCACGTATATGGATTTGATCAAAAACGAATATGGATGGGATGTTTATGATGGAACTTGGTAACAAATGAAGCCCCATGATGTGTTTTAGATCTTAAGATACCCATGTGAGTAGGTGATTAGAGGTGTTTGCTGAAGCAGGCACCTTTTTCTATTACCAAAAATCCATAAATGAAGCTAAGCAGTTTTCTTTTACAAATAATAAATCGCGCATGTTCATAAATAGGTAGAACTAAGTAAAATTGTGTATAGTCTATCTAAAGCTTTAACCATGTTAAAACTTACCCAATTTTCTGCTGGGCTGGTGCTTATAGCATCTGTCTTGGTGGTTTCTTGCGCCGAGGATGCGCAGGAAAATCTTCCCGCCGACGGGACCATTAATGTATCTTTGACCCTACCTGCCGAGGGGAGTTCGAGCGGCAGGTCGTTGGATGATCCAAAACCTGCTTACTTGCTCTTATCCATAGATGGACCCTCTCAACTGTCTATGAAGAAGGTAAGAATCTATCCTTTTGAAGGAAGTTACCTCAGTGAGGCCATCACCTTGATGGAGGGTGACTATCAGCTGACTGATTTTATTGTACTAGACGAGACTGAGGAGGTGATCTATGCTGCCCCGAAACAAGGAAGTGACCTAGAAGGGTTGGTGAGTGTACCTTTACCCATGGATTTTTCCGTTTTACCGGGTGAAGCAACAAAGCTCACACCGGAAGTGATCCGGACGCTGAACAACGAAGCTTCCCAATTTGGCTATACTACTTTTGGACTGGAGGTAGTAGAAACCTTAATGCTAACCGTATTTGGTGGCGATCAATTTCTTGAGACAGAATTACAGGTATGGGACGGGGATACGTTTGTGACTACCCTGGCACTTGGACCTAACACAAACCGCGTGGCCTTGCCCAAAGGACAAGAGGCTTACTCACTCGTGATCGAAGAGCACGGTTTTGCTCGTTATGAAAGGACCATCACTTGTACAGGTCTGAAGGAATTTGAGACCCAACCCCTGGTGATCAGCTTAGCCCCAGCTCTTACCTTCAGGTTAGATCAAGAGGAGGCTACTCCCTCTTTCAACTACCTGGATATTAATGTGTCTGATGCCGCTATGTTATACATCGATTACGCGGGATCATGGCCCAACGATACATTAATATTCGAAGGTCCCGGCGAAATTTCTCGTGATTTAGTCATTGCTTACGCTGAACCTTTTGTGTCCATTACCGGGGATTTAGATAAGATAGAATCATTTAAAAATAACACAGGATTGAATATTACTAGTATAAACTTTGACAATGTACCCAACCTTAAAAGAGTTGATCTTGTACCACACGAAATGGACATATTGTCATTCAAAAATGGTTCGCCTATTCAATCTTTGAGTCTATTTGGGGGCACCTTAGATAGTTTAAATATTACCGGTTTGGATAATTTAGTGAATCTATCCCTCACATTTATGGTCAATTACGGCACTTCTGCAGAGGAGGTGAGCCGTCAGCTTTATGAATCACTCCAATCCAACCCTCGTTACGATGGAGTCGCTCATTTTTACTTTGCCTTGGCCGCAAATGAAGATACTACCTTCATGGAGTTAATAGCAGAAGAATACGGATGGGACGTATACTATGAATATTATGAGTGAGGATAGAGAATAGGTTTCAAGATGCCTAAAAATAGGGCGGGGTAAAGGTGTTAAAACACACACCTTTACCTCTTCTGACATTTCTTACGGTCATATTCACTATCCGCTGGGGTGGTCAAAGGTGCAGCAATAATACCTTCCTAGCTGGTGAGGGAATAGTTCAGGTCGGAAGTTGCCAGCATCATACCTCATCCTCCGTGATCCGAATACCCATTTTTTCCATGAGTTTGCTAGCATTGAAGCTATGGCATATATCATGGGTTAGGGCATAATCAAACAGGATCTCATCGCCCTCGATCGAGCTGTTAAAACTGTAGTTGCTTACGGACTCCATATCCTTCGCCCTGTTCCCAAGCTCTAGATCGTGGGTAGATATTAACCCGAACGATGGGGTGTTGGAAAGCTGCTTAATGAGCGATACCGACCCTAAATGACGGTCTTTCGAATTGGTGCCTTTGAGTATCTCATCTAACATGTAGAGTACGGGTATTCTCTCCTCCTGTACGGTTTCAAGGAGCTGTTTTATCCTCTTTAATTCGGCATAAAAGGAAGAAACATGCTCTTCAAGATTATCCTGGGTGCGCATACCGGTAAATACTTGCAGTACGGAAATACTCATTTCCGTAGTACAGGTAGGCGCTCCACATAAGGCAAGGACAGCATTGATCCCTATGGTTCGTAAAAAAGTACTTTTTCCTGACATGTTAGAGCCTGTGATCACGGCAATGCTGCCACGGCCTTCTATTTGAAAGTCGTTACATACCCGCCCAGTGGCATGGATGAGTGGATGTCCCATGGTCTTAGCATAAAAATGATAGGGCTTGCCGGATAGGGTAGGAAAAGCATAACCTGGATTAGCATACGCAAATGCAGCCAGGCTATTCAACGCTTCAAACTCTCCAATACGGTCAAACCATACGCTTACGTCATGTTCGTTTTTCTTTTTCCAATTTTCTGCGGCGATCACTAAATGCAAGTCCGTCAAAAATAGAACATCAATCAAAGCATAGAACATGTTGGCACGTGAGTTAAGGAAGTCCAGGATCTTTTGCAGCCGGAGAATGGAAGCTGCGGCAGAAAATCCAGTATGCTTAAAGGCCTCCTGCAAATGGGCTAAATGACTATTTTTAAAAGAAGTGTCTTCTATCTTTTCTATCAAGCGGCTGTAGGCCTTAAGTAAGCCTACGTTGGCAGAAGTGTCTTCCGTAATTTTTTTAACATACTCCTGTACGTTGCGTAAGACCAGGCCATTGACGACCAAAAGGCCGAGTGTAAAGTATATTGAAAGTACCTGGGTGGCGTTGAGAACGATCAATGACACGGTGACCATAGGAAGCACCCAGGCCAGGAACTTGTATGCAGGTTTGTGTATGAGCTGGGTAGGCTCTTTTAGCCATTCTTTCAGACTGCCTACATCCTGTTTCTCATCGTGATCGTGTCTTCCCAGTGCTTGGAAATCTTGCCTCCAATCCAGCATCTCTTTAAGTTCTAAGACTGCCTTTTGGCGGTGTATGATCTGCTGTTGGGAAGCCGGCTCTTTTAGCCATTGGGCCAGTGTGTCAGCTCCTGAAGGAGTGGTGGTACGATTTAAAAGTTGATACAAGGAGTTTTTACCAAAAACATCGAGGTCATCGCTGTAGGGGTGGAGCGGGTCCGAGTAGCCGGTGCCGGGGTTGAGCCCCTGCAGGTCTCCTTTTAACCTGGCGATCTCTTCTTGATTTACGAGTGACAAAAATCGCTGCTGGTCTCTTTCAAAACGGACCCGGTTATGATACCTGATGATCAGCCCAAAGGCAATGGGAAATAGAAGGATCGAAATCCCAAGAGGGTATCCCATGCCAGCATTGGCCATCCAAACACAGGTGACCAAGAACAATACGAACAAAATGATCCTGGTCGTAGCCAAGCGGTTATACCGGCTAGCCAGCGACTGGCTTAACCCCTGGAAACGGGTAGCGCGTTCGTGAAAGTTCCGGGTCATTTCATTCTCCATAGCAAACATTTTATAAGGCCAGGCAATACTCTTCATCACCGGTCGTAAAATAAATTGGTGGGCAAATAAATGAAAAAACCCCCAACTCCCGTCTTTTATGGTCTTTTTTGTTTGGAAACCGGGGGAATAGATATTTCATTTACTAGGTGAAGGAAAAAAGGGTCCTGTTCGAAGCTACACCAGGACTATTGTGAGAATGTACGGCCCTGGCCATAAAAACAAAAGGCTTTATAATTTTAAAACCTATAGAATGCGAAAACTGGTTTTTGTGCTTACCGCCTTACTGGTATTAGTTGGCATTTGTGCACTGATCTATACGATTTATGTACCCTCCAGTGAAGGGCGAAGGCCTATTTATATGATCCCACCGGACGCAGTCTACGTTATTGAGACCGAAGATCCTGTTGAAAACTGGGAAAACATTAGTAATAGTAATGTTTGGCAACACCTGCGAAAAAATCATTCTTTTGCCTCGTTCACAGCGGGTGTCAATAGCCTTGATTCCCTTTCCAGGGAAAATAAAACACTTTTTCGCTTGGTGGGTTCCCGGCCATTGATGGTGTCCGCCCACATGTATAAAAGGACTGATTATGAGTTTTTATTTGTAGTGGACCTCCTGCAAGCTTCCAAGCTCACCCAGCTCAAAAATTATCTTTTTGGTTTTCTGCAAGAGGATTTTAAAGTCACACAGCGTCCCTACCATGGAAGGGAGATCATAGAAGTATATGACAAAGCAGAAAAGACCACGTTATATCTCTTTTTTGTTGATAATCTTATGGTGTTGTCTTACCAGCCTTCCCTCGTGGAAGCCTCTATCGATCAAGCCGATGAGCCTGTTATTGGCAGGGATATCGACTACCTTGAGATCAAGAGTGAAATAGGCGACCAAGGAATGTTCAGGGTATACTTCCAGTATGGCTACTTGGATGACTACATGATGACGTATCTCCAGCAAAATAACGAGTACATTCGTTCGATCAGCGAGGACTTGAGTTTCAGCGGTTTTATGTTTTCCCTGCAAGACGAGATGCTGGAGCTAAAAGGGTTTACGAATTTAAACTCAGAGCGCCGGTCTTATGCCGATGTATTACTCAGTGCGGGGAAAGGAGCGGTTCATATCCCTGAAATTGCTCCCATGCGCACGGCGTTTTACATGGGTTTGGGGTTTGACAGTTTCTCTAAATTTTACGAGCAGTTGGAGGCATGGAAAAAGGAAGACCCGGACCGCTTTATAGAATACCAGCAGGGTATTGACAAGTTAGAGAGATTTTTGAAGATCAGCGTAAAGGAGAACTTCGTGGATTGGGTGGATGACGAGATCGCATTCCTGCAAATGCAGCCTCAAGGCTTAGGAAGGGCGAATGAATATGCCGTAGTATTGAAGGCCCACGATGGACAAGAAGCCCAAGATCAATTGGATTTTATACTTAGGCAGGTCAAGAAAAAGACACCGGTTAAATTTAAGCAGGTCTCTTACAAAGGGTATCCTATTAATTTCATGTCTATAAAGGGTTTTTTCAAACTACTACTGGGGAAGTTTTTTGAAGGACTGGATAAGCCCTACTTCACTATCGTAGAGGATTATGTTATTTTTAGCAATCACCCACAGACCCTAAAAAATATTATCAATGACTTTAGTGAAGATAACACACTAGCGTATTCACTGGATTTTGAAAAATTCAGGGATCAATTCGAAGACGAGTCTTCAATTTTTAATTATTTGAACATTCCACTTTTTTATGATGGGATGAAAGGTTTTATGAATACCCAAGCGTGGTCGGATCTGCAACAGAATAAAGATTACATATTCTGTTTCCCCCAGGTCGGCTTTCAGCTTATCCCGGATGATGGAATTTTTGAAAGCAGGTTGATCCTTCAATACCTGGATACCGAAGAGGTAGATAAAAGGATGCAATTTGCCCATAACCCCGGTGAACGCCAGTTTGGTCCGCCTACTGCTGGTGGGGTGCTTGCCAACAAGGAACTGCTGGCTTTAGTAGAGCCGGCGGATTTGATCCGTGTAGAAGAAATATCTCCCGATGACTTGAACGCTAAGCTTTATACCGAAAAGTACGAAACCGGGGAGATAAGGGTAGAAGTACCTTTAAAAGACGGGAAAAAGCATGGTACATACCGGGAGTTTTATCTTAGCGGAAGTATAAAACTAAAAGGAAAGTATCGTAAAGGAAAACAGGTAGGCACATGGAAAGCTTACGACGAAGAAGGTCAACTTATCGAAAAAAGGTCTTTTTGACTTCAGGGCGAAGAACATGAAAGCACTCTTACGGTTTGTTTTGCTTCCCGGGATATCTCCAGTTGCACAGCCCAAGGCGGCAAAGCTAGGAGAATGGAGCAAAGGAGAGCTATTGGTCATTCAGCTGTTGATGTTGGTATGTAATTTTGACCTGTTGGTCTAAATTCCTACCTGGGGGGTACTAGGCTTACCATTCTATCGTAAAAGTCTGAAAGACCCATAAATTCCCTGCAAATGAAAAATGTATTGATCGCAACGGCTTTGGTCCTATTGGGGGCTTTGTCCAGTTACTTTTCTATGTCTCAAGAAAAACCGCGACTTGTACCGCGGTGGAAAATTGCTTTTAAAAACAATGCCCAAGGAGAAACACTATCGGGAAGTAAAGAAGAGTTGATCAACGCCATACGCTCTGGTAGCACAATTAAAGTGGGCTGGGGTTGGCAGAAAAATGGGAAGAGCATGGAGCACATTAGTGAACCTATTTGGCATCTTGTGCTCAATGACCGGGAAGTGATCGTACACCTGGACCCGCAGGTACTTTCTAACACGGTATGGGACAGCCTATCCGCCAATTATATCGATCCAGCCTTGATGGACCTGGAGTGGAGAGTGGTACTTTCCACCCGAGGTGAGTTTGATGCAGTTTGGTATGACCGGGAAGAGCACCAGGTTGTCCGTAGGCTTCCTCAAAGGCATATTATGACGTGGTTTGTCGAACAGCATTCCTTATCTCGGCAAGTTGTTCCCTTTTACTCATTGGATGCATATTAATGTCTTACCACTTTAATTTCTATCCTTTAGCATTGAGGGCGTCCAGTTTCAAGGATTTATTGGGCTAGGTCGGGACTATCAACATGATGTAAACCATAGCCAGGATTTAAATGTCTAACCTGTAAACTTCTTTTAACGTGAGTTTTGGGTTAATCAACCCACTTAGAATACTTCACTTCGATGCAAAGTATTGAAAACCAGCCTTTAACCCAGGGGACACAGAGTAATCTCTGTGGCTCTCGGCTTGTGCCATGAAGTTAAAGCGAAGTTCTTTAACATGCTGTACTGAAGATGATACAGTTCCACTTTAGTGGGATGGCG
>JANQLQ010000025.1 GCA_028280565.1 Fulvivirga sp.
AAACGCACTGCCCAGCCCCTATAGGCCGCTTACCCACGGGCCTCAAATGTGCCGCGCTGTTCCTGGATGTCTCCCCTCCATACACCACTTGAATTTTCAGTGATGCCCTTCTTAAAATCAGTCAACTAGTGCGCATTTAGCACAGCGTAATGCGTACTTATCGAGCAATAGGATTTGTAATCCGGGCGTTGTCGTTTGTGCCTCATGATCATATAAAAAGGTGCCCTTTAAAATTAGCTTTGATCGCAGAAAGTTTAATTTTGGAAAATTGAGCTACATTTTTAAACTGTTTCGGGTGGTGCGATCCTCTCAATGCGCAGTTTAAGCGGGATTATGTGGTTCTAAGCCCGGTTTTCATTTTCTTTTGCACGCCCAAAAGAAAACGAAACAAAAGAAAAGGGCGCCAGGAACCAAGCCCATTTTCCCCTCGAAACGCACTGCCCAGCCCCTATAGGCCGCTTACCCACGGGCCTCAAATGTGCCGCGCTGTTCCTGGGTGTCCCCCCTCCCTACGGCACTTGAATTTTCAATTCAACTAGTGCGCATTTAGCGCAGCGTAATGCGTACTGATCGAGCAATAGGATTTGTAATCCGGGTGTTGTCGTTTGTTCCCCATGATCCTATAAAAGAGCGTCTTTGAAAATTAGCTTTGATCGTAGGACGTCAATTTTGGTAAGTTAAGCTGTCTTTTAAGATGTTTCGGGGAACGCCGGCCACACGAATTACGTCCACGGGAAAAGCCGATTGATCCTGGGGGTTCTATCGTCCTGTATTCAATACCCGTATTTTTACCTAGGTAAAACTCCAGTAAAATACGTATATCATGAAGTGAATCATTTTATTACCTTTGTCATGTTGGTTCTCGATAGACTAATGACCTCAACGCAAAGTGATGGTTAATTAAATTAGTTTATTGAACAATTCGGGTGAAAGAGGGCTATGGGGGTGGCCCTCTTTTTTTATTTTCTTTGAACACGCCTCCCCGTTCCTAAAGCTTTCATTACTCTATAGATAAGATGTGTTCCTTGACTAGGCAGACTTAAGAGGTATGCGGAAGACCCAAGTTTGGACCCCCTTTCAGGCCAAATAGTGGATAAGGATCATAAATGCGTGCCAAAGGGAGTCCTTGAAAATTAGCTTTGATCGTAGGACGGTTAATTTTGGTAAGTTAAGCTATCTTTTTAAGATGTTTCGGGTAATGCTATCTTCGCAATTAGCAGTATACGCCGGGTTTTGAGGTTCTAAGCCCGGTTTTCATTTTCTTTTGCGCGCCCAAAAGAAAACGAAACAAAAGAAAAGGGCGCCAGCAACCAAGCCCATTTTCTCCTCGAAACGCGCTACCCAACCCCTATAGGCCGCTTACGCACAGGCCTCAAATGTGCCACGCTGTTCCTGGAGGTCTCCCCTCCATACGCCACTTGAATTTTCAATGATGCGCTGGTAAGGGTGTTGCTAGCAGTTGTTAGGATAGGTGTGCTCTCTCGAAGTTTTGTGTGTGATCTTTTACTTATGGGTGGGATAATATTTTTGGGAAAACCTTGGTCTAAGACTCAAACCGGTACACCATACAAATGGCATCTCCCGGGCATAAGTTTTTAAATTCTTCACTTTCCAAAATATCACTGGGAACAACGGCCCGGTCCACTTTTTCGAACCCGTTACGGGCAAAAAATCGCTCAGCGGTTTCAGTAAGCAGGTATAGGCTTTCTACTTTCTTGTTTTTTGCTGTTTTCAAAAGATAGCCCAGTAGGGAAGAACCTACCCCCCGGTTTTGCCCGTTGTTCAACACCGCCATGGACCGTACCAGGGCATTTTGACCATAGAATTCTAAAGCGCCAATACCCACCAATTTAGTGGAGGTGCCTTGACCAATAAAAAACTGCTTTGCCAGGTCAATATCTGAATGGGGCAATTTACTATTACGAAGGATCTCTACCACCGTATCTTGATAGCTGAGGTCCAACTCAATTATGGGGTCCGCTTTGAATTCATTAATTTCCATGTTACAATACTTAATGCCATACCTACAACCGGGGCCAACAAGTATATCCATTGATATTCAAGGTTTCCCGCTATTAATGCAGGTGCTAGTGAACGTGCCGGGTTCATTGAAGCTCCCGAGACGGGGCCTGCAAATGCAGCTTCCAGCATCACGACAGAACCTATGGCGATGCCTGCCATTGTCCCGGTTTCTTTTGATCCTGAAGCTACGTGTATAATTACAAGCATCAAAATGTAGCTCAAAATGATTTCAAGGAAAAACGATTGCCATAATGGACCGGCGGGGAGGGTCATCCCCAAATTTTGATGGGCTGGGAATAGAAGTCTTAAACATAAGCTGGCAGAAAGCGCCCCGGCAGCTTGGCTTAGTGTGTAGGGCAGGACAGACTTTCCCTTAAATTTCCCGGCCAGCCAAAATCCCAGCGTGACTGCCGGGTTGATATGCGCCCCGGAGATGTCGCCAAAAGTATAGATCATCGCCAAGACAATAGCTCCGAACGTGAAAGCGATGCCCAAATGACCGATCACGCCTTGATGGAGGTCGTTGATCACGATAGCCCCGGTGCCACAAAACACCAGGGCGAAAGTGCCTATAAATTCGGCTGCGTACTGTTTTCTACTCATTGACAACAAACAGGTTCTTGTTCCGCTTCCTTTATAGGTGCGCAACAACTTCCCTCTTTTGAATACTTAGGATCATTAATTTCTACATTTTCCTTAAAATGGTACACTTCCCACTTGTATCCATCCGGATCTTCCACCCAAAATTTGTCTTGTTTGGCATAGCAACATTTTACCTCTTTTTCTTCATCGATCGTAAGATTTTGACGTAAAGCATTTCCCAATTTTTGACGAAGATGTTCCGGGTTATCCACCTCTATTCCAAAATGAATGAAACTCGGTTGAATAGCCTGTTCGCTCTCAATAAAAGAAATGTTAAGTGAAGGCGCTGTCAAAATAAATTTTGCGTAATCACTCTTTACCTTTACCGGTTCGGCTTCAAAAAAGCGCTTGTAAAAATCTACGGTTTTTGTAATGTCGGACACATAGTATCCTACATGCATTCTTGGAAATGTCTGATCTTTCATTTTTTAACGAGTTAAATGTATTGTTTTATCGTAATAATACGATGAATTTGGGCAAAAAAATTTAACAGCAATCAAAGTTGCTATCAAACATGGCAAATAGATCTGCGAAATCTTGTTCGGCTTGTTTCCATGACTCGGCATTGATGCAATAGCAAACACTTGGGCCGTCAATGGTACCTTTGATCAGCCCTGCCGTTTTTAGCTCTTTGAGGTGTTGAGACACTGTAGATTGCGATAGGGGTAACTCTTCTACAATATCACCGCACACACAAGAGTGTTGTTTTGCCAAATACTGTATAATGGCAATACGAGCCGGGTGCCCGAGCGCTTTGGCCAATGTAGCTAGGGCGTTTTGTTTTTCGCTGAATTTGCTTGTTTTTGTTAGTCCCATACTCATTTAATCGTATTTTTACGATTAAGGTTTCAAATCAATAAAAAAATTGCTCGTTTATAACCTGTCTTTTGCCATTTACCGGCCTGGTGCAGAATAATTTACTCAATTTGCTGAAGTGAATGATGAACATTTGTATTTAATGAAATAGGATGAACACTTGTGCCTCTAATGATATCATGGATCAGATTTTCTATCTCAATTTTGCCTAAGTTCCTAGTTCTAATAAACCATCAATATTCCCTGCTTTCTTCCTAGTTCCACTTTGTAGTATTCAACTATTTGATAGACAAGGATTTAGTGATAATGGAGCCCGTTGGGTATCCTCATCAAAACCGAAAAAACCTTCTTTATCGTCATTCCTGACGGCCTAGCCGGGTGAGCAATGCGCGAGAGCAGGAACCTGCTGTGTCGTTGAACGTAACCCTTTTTTTTGAGTGTTCTGGGGTTTCGTTTCACGACTTCGCAGATTCCTTGTCACGCCTAGCCCAACGCACAGGCTGCAAGGAAATGACGGTGTTAAAAATAAGAGAGGAAAAACCAAAAAAGCTACACTATAAATATTATCGTCATTCCGGCCGGTGGTTGTGTGGAGGCCCGTGCGAGCGCCGTAATCTGCTTTGTCGTTTATCGCGATCGTTGTCTTTGTACATGCACCTGGATTCCGGTTCGGCGACTTCCCAGGTTCTTTACTACCTAGCCCTGGGCCTTTGGCGTATGACGTACTGTGATCGTTGGATGCCTTTTTGTGATTTTTTAGTGGTGCAAAATGATTCTTGACTGCCTACGAATGATTTTTTCATGCCCCCGGATGTTTTTTGACCGGCGCTGAGTGATTTTTTACTGCCGACGTGTGATTGTTCTATGCCGCTCAGCGATTCTTTACTGCCGATATGTGATTTTCTAGTGCCGCTAAACGATTCCTAGGTGCCGCAAAATGATTCTGTACCGACGATTAGTGATTCTGTACAGAATTCTTGCCTATTAATCTTGCTTTGTGTAAATCTTGAAGGGATTAAGTTATATTTTTAATTGCTCCTGCTTATCAAGTATCGCATAAATGGTAGTAATAAGATGCTTTACTATAACGGATAGTGGAGGTAAAGCACTTTAGAGGCTCTCTCCAATGATTGAGTAGATTTTTGACCGTGAGATCTTTTATCCTACCCTACAAATGGTACCGTCATTCCGGCCGGTGGCTATGTAGGAGCCTGTGCAAGAGCCGGAATCTGTTGGGTCTTTTATCGCGACTGTTGTCTTTGTGTGCGTACCGGGGCTTTCGTTCGGCGACTTCACAGGTTCTTCCAAAGGAATCTCAATGGGGCTTGTCACGCCTAGCCCAACATACAGGCTGCAAGGAATGACGATGATAGAAAGTAAGGAATGACGTTCTTAGGGTGGGTTTTGGATGGATTTAGCACAGGAGGTTGATCATCCGCCCTTTGCAGCTCGCTGGCACTAGGTTTAAAAATAGAACTTCATTATCAATTACTTACACCTGGTAAAGTAGTCCTAATCTTTCCATATACTAGACCTGGCCTGCCCGGTGGCAAACGCGGATCGTAAGTGAATAACATTTTCCGCGGTGTTCAAAAAGAAAAGATCTTTCATTTCTGCGGGTGTAAATTGAGATTGATGACAGGACAGTGCGGCCCGGGCGGCTTCGAGGTCTTGCACAGACCATGTTATTTGATGTGTAAAAAGTGATCTGCGGGTGGAGAGGGTGGCATTTACCAACGCTTTTGCCAAAATGGTCCGTAGCGTATCGGTGATTTCTCTATTCCACGAGGGGACACCGAAATAAAATAAACGGCTGTTGGATAAATAATCCTTCTCTTGGTATAGTTCCGTAACGACGTTGCTTATCATCCTATGATCGATATGGCCATAATATCCCCCGGGGTCCCAGGTGATCACGGCAGTGGGCCTGTTACGATCTAGTAAGCTATCGAGCAGGTGATGTAATTGGGTAAACTGTTGGCTATCTCCCAGGCTTCCATCCTCCAGCCCGAGGAAGATCGGGGCATGGACCCCCAAGTGCCTGGCGGCACAGCGGGCTTCATTCATCCGCGCCCTGGCTAAAGGTTCGCCCATCGGGATCCCTGCATGCTTACGGAGCCCTTTGCCACCCCCTGTAGCGAACACCAAGTAGACTTCCACTTGTTGCCTGGCATATTTAGCTAACAGGGGGGCTATGACAGATTCATCGTCAGGATGCGCAAAGATAGCCATCAAAATCTCATGACTCCCGGTGACCGCCTGGTCCTGGCTGTAGCTGCTGGTGTGTAGCACTGAAAACAAAAGGAATGCAGGGCAGAGCAATGACCGCCTGGAAAGCGTAAGCTCCAACAGGTGATGCAAGGACATTGGGTCAATTCAAGTATTCCCGGAGTGAATTGATCCCTTTATAGACCAGGTTCCGAGCGGATTTAATGTTGGACATTTCCATGAGCTCAGCCAGTTGGGCATAGGAAACATTTTCGAAATAAAAGTAATGAATTGCCCTCCTTTGACGCTCTGGAAGTTTTTCCAGTGCCAATTCCAGCTTTTGGATAGTCTCCTTCTTCTTTTGCTCTTCGATCATGGTGAATTCAAAAGGCAATTCCTCTTCGAAGTCCTCTTCTTGTCGTTCGTCTAAAGTCTCATAGCGGTTTTCTTTTTTTAAGTACCGCGCCAGTTTCCTTTTCACGGAGAGCGAGAGATAGGCCTGGATGGAGTTCGTTGTGCCTAAGTTCTTTCGGTTCTTATGAATGGTAATGAACAGGTCTTGTATACAGTCCTTGATGAGACTTTTATTTGGAGAAAATTGAAGTGCTTTCCGACAGAGCACTTCATAATAACTGTCGTAGATGTAGCTAAAGGCTACTTCATTGCCCTCGCGGAATCGCTCCCAAACTTCGAATTCCTCGGCCTGCTCAAACTGCCGGCTGTCCCGGATCGCCCTTGGATTGGGGGGCATGGTCAATGGACCTGCGGAATTACTTATACCTCTTATGTTCATGTTGTCAATGTTGTCGTTAAAAAAGCCAAAATCACAAGTATCACGGCCCCTAAGGATATCTCTACCCAAAGCATTTTATCTTGCCTGGAGAGCTCCCTGAGTTGTGCGTACCATCTCGATATCTTCATAATGGGTGTTGCAAACGTTACCAATGAAATGAAGATAGAAGGGCGCGATTCCTTATGTTGTTCCGTACATCCTGTATCCTGTGCTGTCCGTCCTACTGGATGTTCAGCACAGCCATTCTGTACGCCTGGTCAAACGGAATGGCCCATATTCACGGGTTTTATTATTTTTTGGCTACCCCGTACTTTCTAAGAGTGTCTAAAGAAGTTCAGCTCACCGGGTTATTATAAGATAACACCAGGGCCTTTGAACTTACAACTGCTTGCATAGGCCAGGCCCTAAAAAAGCGGCCGGGTTGATAGGGAAGGAACAAGACCTTCTTTCTCGTCATTCCTGCCGGGCTTGAAGGGTGAGCGATGCGCGAGAGCAGGAATCTGCGGTGTCGCTGGACGTGAACCTTTTTTTAAGTGTACTGGGTTTTCGTTTCGCGACTTCACAGATTCCTTGTCACGCCCAGCCCAACGCACAGGCTGCAAGGAATGACGATGTTAGAAAAGTAAGGAATGACGTTTTTAGGTATGGGTGTTGAATGGATTTAGAACAGGAGGTTGATCACCTGTCCTTTACAGCTCGCTGGCACTAGGTTTAAAATTAAAAGCCTCATTATCAATTATTTAAACCTGGAAAAGTAGTTCCAGAGTCCTGTCACACCTCAAATGACGTACTGGGTACAAGATGAGCTATGTTCGAGGTATTGATCAGCGGGCAATCGGCAAAAGGCAGTAGGCAGAAATATATGGGGTTGCCGATTGCCTTTTGCCAACTGCCGACTTTAAAAACGAGATCAGAAAAAATAGCGAACCGTCCAATTACACTTCGCTTAAACTAGGCTGCTATCGATGTTTATTTCCCTGGTCAGGTCTTAGTTATGTAATGCCAAAGATCTAAAACAATTACCAACTTATCCTATGAAGCTTTCGGCGGAATGGGATCCACCATCAACATTACATTTTAATGATCCAGAAAATCGAACCTTTTAAAGTTTTACAAACACTCGTCCTAGTGCTTATGATTTCTTGCTCACCTGTAGCAACGGACGATCCGCTGGAAGATAAAATCAACAAGCTATTGGCCCAAATGTCATTAGAAGAGAAAGTAGCCCAGCTTAGCGGTGACGGTAAGAGTACGCCACCCAATGAGCGGCTTGGCATTCCCGGGTTGCATGCTTCTGACGGACCCTTCGGCGCACATGGCCGAGGGCCGGTTACAGCATTTCCTTCCGGGGTGTGCTTAGCATCCGCCTGGAATGCTGATTTGATGCAAGAGGTAGGAAGGGTTATTGGCAATGAAGCCAATACCACGGGCATTAATTTACTGCTGGGCCCCTGCGTGAATATGGCTCGGCATCCTCTTGGAGGCAGGAATTTTGAGTCTTATGGTGAAGACCCTTTTTTAGCCGGGAAGCTGGCCGCTGCCTATGTTAACGGGGTGCAAAGCGAGAAAGTAGCTGCTTGTATCAAACATTATGCAGTGAATAACCAAGAATGGTATCGACACTTCTACAGTGCGGAGGTAGATGAGCGTACCTTAAGAGAGATCTACTTACCCGCTTTCGAAATGGCTGTGAAAGAAGCAGACGTTTGGTCTGTGATGACCTCGTATAATAAAATAAATGGTACGTATGCAGGGGAACATAAGTACCTGGTGAATGATATATTAAAAAATGAATGGGGATTCCGTGGTATCACCATTCCTGACTGGACAGGCGCCCACAACACGGTAAATTCGGCAAATGCCGGGTTAGATGTGATCGTGTACGACAGTGACCTGTATCGACAACCCTTGGTGGAAGCAGTAAAAGACGGATCGGTCGGGGAGCAAGTACTGGACGAGTTGGTCAGGCGAACACTCAGGGTGAAATATTTGACCGGGTCATTTGATCTTGTGGGTAAAGCCTCGTCATTCCAGGTGATGCCTGCGCATCAAGAGCTGGCTCGCCAAGCGGCGCGTGAGGGGATCGTATTATTGAAAAATGAAAAGGCTTTGCTGCCATTGGAACGGGAGCAGGTTAAAAAGATCGCGGTAATAGGCCCGAATGCCGCTGAGCTGCGATATGGTGGCGGTGGTAGCTCTTTTTGTGGTGAGCCGACGTCGCTTATGAGCCCGCTGGAAGCGATACGGCAATGGGCAGCAGGAGAAGAGATCGAAGTGACGTATGCCGAAGGGGTATCCATGGTCACTTCTTGTGACCCGGTGAGGCCGGTGCACCTTCTGCCATCCAACACCACGCAGGGCGACCAAGGCCTTTGGGGCGAATATTTTAACAATCGTCATTTGGAGGGGGAACCTGTATTCCAAAGGCTAGACTCCATGGTAGATTTTAAATGGGGAATAGGTCCGCCAATTTTTTTAAACGATACCCAAAAAGAACGAAACGAGGAAAAAGACGAGGACGAACGCCTCAACCAAGATAATTTTTCCGTGCGGTGGACCGGCTTTATACAGCCACCGAAAACTGGCCCTTACAGTTTTGTAGTTGCCACTGACGACGGTATCCGGGTGTATTTAGATGATCAACTGGTTATCGATAACTGGTGGAGTCATGACGTAGAATACCAGTACAGCATCCAAAATTTGGTGGCGGGGAGGAAATACAAGCTGAAGCTGGAATATTACGAAGAAATAGGCGGCGCTCGCATGTCATTTGGGTGGCAGTACCACGACCCGGCGGACCTGGAGCAGGCTGTTACCTTGGCCAAAGAGGCTGATGTAGTGGTGGCGTGCGTTGGGCTTTCTAAACTATGGGAAGCCGAGGCCTACGACCGGGTCAGTATGGATCTGCCCAGTATACAAAATGAGCTGGTAGACCGGGTGCAGGCCGTCAATGGCAATACCGTCGTGGTGTTAAATACTTCAGGAAGTATTACCTATACTCCATGGATGGGCAAGGTGAAGGGACTGCTACAAGCATGGTATCCCGGGCAGGGGGGGAGTGAAGCACTGGCTGACATCCTTTTCGGGCGATACAACCCGTCAGCCAAGCTTCCGGTTACCATGATCAAGGATAAACAGGATTATCCCCCTGCATTTGACGGGTATCAAGACCCCTCTCTGAAAGTGAACTTTTCGGAAGGAGTTTTTATAGGGTATCGCTACCATGATCAGCAAGGTACTGATGTCCTGTTCCCGTTCGGTTATGGCTTGTCCTACACCACGTTTCACTATGAGGGAATTGAAATTGAGAAAACCGGCCCATTTAATTACCAAGTGAAGGTGACCGTAGAAAATACCGGGCAGCGCCCTGGCCAAGAGATCATCCAGCTGTATATTTCCGATAAAGTGTCTAGCGTGAAGCGACCGGTGAAGGAGCTGAAAGCCTTTGGTAAGGTAGATTTACAACCCGGCGAGAAAAAAGAAGTGGCTTTAGCGCTTGACCGGCGCTCATTTGCCTATTACGATGTACAAACGAAAGATTGGAAGGTAGAACCGGGGGAGTTCGAGGTTTTGATCGGTGCATCTTCCAAGGACATACGACTTACGGGAAGTATTAAGATCCCTTGATCTATCTTTTGTACGCCGAAGGGATCAATTATTTTTGAAGGTAAATGTATCTTGAAGGTGTACTTCCGCGGAAGAGGAGCCCACATAGATATCAAATTCTCCTTCTTCAACCACCCGTTGCTCTTGGTCATTGATCATGAGCAATTGTGCTGCCTCTAGGATGAAACGTATCGTTTTTGTTTTCCCGGCGGCTAGGTGTATCCTTTTAAATCCCTTTAGTTCCTTGATCGGACGTGGGGTGGAGGCTTCTTTGTCTTGTACATAAAGCTGCACTACTTCCTCCCCGGCAATGCTGCTGGTATTGGTCACTTTTACCGAAACGGTTAGCTCTGTTTGTGCATCGATGTCGCTTTTAGAAAGCTCCAGGTCCTTATATTGGAAGGTGCTATAACTCAAGCCATAGCCGAAAGGGTAAAGCGGTTCACCGGTAAAATACCGATAGGTACGATTTTCCATACTGTACTCTTCGAAAGGTGGGAGATCTTCCACGGACCGGTAAAAGGTCACGGGGAGCCTTCCCGCCGGGTTATAATCCCCAAATAATACATCGGCAACGGCGTTACCCCCTTCCTGTCCCGGGTACCAAGCCTCCAAGATCGCTGGAATGTTATCATGAGCCCAGTTAACCGCTAGGGCACTTCCGTTCATCAATACCAAAATGACCGGTTTGCCGCTTGCTTTCAATTGCTTCAATAGGTCTGCTTGCACCTTTGGTAGGCCAAGTTCTGTGCGGTCGCCACGATGGAACACCTCTATTGCCAAAGGGAGCTCCTCTCCTTCGAGTCTTGGAGATATGCCCCCCACCATAACGACTACCTCTGATTTTTGGGCATAGTCCAATACTTTTTGCAGTTCGTTGTCATTGGGAAGTGCCCAGAACAAGCGGATCCCGGCCCCGAACCACTGCTCAAAGTATTCTATGGTGACCGGGTATTCTTTTTCCTTTTCCAAAAAAAGCGTTGTTGTGGTAGCAGTAAGTGGTTGTGACTTCCAGCTTTCTATGATCTTTTCACCGTCCAGGAACATCCGGTAGCCGTCGTCCCCTTCAACACCTAACTCGTACTCCCCGGTTTCCGGTACTCTCAGTTTGCCGGTCCATCGTATTGAAAAAGTGTCACGTTTTCCCCCGGCATACGGCTCATGATCCAGCCAGGTAAAGTTGATCTTATCATCGATACGCTCATGGGCCACTTCGCCCTCAAGTTCCATATTGTTAAAAAATTGGGCTTTTAAGCCGTTTTTATCCCCTTCCGGTGTAAACAAAAATTCCTTAGGCACGGTCTCATAGTGTTTGTCCACGTGTCCGCTGCCCGTGCTAAAATATACCTCGGTGTTTTTTGAAACTTTATTACGAATACCTTCTAACGCCGTAACGATCTTAGAAGGAGTGCCATGGTAGTTGCCCAGCGGGGTCTCGTCGTTATCGGCGTTCGGGCCGACAACGGTAATGGCCCGTATGTTTTTGTCAAGAGGGAGTAGGTTGTTTTCGTTTTTAAGCAATACCAGGGACTTTTGTGCGACCAACCTAGAGTGCTGCCGGTGGTTTTCGCTGTCATTGACTTCATATGGGATCTGAGCATACCTGACCTTTTCTGCCGGGTCAAACATACCTAATCGAAAACGGGCCAGGAATAATCTTTTCACCGCCCTGTCTATTTCAGGTTCGGTAATAAGTCCTTTTTCTACGGCTGCAGGAAGGTATTCTGAATACATGCTGCCACAGTCAAGGTCTAATCCCTTGTGCAGCGCCAATGCAGCGGCCTCTTCACCGGTGCTTACAAACTTATGATGTTCTAGAATGTCATAAATGGCACCACAGTCTGACACGATGTAGCCCTCGAAGCTCCATAGCTCTCGTAACACTTCTTCAAGCAAGTACTCATGGGCGCATGCCGGGTCGTCATTTACACGGTTGTAAGCGCCCATGATGGAATACGCTTTTCCTTCCTTGATCGTGGCTTCAAATGCCGGGAGGTAGGTTTCCCAAAGGTCGCGGTGAGCCACCCGGGCATTGAATCGGTGGCGTTCCGGTTCCGGCCCGGAATGTACGGCATAATGTTTGGGCGTGGCTACTACTTTTAAGTAGTTGGGGTCGTCACCTTGCAAGCCTTTGACAAACGCAACCCCGATCCGGGAGGTGAGGTAAGGATCTTCCCCATACGTTTCCTGCCCGCGACCCCAGCGCGGGTCCCGGAAAATGTTCACATTAGGGCTCCACATGGTAAGACCTTGGTAGATCCCACGCTGCTCATTCCTTTCGAATTCGTGGTGCTTGGCTCGTGCCTCGTCAGAAATGATCGTGGCCATGTCAAATACCAGGTCAGGATCCCAAGTAGCGCCGAGCCCTATGGATTGAGGGTACACCGTAGCAATACCTGCCCGAGCCACGCCGTGCAAGGATTCATTCCACCAATTGTAAGCAGGTATGCCTAGCCTGGGAAGAGCAGGTGCGTCATTCACCAACTGGCCGATCTTTTCGCTCAACGACATTCTGGCCACCAGGTCATCCACCCGCTGGGGGGTTGGCACTGTAGTATCGAGATAAAGAGGTTGACTAGGTTTACTGCATCCGGAAAATACTAAAACAATTAATAACAGGTGAAATAAGCCAAACGAGATCGAGGTTTGGCTTACTTGAAATGGCAGGTAGATGTTTTTCACAGGAATATCCTTTTAACTGGTAAAGTTCGATATTACAGAAATAACATCACTGTTTAGTACGGTACGGCGAGGTATTTGTGGTGCCAGGCTCGATCACAAGATGCGGATGACACAATGGTTTGGTCCAAAACTCATTTTAGGGGACCTCCTGATCGTGGTAGCTGCGCGTGCGTCTGCACGGACAAAATACCTCCTGTTGGTCAGGAGACCGTATATTTCTACATAGCCATACCGATCTGTCCACAAAGGGCCTGTGACGGGATCAAATCGATCTTGTGCATCTTCACGCGTGCGGTACAATTGTACCCTGATGCCTTCCCGGGCTTTACCGGATAGATATCCTTGCACCCTCACCTCCAGGTCAGCCTCGGGGGTGATAGGTCCAAGGTCACACGAGTAGAAGAGAATGCAGGATGATGCGATAAGGAAGAGTTTGAGCGCTTTCATGGTTTCTATCGTTGATGGTAACTTGTTGAAAGACAATAACTATGCCACGTGGGGAATCAGAAATCAGAAATCAGAAATCAAACGATCGTCATTCCGGCCGGTGGTGAAGGTGCAGGCTTTGTGCGAGAGCCGGAATCTGCTGGGTCGTTGAACGTAAATTGTCCTGTTTGTTAAATGTACTGGGTGTTCGTTTCGCGACTTCGCAGATTCTTGGTCACCCATATACCCAACACGCACCGCCAGGAATGACGACCGGGGGAGGAAATGAGGTCGGTTTATGCCTCGGTCCAGTTTTCAGGAAAACGCTAGGCAGGTTCAATTTCATCAAACATACATTATTTACGAGCAGAGCATTTTTGCAAAAATGGCCCTACGCGCCATAAAGATCCGTTTTTTATCTTGTCATTCCAGCTCACAATGGCGATGTTTCGAATGGATACCAAAGGGCTTGGCTGTTTACTCTTTTTTGATCCTTCTTATTTTACCGCTCTCGGAAGAGACAATGTTGTTATACAAAACTCATTCATAAATACTATTGCAAAAAAGTACGGAATGTAAGGTTAACCCTAGGCCGCATGACTTTTGTCGTTTTGGGAAGGCTGTGTAACCAGTGGGTTTGGGTCTCATCTTTCATGACTAATAAGCCACTGTTTTCTAAGACCAGGGAGACCGTTTGTTTGGTCCGCTTATGTTTGAAAGAAAACTTCCGTTCTGCTCCAAGACTTAGAGAGGCAATGGTGGTGTTTTTTCCTAGTGCTTCTTCATCATCGCTATGCCAGGTCATGCCTTCGCTGCCATCGTGGTATAAATTCAGCAGGCATGAGTTAAACTTTTGTTGGGTGATGGTTTCCACCTTGGTCTTTAACTCAAACAGCGATTTGGTCCAAGGTAATGCGAACCTGGTGGTATTCGAGTAAGTGTAGGCAAAGTCCTTGTCGCCGTACCATGCTACCTTTCGCTTTGTAATGATATGCTTACCGTAAATAATGGCCTCATCATTTTTCCAAGGCACCTCCCTTAAGAGGTTTTGTAAATAATGATTGGCTTGGTCTTGATTCAAGATCATGCCCAGGTAATGGACCGTCCCGTCATTGGGGAGTACATTTCGGTGACGATCTTGATTGAATAAGTCCATTGATTAGTAAGCCTTCACAATTTTATTTCCCGGTTATTCAAAGACTAATGTCTCCTTTTTTCCACCGCCGGTAAGCGCCGGTCATACAATGACCACACGGTCGGTATCCATATTTTTGCGCTTCGGTTTCGTTCTTGAAAAATACCCTGTTCTCTCTCTTCATTCGCCTACCGGATGCACAACGTAATTGACCATAGATCTTAAGCCTGGCATTTCCTCCAAGGCGAATATCGCCTTTTCTTACCTGCTTACGTAATGCATAAGCTGTAATCTTATCATGTCTTACCATTCGTGCTAGCGGGCGTCATGAAAAATGATCCCTAATGCATACCTTTCTCCCTCGTGTACTTCGCTCACACCGTGCTTCATATTGACACGATAATATCCTTTGGTACCTTTTACCGGCCGGAAGCTAGTGGTAAAAAACAAAAGATCCCCTTGCCCGGGTTGGAGTACAATGGCTTTGGATTGTGCCCTAGGCCGCTGTTCTGTAAGAACGAATTCCCCCCCGCTGTAATCCTTGCCCTGTACATTTAAGAAGAAAACGGCTTGTATAGGGAAGAATACATCTCCATAAAGGTCCTGGTGCAGGGTGTTGTAGCCGCCTTTCCCGTATTTCAAGATGAGAGGAGTAGGTCTCAGCTGGTGGTTTTGATGGCACTGTTCCAAGAGTTCTTTTAAGGTGGCTGGGAATGACTTGTCGATCTTTAAGGCCCTCATCCAAGCATTTGCTACCGGTACCAAGTAAGGATATAGTTCTTCTCTTAGGCTTTCGATCATCAGCGGGAGGGGGTAACTAAAATATTTATATTCCCCTTTACCAAAACGATACCGCTCCATGGTGATCGTCTTGCGGAAATGCTCTCGTTGGTCGTACAGGTCCATAAAATCGTGGCATTTCTTTGGTGTTAGGAAATCCCGGATCATAGCAAAACCTTGGTCATGAAGCTCCTGTTGTATCGTATTCCAAGGTATGGACTGTTCTTTTGCCTTCTGTGCGTGTACTTGCATGCTCATCACTGTTCGTTAACCCCTGCCAAAGTTTCATTTTGCACGCCTTCCCATCCTATGATGGCCGTTTTCCGGGTAGGGCCCCATTGGTAGCCACCTAATTCACCGGTACCCCGGATCACGCGATGGCACGGGATCAAAAAGGCCACAGGATTACTGCCGATGGCCGTGCCCACTGCGCGGGAAGCGGAGGGATTCGAAATACTTTTGGCAATTTCACCATAGGTAGACAGCTGCCCCATCGGGATCTTAAGCAATGTCTCCCAAACTTTGAGTTGAAAATCGGTGCCTTTTAAGTGGAGTTTTATCTTGTCCAACTGGCTCCAATCATGGGTAAAGATATACAAAGCATTTTGCTGGACCAGGTCTACCATTTGGGTGAAGCGGGCGTTTGGAAAACGTTGCCTTAGGTCATTAAAGGCATCTTTCTTTTCCTCCACAAAGGCCATGTAACAAATACCTTTGATGGTGGAAGCTACTAAGATGTTACCGAATGGGCTTTCTGCATAACTGTAATTGATGGACAAGTTGGCTCCCCCGTTTTTGAACTCCCCGGGCGTCATGCCCTCGATTTTCACAAAAAGGTCATGGAGTCTTCCTGTACCGGAAAGGCCCGTGTCATAGGCAGTTTCGAATAGCGTTGAGCGCTCTTTTTTTAAAAGCTGTTTGGCATATTGGAGACTTACAAATTGTAAGAATTTCTTTGGACTCACCCCTGCCCATTCTGTAAATAGCCGTTGAAAATGAAAAGGACTAAGGTGTATATGTTCCGCCACTTCATCTAAGTCAGGCTGGGTTTTGAAATGGGTCCTAATGTAATCGATGGCCTCCGCTACTCGATTGTAATCAATGTGTTCTTGTTCTCGCATGGCTTCTAAGTTTTTATACGTCAAAACTACTGGGGCGTTAGGCCTGGTAAAACCCGGAACTTGCGGAGTAAGGGGTAGAAGTCAAAGTAAAAATCGGAAGCTTGTGGCTCCAAAGCAAATTATAAAATCCACGGCGCCGGCTCCCAACCGTATTGATTGCCTCGTGCAAATACATGCCCCAGGGCAGGGAATGGCATATGGTAAGACATGACCGGGACCCTTTCAAAAGATGCCATATCTAGGATCTTTCGCCGGGTTTTGTAGGCCTTAGGTGGGTCTTGGTCAAAGGCAGTGGCCCACGAGGGGTGCTCCAAGTCAAATGCAGAATGATGAAAGATATCTCCTGTATGAAGCAGGGAGTCACTGCCGGACCGGATCCAATAGCTGGTATGTCCCGGGGAATGCCCCGTGGTTTCAACAGCTTGGATACCGGCTACGATCTCCTCATTAAAGCGGAAGGTGTTGATCCTATCATTTAAGGGTAGAACGTTGTCGTGAAATGCCTTTTTGAAATTATTTTTGAAGCTTTCTTCAATAGGCATGCTGTTGAGGTCAATGTTTTTAGCCTGCCAAAAATTGAGCTCTTGTTCCGAAATATAGAGTGTAGCATTTGGGAACAGGGGTCTGCCTTCATGCATTAAGCCACCGATATGATCCAAGTGGCAATGCGTGATCAAAATGGTGCTGATGCTTTTAGGTTCTATGCCGGCTTCACTCATGTGCAGTATCAAATGCCCCATACCAGGTCCTAAGGTGTTACCTGCTCCCGTATCAATGAGTACTTTTTCATTACCCATAGCTAAGACTAGGGCATTGCATTGAAGCCTGTAAAGGTCGGTAGGTAAAAAATGGCTCTCCAAGGCTTTGATCACTTCTTTTTCAGTAGTGTTTACCGCATAAAGGGGGTGAGGAGGAAAAAGCGTTTGGCCGTCACTAATGACCGTAGCCTCGATAGCGCCTATTCTAAAGTGATAAAACGGGCTGTTCTGCTTTGTCATACGCTGTGATTTTGTGTAAGATAGGATTTCACGAAAGGATGGGGAACTGGGCAGTAAACTACCCATGCCCAAAGTGGCTACCTGCTTGAGGTGCACACGACGACTGGATCTCATCATGGCGTCATTGCAGGTCTCTTTCCATGTAGACCCGTATGGTCGGTATCCGTGCGATCATCGGGAAGTACTGTGGCCAGAACTGGCTCATATGGGGAGTAACCATATGTTCTTTTAGTACCTGGACATTTTTCCATCGCTCGTATAAGAAATATACGTTAGGTTCTTCCGGGTGCCGGCTGAGCTGGAACTCGATATTACCGGGCTCCTTCCTTACCTCGGCAATCACAGGAGCAAACGCTTTCTCGAAGGCTGCTTCCTGTCCAGGGATCAGCGTGATATCGATCAAAACGCTGAAGGGCTGGCTAGGATCGGATACTTGGCTCACGATGGGTTCCGATAATACACCCGGGTCGATTTCCTGGGCGTTCGATTCACCGGGACTAACAAGGGTCATGAGCAACAAAGTGCTGATCACCCCGGGGACTTGTAAAAAGAAAAACTCGTTCATTTGTATCTCAATTTTGTTTGTTACAAAAATTGAGACATCTCCGCAGTATCAGGCTGTACGATCTGCGGGAATAACTGTATTATTTTCACTTAGCCCACGAAATCTTTCCGGGGTAACGCCTTCCGAATTTTTAAAGAACCGAAAGAAGTAGGGCGGGTCCTCGTATCCAAGATCATAGGCAATCTCTTTTATGCTTTTATCAGAAAACAAGAGCATTCTTTTGGCCTCCAGGAGTATTCGTTCATGGATGAGATTGGTGATCGTTTTGCCTAGCGCTCCCTTAACGATCTCGTTGAGGTGTTTTGCTGAAAAATTCTGCTTTCCTGCATAAAAGGCGGCATTTTTTTGTGTTTTAAAGTGCCGTTCTATGTCTTTTCTTACTTGTATGATCGGGGTGTAACGGCCGCTCGTACCTTTTTCTTCTGCTTCGGATTTAATGGTTCTTTGGTAATGGATCAGCAAGAGTTTTAGATAGGAGCGTATCGCTTCCTTGTTTTTTACGTCTCTTGAAAATTCCGCTTGTATGCCTTCCCATAGAAATTTTATGTGTGTTAAGCTAGCAGGGGTAAGGGTGACAAAAGGCTGATGACAAAAATAATGGAACTGGAGGTTGTCAAAGGCGCCTTGGTGGGCTTCATTATGAACATCCAAAAATGGATCATCAAAATAGATCACCCAGCCGCCTGGATCATTTAATAAATGGGTTTGGATGGCCCGGTCTTTGGCAATAAAAAACAATGTGTTTTCTATTACTTCATGTTCAAAAAAATCTACCGTAAGCGTGCCCGAAGCTTTTTTTAAGAACAGCAGGTAATATCCACCCGTTCGCTTTAGTTTATGCCGAAATTGGGCATCAAAATCCCGCAAGCTCGGTATTTGAAGGTCTTCTTGCATGGGCGGTGACCTATTTCAAAGGAAAGGCGTCAATTATCCTTTAAAAAGTTACGCAATACATAATGCAAGATGCCCCCATTTTCGTAGTAGGCTACTTCTATTTGCGAATCCAGTCGGCATAATACGCGGAAACTTGTTTCTTTACCTTCTTCATCCCGGGTGGTCACGTGGAGGACCGAAGCTGGGCCCAGCCCGCTGGCGATCCCTGTGATGCTGTAATATTCTTTCCCGGTCAGCCCAAGGCTTTCTGCATTGTCGCCTTCCATAAACTGCAAAGGTAAAACACCCATTCCTACGAGGTTGCTCCTGTGGATGCGTTCATAGCTTTCAGCGATGACGGCTTTTACGCCTAACAAGTTGGTGCCTTTTGCCGCCCAATCACGAGAAGAGCCGCTGCCGTACTCCTTACCTGCAAGTACGACAAGGTCAGTTCCGTCATGTTGATATTTCGTAGCGGCCTCATAAACCGGTATTTCCTCTCCAGCGGGGAAGTAGGTGGTATACCCGCCTTCTTTTTGCGCTACCTGGTTCCGAATGCGTACGTTGGCAAATGTACCTCTTATCATCACCTCGTGGTTGCCTCTTCTTGATCCATAAGAGTTAAAAGAGCGTGCCTCTATCCCCTGTTCGACCAGGTACCGGCCGGCCGTTGAGTCCTGCGAAAAAGCGCCTGCCGGCGAAATATGATCGGTAGTCACCGAGTCGCCAAGCTTGAGCAGCACGCGGGCATCTTGGATGTCTTTTAGTCCCTTACTTTCGGACGAAATATCTTTGAAGAAAGGAGCTTCTTTGATGTAGGTAGAGTCGTCACTCCACTGGTAATCCATACCGACCGGGGCAGGGAGGGACTGCCATTGCTCTTCACCATCAAAGATCACCTTGTAGGTATCTTCGAAATCACTTTTGTCGATGGCCGTGCGGATGATATCCTGGATCTCCTCTAATGTAGGCCAAACATCTGTCATATACACTGGCGCGCCCTGGTCATCAAGTCCTATGGGTTCTTTGGTGAGGTCAATGTTCACCCTGCCGGCTATAGCGTATACCACCACCAGCATAGGCGAGGCTAGGAAGTTCATACGAACCTGGGGGTGTACCCTTGCTTCAAAATTCCGGTTGCCTGATAACACTGACGAGACATTGAGATCATGTTTTGTAATGGCCTCGGCAATGGGGTCGGGGAGTGGCCCGCTGTTGCCAATGCAGGAGGTGCAACCGTAGCCTACCGTAAAAAAGTTCATGGCCTCTAGGTCATGGTCTAAGCCAGATTTTTCCAAGTACTTGGTAACTACTTTAGAGCCCGGCGCCAGGCTGGGTTTTACCCAAGGTTTTACCTTTAAGCCTTTCTCACGTGCCTTCCTAGCCACTAATCCTGCCCCAACCATTACGCTGGGATTGGAAGTATTGGTGCAACTGGTAATGGCCGCGATAACGATAGAACCATCGTGTAAAGTGATCTCCTCGCCATTGTACTGTACCTTGGCCGACCTCAACTGAAAGGTTTGGTCTGCCGTATGGGCAAACTCTGTTAAGGAACCGCCTTCACCCAGCCAATTGGCCTCGGCGGTAGTATCTGCTGCCTGTTGTAGATGATCGTATTCCTTTTCTATAAGACTGTAGAACGTACTTTTAAGGTCCTTGACCAATATCTTATCCTGTGGCCTTTTCGGGCCGGATACCGTGGGCTCTAAGGAGGATAAGTCCAAAGACAGGACATCGGTATAGGTGATATTTTCATTCCCGGTACGCCATAAATGGTTTTCCTTAGCGTAGGCTTCCACGCGCTGTATCACTTCCTCGGGACGATTTGTGCGACGCATGTAAAGTAATGTTTGGTCATCCACGGGGAAGTAGGTCACCGTACACCCAAATTCCGGGGACATATTAGAGATGGTGGCCCGATCAGGAACTGACAGGTGATCGAGACCGTCGCCGAATACTTCTACAAATTTACCGACCACACCGTACTGCCGGAGTAATTCTGTGATGGCCAGCACCATGTCTGTAGCAGTAATGCCTTCCGGCAACTGTCCTTTGAGTTCCAAACCAATGACTTGCGGGCAGGTAAAATAAATGGGTTGCCCCAGCATGGCGGCCTCCGCTTCTATGCCTCCTACACCCCAGCCTACTACGCCAATACCGTTGACCATGGGCGTATGAGAGTCGGTCCCTACCAATGTGTCCGGGAAAAGCCATCCATCACGTTGTACTACGCCTTCTGCCAGGTATTCTAGGTTTACCTGGTGGCAAATGCCCATGCCAGGCGGGACTACCCGGAAATTGTCAAATGATTTTTGCCCCCATTTTAGCAAGGCGTATCGTTCATGATTACGTTCATACTCTTTCGCTACGTTTTTGCCATAAGCTTCCTTATTAGCAAAAAAATCAACCTGTACGGAATGGTCTACCACGAGGTCTACCGGGATGGAGGGGTTGATCTTGGTCCCGTCTTTGCCTTTTCTTACCACCTCTGACCGGATGGAAGAAATGTCTACTATGGCCGGTACTCCCGTAAAATCTTGCATCAATACCCTTGCCGGTTTGTAGGGGATGTCTTGGTCTGTGCCTCCCGGCTGCCATTCCGCAAGTACTTTAAAATGATCTTCCGTAATGGCCAAGCCATCCCTATTCCGGATCACGTTTTCCAGTAGGATGCGAATTGAAAAAGGCAAGCTTTCAACGCCGGGGACCGCGTTTAGGTCAGCGATTTTAAAGGAGGTCCCGCTAAGATCGATCGTTTTCAGTGAAGTCGGCATAATGATGTGATGGTTAACTTTAAAAGATGATCATACATTACTATAATCTTTATTTCAAAGGGATGGTTTGTGACGTGTTGAAAAAAATCATAGGTACAATTCATGAATTGCACCTATGATTCCAATTTATTCAACTCCTCTTCGGTATAATCCGTGGGTAGCCCCAGGTATTCGAATTCGTTCACCTCTTGTGTGAAAGAAACGAGTTTGGTCCTGAGCCGTTTGTAAGCCGGCCCTCCCAGTGGCAGGTGTACAGGAGGATTATCCAACAAGGTAAGGTCATACATGGCTTTGGCGGCCCTCGCAGGATCCCCGATTTGCTTTCCGCTTACCCCTTGGATAGCTTCCATGTTTTGTGCTGCTGAGCGGGTATAGTCATCAATTTTAGTCGGGGTGTAGGTGGCAGATCGACCTGCCCAATCCGTGCGGAAAGGCCCGGGCTCTACGTTCGTTACTTTTATGCCCAGGGGTGATACCTCCTTTTCCAGCGCCTCTCCTATGCCTTCCAGCGCAAATTTAGAGCCATTGTAAATGCCCACACCGGGGTAGCCTTGTAACCCGGCAATAGAGGTGATGTTCAATATATGTCCCGAGCGCTGTTTTCTCATGATCGGCAGTATAGCTTGGGTCACACGCACGGCGCCGAATACATTTACATCAAATTGGTGCTTCATCTCTTCTTCCGTCACCTCTTCCACGCTTCCCAAAGAACCATAGCCGGCGTTATTTACCAAAACATCGATCCGGCCCCATTTCTCAAAAGCAAACTTCACAGCATTTTCTACAAGGGTTGGGTTGGTCACGTCCATCTTTACCCCGAAGGTGAGCCCTTCCGAGAGGGTGTTGAATTCGTTGATCTGCTCCTCTTTCCGTAATGTTCCGATTACGTTGTCACCCTGTAAGGCGGCGTACTTTGCCAATTCACGTCCTAAACCCGTTGAACACCCGGTAATAAACCAATTTTTCTTACTCATAATGTTAGGGATCATTAATGATTAAAACTAAAAATATGAAAACGCGACCCACTAAGGTAGTTCCCTGCTTCCATATGTTTTTTAAAGGCCATTTTCTTTGCAGCCCTGATCTTCTAACTTCAAAATAGAACACGGGGTTTCCGGGTTTTGACCTAATTTTTTAGGGAGACTGCTTCAGGGTATTCTTGCGAATACTAGTCATATCTCCAAGGACAACCCATTCAATCATTTATGAAAAGCATTTGCCCCTTTTTATGGCTGTTACTAACGGTAAGTAGTGTTCATGCCCAGCCCAGTTTAGCAACAAAAGCGGAAGAAGAATACTTCAAAACACTTTCCGAATTGACGGAATCCTTGCTCCGTCAACAGAATAAGGATAAAAAAGACCCGGATTTTGGAGGGATCCTCGACCCTGAAAATGACATTTATTATTCCCGTGCTGCCGAGGCGGTCTATCCTTTTACCGTTATGTATCAATACACCGACGAAAAGAAATACCGGGATGCAGCGATTGACGTAGGGGAGTGGCTTATCCGCCAACAGGAACCTACCGGGGAATGGATAGAAAATCCTTGGACTTGGACGGGCACCACGGCAGACCAGCTTTTGATGATGGCTGCGGCTTACCCTACCTTGAAAAAACATTTGAACCAAAAGGCGCAGCAGCGTTGGGAAAAGTCTATGCGTGCTGCCGGCATGTATTTGGTAGAAAAAATGAACCCGGGGTTTGCCAGTATCAACTATGTGCCCACCACGGCCGGTACCATGGCTATGCTGTGGCAAAACGTGGCGAAAGAAGACGTGTTCCTAGAAAAGGCGCGTTCCTTAGCTTGGCAAACGATCGCAAAGATGGATGAGGATCAATTCATCCATGGCGAGGCCGCGCGGGTCCATGGGGTTAAGTATGGGGTGGACCTGGGATATCAAATGGATATGTCTTTGTGGGGCCTTACGCTCTATGCGCGGATCACGGGGGACAAGGAGGCCGAATCTTACGCTCGTAAATCGCTGGAGAAAGTGATACATTTCGTTTATCCTAATGGCCTGATCGATAGCTCTTGGGGTGCACGTTCTTATAAGTGGACAGGCTATGGATCTAAAACAGCCGACGGAAGCCAGGTGCTTTTTAGCCTCTTTGCCGACGAAAATCCTGCCTATCAAACGGCTGCTTTACGCAACTTAGAATATTTACGCAGCGCCATCAAACAAGGGCTGGTGGGCTATGGTCGCGATGTATGGGCCTTTGCAAGCAAAACCGGTCAGCCTAACCTTTATCCCACTTTCGCGCGGGCAAAGAACCTGGCCATGGCCATGGAGTTTGGCCACCACCAGGCCGGCGAGCCCGTTCCGTTGCCGGCAGACAAAGGGGATTGGGCAAAGTTCTTCCCCACCGTAAAAGTGGGCGTGGTCCGAAAAGGGGACTGGATGACCACGATTTCTGCCTACGACTATCATGACTACACGAACTGGGGAGGCGGAAAATATACCCACTTTCCTCGTGGAGGTGCCTTGTTGAATGTGTGGCTGGAGGATTTTGGCTTACTGACCACGGCCTCACAGACCCAATACCACAGGGGAGAAGAGATCCACATGCCTCCCATAGAAGATACCGTGATCGCCCTTACGCCTAGGATCGAGTACTTTTCGGAAAACGGCTATTTTACGAACTTGTATGAAACCAAGGCTAAGATAGCCATTGATGAAACCGGGCCTATGACGACTGCAGAGGTGATCGGTGAGCTTAGCGACCAGCAATATCATCCCGGGGGGGTGGCCTATCGCTATAATTATTCAATAGGAGGTAAGACTTTAGGGAAAAAGATCACACTACGCTACCATGATCGTACACCAAACATCAGGGTGGTGGAGCCTATTGTACTTAACGAGGGAGTCAGGGTAGAGCAGGTAGATGATCGTACCGTGCGTATTCGCGGAGAAAAACGCAATGTCCTTTTGAAAGTAAAGGAAGGTGATGTGCGGGTACAGGTAGGAGAGAATGCGGAAGATTACTGGTACCCTTTCCCGGGACTGCGCTGCTATCCTATCGTGCTTAACGTAACCCCCCCTGCCGAAGGGTTTGAACGAGTAATAAATTACGAGTTTATTGCAGAATAGGGGTCCTCATGCCGGCTAATGACTGGTCCCTTGCTACCATCCCGTGATCTTTTTGTCATAAAAGAACATTCCGCTGGGACCATCTCCCGGAAGTGTAGCCAACCAAACGATCCCTTCAGCGGCTTCAGCGGGTGTACGTGGCGCAGAGGGTCCGCCCATATCCGTCTTTACCCAACCCGGGTCCGCCACGTTGACTTTTACGTGCTTACTATCTACTGAAGAGGCCAGCAGTCGAGTTAAAGCGTTCAATGCATACTTTGAAAGTTTGTAGCTAGCGGTATTTGGATGATCGAGTGTGTTAGAGGCACCGTACCCTGAAGATACATTTACTACCCGGCCATAGCCGTTTTTCTCCATGACCGGTAGGAAAGCCTGGCTCAAATAAAACGGCCCGAACAAATTAGTATGAAGGGTATCTTCAAATGTTTTATGGGAAATGGTTAAGATGCTCTTTCCCTCATCTAAGTAGATACCAGCATTGTTGATCAAAATGTCTAGCCTTCCAAACTGGGTCAAAACGTTGTCCTTAAGCCTTTCGATACTCCCAGGATCATCCACTACCAGGGGTAGGCAGTGGGCCGTCAGTCCTTCTTTTTGAAGCGTTTGTACCGCTTTTTTTCCCATTTCCTCGTTACGACTGGTTAGGATCACCTCGATGTCTTGCTGAGCGAGTTGACGGACAGTTTCAAATCCAATCCCCCTGTTGGCTCCGGTCACCATGGCTATTTTTTCTTTTTTATCCATTGTGTTGTAATCAAATTACTGGAAGCTAAATTTCTTAATTACTTTTTGTAACTTCGGATGTTGATATTCAAGATCTTGACAAGAATATTTAACGCTAACGATTTTTATTGCTACGAGGTTGAGAACGAGATTAAATTATAAATATTTTTAGCAGGTCGTCATGGTCTTTTTCCTGCGAGTAAGTCATAGAAAAAGCATGAGCGGCGATATTTTTGAACTCAGCAAGATAGATTTTTTTGAGCGACTTAACGTGGTTGTGCAGTGCAAATCTTAATGAACAATTATCAATATCTTTTTTTACTTTATCTTCTATTCTCCCCTTTCATTGGCTTTAGCCAAGTAGGGGCTCAATTTGCGCATGAGCTAGGAAAAGAGTGGTTAAAATTGGAGTCCTCTGCCGGGCTTTCAGACAAAGGTGAATGGGAACCTATAGGAGGCGATGGGTGTGGAGGAGTGTCGTTGGTTCCTTCCTCAAGGATCGTCGATCATGTAAGTAAGATAAAAGGACTCTTACTTTCTTTTAAGGTTTTTGATCACCACTCTTTGCGTGGCCAAAATCTTTACCTTCTTTTAAAACAACTTGTTCTTTATCAATAATTTATGGATCATAGAGAGATTGATGCACGGTTAATCTCTTAGTTGTAGGTCTATTCTTGGTAACCCCAGTACGTGTAGTGCTGGCGAAGAACAATAGTATTTAAAGCGAATCACAATGGATATTACCCAAAAGTCAAAGGTTTATGTCACCAACTTATTGACGAAGTGCTTACCAGAAAAATTCAGCTTCCATAATCTTGATCATACGCAAGAAGTAGTGAATGCGGTGAAAACCATCAGTAAGCAATATTCCTTGAATGACGATGAAATGGAGATCTTGATGGTGTCGGCTTGGTTTCATGATACAGGTTTCATCCACTTTTATGAAAATCATGAAATGGAAAGTATGTTTATCGCCCAAAGTACCTTACAGGATTGGGGATATGACGCCAGCAAAACACAAAAAATACTTGACTGCATTTCAGCGACCAGGTTCCCGAACCAACCTACTTCATTGCCTGCTGAGATCCTATGTGACGCCGATTTCTACCACCTTTCCCAGCCCGATTATTGGGGTAAAAATGCGCTGTTGAGAAAAGAGCGGTCTTTTCACCTAGGGCTGGCCATTTCCGAACAAAAGTGGTATGCCGAAAACCTGGATTTCTTGAAAGAACATCAATATTTCACCCAGTTCGGCAAGGAAAGTTTAGAGTTAGAAAAGAGAAAGCACTTCGTGGAAAACATTTTTATACTGGAGACTTTGGAAGTTAACGAAGCCCCTTAGAAAAACCACCTAGTAAAAGTGATAAAAGTAATCTTGTCCGTGCTTATTGCAGTAGCTGCGGTAAGTTGCGATATCCAAAAAGAAGAATACAATACCCAACGAGTAGAAGAGAATTTGGTGAGAGCTACCGCCCCGGACGCCACGGAAACGGTAGAGGTAGGGTACTTGTTGCCAGGGCTGGACCATGGATTCATCCAGTCCCCGATCAATATTTTAACTTGTGAAACGGTCAAAAAGGATAAGCATAGTTTGAATTTACACTATAAAAAATCAAATGAAAAGGTAAGTAATCTTGGCCACACCATACAGGTCAACTATGCCACAGGTAGTACCGTTGAGTTTGATGGACTTTCTTATGACTTTGTACAGTTCCATTTTCATACTCCGTCCGAACACTTGATAGATGGGGTCACCTATCCCATGGAAATGCACATGGTCCATAAACGGAAGGTGCCTGGCCACCCGGATTCAGTATCATACCTGGTAATTGGGGTATGGTTTAAAGAAGGCAGGGAAAATAACCCTTTCTTAGATGAGTTTTTAGGAGCAATCCCCGAAGAAGATGGGGCGGTAAAAGAGGTGAAGGGAGGAGTTGTCAATATCAATGATCTTTTGGAGCAGCCTGGTGAACGCAAATATTACCATTACCATGGTTCCTTGACCACACCTCCCTATTCCGAATCGGTCAGTTGGTTATTGCTAAGTCATATTTTTAACGCGTCCCCTAGTCAAATTGAAAAGATCAATCGTTTAGAAGGAAATAACGCACGGCATATACAGGCAAAATATAGCCGGGAAGTAGAAATGGTCGAGTAAAAGGTTCGAACAACGGGCATACGATCTATACAGGCCCAATCTACATCCGGCAGGTTCGGAGCACTGGCTTATGACACGGCATGGGTTTGGAAAACCCGCATTAAATGGGTTCCATACAACAATAATTGCCTTGCATTGAGCTGGTAATAAAGGCCCGTGTATATTAGTGCTTTATTTTGAGATTATCTAAAGATCATCATGCAAAAGATCATCGATTTCACCCTCGTGGTAAGCGAGGCTTGGCAAGAGTATGATAGTTCGCGCCAGATAAAGTCTATAGAAGACATTAGCGCGAAGGTCTCTACGAACCATGTTTACCGCGTATGGTTTGAAGATGGAGGTATTATCATTGCGAAGCTTTCTTATTTTGGCAGGTACGATCACTTCGTGGAAGACCATACGATCATTAATGCGTTGGCCAATAACCTTCCTGAACCGTTTGAAAATTTCTTGGCCAAGTCGTTGACCAAATACGGTCATTTGTATACTTACCGGTACCATGACAGCGCACTGGATGCTTGGGTGGTCTTCTACAACCCGATCCAGATCGACTGCCGGCCGGACCGAAAGCAGACCGAAGAACACATCGTGAAACTCGGGAAAGAATTGGCGAAATTCCACAAGGCCTGCAAGACCGTGAAAAATACACTCCCGCCTAATTTTAAACAGACTTACCATGATGTAGATCACCTGCTGGAGCTGTTAAAAACGGAAACCGGGCAATTCGAACACCGGGGACATATCGAGAGTATCCGGCGCCAGTGCACGCTTTTTTACGAGAACTGTGAGCGCATAGGCGTGAATGACCTGGAATCTATCCCGGTGTTTGTGGATTGGAATATTGGAAATTTTTCCGTTACGGAAAAGTATCGTTTTTATAGTCGCTGGGACTACGATTGGTTTCGCATGAGTACCCGCGTGATGGATTTTTATTTCTTTAGCAGGGTGTGTTCCTCCGTTGGGGACAAAACGGTTTTTAGCTATTTGATCGATCCACTCATGGAAGATAGGTTCTTGATCTTTTTGAAAAGTTACCATGATGTTTATCCATTGACCGAGCCCGAGGTGCGGTTGATCAAAGAGGCCTACCGCTTTTTTATTCTCAATTATGTGATTAAGGACGGTCGGTATTTTTTCCACGAGATCTATGCTACCAAGCTACAGCAAGAAGCCCACACTCTCTATTTCCCTCAATTGGACCGCTCCTACGACGAAGATAAACTATTAAAGGCCCTTAAATTTTAAACATGGAATTAACATCATTTAAATCCATCATTGACAAGTATGAAACTATATTTTTTGATGCTTTTGGAGTGCTAAAGAATCATCATGGCCTGCTCCCGGGGATTGAACAGACTTTCGACTACCTAGAAAAAAAAGGAATCGATTACTATATCTTAACGAACGATGCTTCGCGCAGACCGCAATTACTGGCCGAATACTACCAAGGGAAAGGATTGAAAGGCCTGGTTGAAGAGCGGATCATCTCTTCCGGGATGCTGGCGAGGGAATACCTGCAACTGAAAGTAGATTCGGGAACGATCGCTTACGTGGGGACCGAACTCTCGGCGCACTACCTGGAGGCCTTGGGCCTTCACACGATAGGGATGGATGAGGTGAACTTAAAAGAGGCTGATGACATCAATGCACTGGTCTTTCTTGATGATGAAGGCTTCAATTGGAATACGGATCTCAACAAATGTGTGAACTTATTACGCCAGCAAAACATCCCGGCGATCGTTTGTAACACAGACCGTTCATACCCGGAATCTTACACCGAGGTGGCCATTGGCGTTGGGGCTTTAGCCAATATGGTGGAGCAAGTGGTGGGTAAAAAATTCATCAAATTCGGTAAGCCGGATGCCCAGATCTTCATTTTTGCTTATGAGCACGCCATAGAACGCGGGGGTACTCCCGATAAAAAGAAAATATTGATGGTAGGAGATACCTTGATCATGGATATCCTGGGAGGGAATAAGTTTGGCTTGGATACCGCTTTAGTGCTTACGGGCAATACCCTGGCGAAAAATGCTGAAATGCGGATCAACACCCTGGGGATTTTACCCACTTTTATATGTGATTCGGCCGTTATTGATGCCTAGTGAATAGGAGATAGGTGTTTTTTGTAAAGATTATCCCTGCTTCTGTCATTAGCCACTGGAGCAATGGCTTTAAACCAGGAAGATGAACTTAGAAAAATAACAACCTGTTAACTTTCGTAAATTGAATGGTCTTCATGCGCCTTCACGAAAGCTTTGTGAGATTCTGTGTAATTGTTCATTTCACCTAGTGCGCATTTAGCGCAGCGTAATGCGTACTTATCGAGGCAATAGGATTTGTAATCCGGGCGTTGTCGTTTGTGACTCATAATCCTATAAAAGGGCGTCTTTGAAAATTAGCTTTGAGAGTAAAACGTTTAATTTGGCAAGCTAAGCTACATTTTTAGGATGTTTCGGGGAATGCCAGCCTTGCCATGAGCAGTATACGCGTGATTTTGTGGTTCTAAGTCCGTGTTCATTTTCTTTTGCACGCCCAAAAGAAAACGAACCAAAAGAAAAAGGCGCCAGGAACAAAGCCCATTTTCCCCGCAAAACGCACTATCCAACCCCTATAGGCCGCTTCCCCACGGGCCTCCAATGTGCCGCACTGTTCCTGGATGTCCCCCCTCCGTACGCCACTTGAATTTTCAATGATGTCTTTTTCACGAAGATCTCAAAGGAGGCCCAGGGATATACCAAAAGAATGCCCTTTGCCTACTGCCAACTTTAAGAACGGGATTGGAAAAATAGCTAACCCTCCAATTACACTTAACGTAACACTAGGCCGAAACTTGACCCGCTTGCTTTAACTATCCACCCATAACTACACCCAAAAGCCTATTTTTGAAGTAGTTAGAATTCTTTTGTAATTTTATTATTACATCAAAACTTACTCGCCATGCCTAAAATGCACATTACCAAATCGACTTTAATTGCTGCCCCTATCGAAAAGATCTACAATACCCTGGTTGATTTTAATCATTGGACAGCCTGGTCCCCGTGGCTTATCCAGGAGCCGGAGGCTACGGTAAAAGTCTCGGATGATGCCCGTTCATACGAATGGGAAGGCGACCGGATCGGTTCCGGGAATATGAAGGTGATATCCTCCAGTGAGAACCGTTCCATTGATTATGATCTAACTTTCCTAAAGCCTTGGAAATCGACGGCCAAGGTGCGCTTTGAGATGGAGCCACAGGGGGATAAAACCAAGGTGACCTGGCTTATGGACAGCAGCCTGCCATTTTTTATGTTTTGGATGAAGAACATGATGGAAGCGTTCGTCGGTATGGATTATGACAGGGGCCTGGCCATGCTTAAAGATTATATAGAAGACGGTGAGGTGCATTCCAAACTTGACTTCAAAGGGACTTCTACCTACCCGGGATGTACTTACGTTGGTATTAAAACGACCTGTGCCATGGAGAAGGTAGGCGATGAAATGAAAGAAGATTTTACCAAGATCTGGAATTTTTTCAGTGATCATAAGGACATCATTGCAGCAGAACCTTTTTCCATCTATCATAAATGGGATATGGTGAAAAAGCAAGTGACCTATACCTCCGGCGTACCGGTCAAGAACATTCCCAGTAACCTGCCCAATGAATTGATTACCGGCGAAATCCCGCAGACGGGCGTTTATACCGTAGGTCACACCGGCCCTTATGCACATTTAGGGAATGCATGGAGTACGCTTTACAATATGCAACGATCCAAAGTATTTCACACTAATAAAAAGATATCTCCTTTTGAAACCTATAAGAATAACCCAGGAGAGGTGTCAGACAATGAACTAGTCACGGAAGTGCACTTTGCGGTGAAGTAGCACGCCCAGGCATTGACCTCTCCGCTCGATTTTCGCTGGAAAATGAAAGGAGAAAGCGATAAGGTACTATAGGGCATAAGATAAGCCATACCCGAAGGGGAATAACGGGTCTTTAGAATCATAGGGCTGGTCTTCCAATTGCTTTTCCACGGCTTGCCAGGAGGAGGGCAACTCAAAAGGGAGCTTGCCGGTTGGGTTTACACGGCCAAAGAGTACCTCCATAAGAACCTCATCCGAAGTGCCAAATTCGGCCAAGAATGCCCCTGTATGATCGATGATCGGGGTTAATATCGCCGGGCGTTTGAGGTTAATGATCACAATCGACGGTTTTAAGGAGACCAATGACAGGAGTTCGGATTTTTCTTCTTCATTAAAATAGAGCCTGCCGTGCTGCCCTAAGAAAGTTTCCATCAGGAAGTCATCCTTAGGCTCAAAGGGTGTATCTATATGCTTTACTATAACGTCAGCTTCTTCTACGGAGCTGACTCTTTCGCCAAATTGGTCGATCGCACCGGGCGATCTTATGCCTTCCGCATAAATTTTTGTGCCCGGGGGAAGGGGCAGTAATCCCGAGTTTTTTAGCATGACCACGGACTTTTGTTGTGCTTCCTTCCCTTTCTTTTCGAAGGCTGAATTCCCGGCGATTTGTTCTGCCCGGTCTTCGTCCACATAAGGGTTGTCAAACAAGCCCAGCCGGAACTTGTCCCTAAGCACTCGTTTCACGGAAAGGTTGATCCTCTCCTCGATGATTTTACCTTCCCGGACCAGTTGGACGATCAGCCCGGGTGAACTTTCACCACCAAATTGGTCGGCCCCGGCGCGGATCACTTTTTCCATGCGTTGTATAGGACTTAAACCTTCCACGCCCCAGGAAGAACTTCCGCCTTTTAGCAGGCTCATAAACCAGGTGTCGGTAATTACATTCCAATCCGTACATACTACACCACTGAATCCTAAAGAGTCCCTTAAAAGGCCACTGATCACGTCCCGGTTAAAGGCTACCGCTACCTCCTCGCTGGTTTGCCCGGTGGGGATCCCGTAAGAGGTCATGATTTGAGCGGCCCGGGATGTTCCCTTGGCAAATGCATCCACATGATACTTGAAATTATCACCGGAATAGGACTGTTCAGCTCCATATTTGAAATGTGGCTCATGACCTTCCGTATGGGTGCCGCTGCCCGGGAAATGTTTTGCCATACATGCCACGCTTTGTGCATGCAAGGAATCCCCCTGGAATCCGCGGATGTAATTTCTAAGCATGGCCGTGGCCAGGCTGAGATCTTCACCAAAAGTACCGCTCACCCTTGACCATCGGGGTTCAGTGGCCAGGTCAGCCATAGGATGTAGCGCTACCCGGATGCCGCAGGCCACATATTCTTGACGGGCCACATTACCAAATTCCCAGGCCAGCAAGGTATCGCGCGTAGCAGCGAGTCCTAAAGGACCGGGCCATGGCGAAAAGCCTGGGGCAGCCATAGCAATGCCCGGGTTAAACTCTACTCCATGTCGCGGATCAGAGGCAAGGGTAACAGGTATGCCCAGCCGGGTGCGTTCAGCCATCTCCTGCAGGTGGTTATTAAAACGTGCCATAAGCCCGGGCCGTGGGGCGCCTAAGGGAGCGAAACTGTTCATTTTTTTCTCCGCGATCAGCTCGGAGCCATAGGGTATGAAATTAGATGTCATCACCTCTAAGGGGTTGGAAGAAAGGATCGGGGTTTCTATGGTTTTGCCACTTTCGGTCATTCCCATCATGCCGACAAACATACAGCCTGCTTTCTCCTCCAATGTCATTTGGCTGAGCAGGTCTTCTACCCGTAAGTCCACCGGGTTCCTGCGGTCTTCATAAGGGTCCAATTTGCCGTTTTTGTTTAGATCCCGGTAAGTATGCCCGCCGGATTGCAATAAGGCAGCTTTTGGCCCAAGCGATCCCATACGTTTTCCAGCTGAATAGTAAGCGCTTAGCCAGTAAACCCCATAGAGGCTCAAAACGAGTAAAAGCAGGCCCAAAAGCGTAATCCCCGATATTTTCAATACTTTTTTCATTTATTTGTCATTTTGACACAATATACAAAATTATTTCAAAGTGTATAAATGACACAATAATGATTAATTTCGTCGTATGAGCGATGATCAAAAAAAACAACTGGAGGAGTTTGAATCGCGGATCGACCAATTCCACCCGGGCCATTCTATTGATTGCGTGATCTTAGGGTACCATGACCGTCATCTTAAGATACTGCTGCTGAAATGGAAACATGCAGAGCTGTGGTCCTTACCGGGAGGTTTTGTTTATACCCACGAAAGTTTAGAGGATGCCGCCTACCGTGTGTTAAAGGAGCGCACGGGCTTGGGGTCCATTTTTTTAAGCCAGTTCCACACCTTTGGGGATGTGGAGCGCCAAACGGCACCCAGTGCACCACAGGCAGTCATGATGGAGAACTTGTATCAAAAGCTGCCGCTGAAGGATCCTGTTCGTTTCAGAAATTGGATACAGCAACGATTCATTACTACCGGGTATTTTGCACTCGTGGATTTTGAAAAAACAGAACCCCGCCCTGACTTTTTAGGTGAAAGGTGCGAATGGATAGACCTTCAACAGCTTCCCGAACTTTTAATGGATCATGATGCGATCATCAAGAAAGCCTTGGCCCAGCTCCGTATCCAGCTCAATTACTTGCCGGTAGGGCTTTCCTTACTGCCGGAGAAATTTACCATACAGGACCTGCAAAAAGTATACGAAGCCATCTTACAAAAGAAATTGGACAGGAGTAACTTTCAGCGAAAAATATTGAAGTTGGGGTTTTTAAACCGGCATGAAAAACAAATGACCGGCGCCGCGAATAAAGCCCCGTTTTTATACAGTTTTGATGAAAGGAACTACAAGGAGCTATTAACATCGGGGATTGGTTTTTCCATGTGAATCACCCAACTTGTGGCTTACGGCCTTTCACGGAAGGTTCTCAAAAGTGTTTTTTTAGACCCGGGGATTGATATAAAAAAGTCACTTTTTGATCTCACTCGGGCGAAAACCGAATTTTTTGATGAATGCATTGGAAAAGGAGCTTACACTCTCATATCCCACTTTCCATGCGGCTTCCTGTATACTTATGTCTTTCTCTCGCAGCAGGTCATAGGCCTTGCTGAGGCGTTCGTTTTGCAGGTACTTGAAAACAGGCACCCCGAATAGTTCTTTAAAGTTTTTTTTCAGTTTGTAGCTGTTCAGCCCTATCAGCTTGGAGAGTTCATTTAAGGAGGGGGGCGTTTCCATGTTGTTTGCCAGTATCTCTTTGGCTTCGTACAGCTTCTGCCGGTCGTGGGGTTTTAAGGCCGTCTCTTTTTGGCTGTCCTGTAGGGCAAAGAAATGGGCCAGTAATTCAGTGACTTGGCTCCTTAAGAACATCATCCGGGTCTTGCCGGTGTAAGGAGTATTGAAGATCTTGTCCACGGCCGTTTGCATATCGTGGGTCATATAAAAGTTAGGACCTTCCACAAAATCGGCCTGTGGATGCACTAATGCGTTCAAATTATGGGAGAATACTTCATCTTCGTGGTTCGGAAGCTTCCGCAGATTTTTAAGAGAAATGACGATCACTACGCATTGTAGTGGATTTTGCAAGGATATGTTATGCACAAACTCTACTTTCTCGTTGGCAAAAAATGACATGGCAAACCCTTTGGTGTTGTCAAACGAGTGGCTCATGTCACCATGATTAACGCTTAGTTTTGAATTTCCTGAGCCATAAAAGGAAAACCCAATGACCGGTTCGTCAAAACCACATTTGTCGATGATCGTTTTTTCTTCATCGGACTGTTCGATGATGACAAGGAAATCGTTTATTTCAATTATGTCCCGGGTCATATCGAATGCGTTGACGTTCCAAGATCACTTTAAAATAACAGCATTCTTAAGAATTATCCAATTTATCTCGTAGTAGAGGTACTGGTCATTTTGATTCTACCTGTCATTATCCCTAACAAATTCCATCAATGGGCCATCCACCTCGGGCTGGTCCGCTAGGAAAAGCGTTTCGTCTTCGAAGTGATAGTCGTAAGCTACATCCTCGATCGTTATTGTGGAATCAGTCAAGTCAAATTTGTAAGTTCCTGTTTCTAGAATTTGGAGGGGTTCGTTTTGTAGGTTAAAAACCGATATCTCGTTTTCGGTTAAATCGAAGTTCCATACATGCTCCCCCATTTTAAAATCTACGGGAGCGCATTCGCAAGTTACGTCGATTAAATTCCATTTACCGCTTAGCTCATTGGTGAGGCCGTTGTCATCATTTTCGCACGAATTGAAGAAGGTGATAATGCTTAACGCATACAGTGATCTTGAAAATTTAGGTTTTAAATCCTTCATGTTTATTCCTAGTGGTTTAGTATACAGACACTTTGTTTAGTTAATTCGTTGGAATTGTCCGGTTGAAGCTATAATGAATGGGTCTTTCACACAAAGTGCGCAAAAAGGTAAGCGCAAAGGTCGCTAAGCTTGCTTTACGGCCTTGACAGCACCTAGCCTTGAGCCTAAGAGTATTTAATGGATAAAAAAGAAAAAAGGGACAAGTAATTTTAGAACAGGATCCGGTTTGCCTACAGCCTATTGCTTTTAGCCGACTGATTTGCCACTTTCCAATCGTGTAAATTATAGTTCATTCTATACTCATAAGTCAATTCAAACTTAACCTAACACCCGGTTTTCTTACAGGCTGAATTTTTGCAATTCTTCTCCAGGAATGATCTCTTGTACCTTCTGAAAAAGCTGCCGTTCCTCTTTTCGTACATGTTTTTCCAATAGCTCGCCGATCTTGTTAAGGACAGCTTCATTTTTGCTTGCTTTAAGCTCACCAAAAAGCAGGTGTAGCTCCTTTCGTTCGAAGAGCAACTCATCCACTAAACGGTCCAGTGCTTGATGCCTGTTTTTGATAAAAGGGAAAAGCTTCTCTTCTTCTTGCCTGAAATGAGGCTGCAGTTTTTTTTCGTAAAATGGGATGGCATAGCTTATTTTACCTTCTAATGTAGTGGGGTATCCTTGAACGTCCGGGGCATTTTTCTTGCTTATCAAAGCTAAAAAGAGAATACTTCGATGAAATCGAGATAGCGGGACCAGGCTTTCATGTCGTCTCATTTACTACGGTGATTGACTTAGGCTATGAAGTTATGAATAAGCCTTAAGAAGACAATAACTCACCTGGCTTTGGAGAGCTGTTATACTCCAAATGTTTAACTCTATATTTTTCAAATCGGCGAGATTATCATTATTCTATTTTCAACTTCGTACCGGGCAAGATCTTCACCGAATACCACTAATTCTACTTTTAATTCTACTCTTTTTGCATTCAATTGTTTGATAATCAATTATTTAACAAAGGGGGAACCCGTTAGATACCCTCATAAAAAACGAAAAAGATCTTCTTTATCGTCATTCCTTCCGGCCTTGCAGGGTGAGCGATGCGCGAGAGCAGGAACCTGCTGTGTCGTTGAAGGTGAACCTTTTTTTAAATGTACTGGGTTTTCGTTTCACGACTTCACAGGTTCCTTGTCACGCCTAGACCAACGCACGGGCTGCAAGGAATGACGAGGGTAGAAAGTAAGGAATGACGTTCCTAGGTATAGGTTTTGGATGGATTTGGGGTAGGATGTTGAGAACCAATCCTTTGTAGCTAGGCGGTACTAGGTTTAATATTAAAATCTCATTATCAATTACTTAAATCTGAAAAAGTAGTGCTAATTCCTGGTTCCCCTTTCTAATTTCCGATTTCAGAATTCCTATCTCAATCGCGCCACTTGTATTTCTGAAAGGTCCCCGGTGATCTCATAATATAACTCAAAAGATCCGTTTACCCGGTCTGCATCAGTTATACTCGGCATTCTCATGTACGAAGAGCCTGTACCAGGAGGCCAGGCTGCCGAGGTAGCTTCGAATGTAACATTGCCATTCACGAATCCGAGCGCTGTTATTCGTAAAGTATTGGTGTTGCCGTTCGTAAGCCTGGCGGTGACAAACGTACCTTTTACAATACTACCCGTGGCAGGGTCCAGCCGGGCTAATATTGAGGCCACGGGCCCGCCCCCGCGGCCATAGCTATTGGCAAATACATCGTTGAAAGCGCCAGGTGAAATGGCACGCTGGTTGATAAAGTCACCGCTATTGCTGCCCCCATCTACCGTAAAGACCACCCAAGGGTTTTCTTGCTGGTCCAACGCTACAAGTGGAGCCCTGCCATCCACGCCCGTCGTTTCGTGGTTGACTCGCCATAGGCGATCCCCTTGGGCATCAACTTTTTCTACAAATGGGTTTTGGTTGTTGCTGCTTTGCTGGTCAAAACCTACCCTGTACACCTCCCCGGAAGTGTTTTCTACAGAAGTGGCATTGGTAAGTTCCCCGCTACTGTCAGGATCTCCTGCATCACTGGGATCATCTTCAGAACAAGCGGTGATCACGAGGGCCAAACTAAGATAAGCAAATATTTTTCTGATCATAGGATATAGAACAAGCGTTCATAAAAAAGGTGCGCGTCATGTCGCACCCTTTTTATATCCCTAACGAATTTTTAAAGTAACCTGCTTCTTCCTAACGATTGGATAGGGCTACTAAGGCTTCATAAGATACCGAGTTGTCATCTGGGAACCCATGCGTGCCGATCACAAAATCGATCTCCCAGTTTTTTCCTTCTATAAAATCTACCAATTCGCCAGCCAGCAGTACGAGCCGTTCTTGGTTATCCGGCGTGGTAGTATCAAAAATGAACTGGAAGCCGGGGTTGTGTATGTCATTCATGAAGACGGAATTAATGGATGGTTTGTAGGCTAAGATGAAATTATCTTCTACCGTGTGACTGTTGGGGAGCACGTGGAATTGTACTTGCTGCGCTCCTTCTCCCAAAACAATGCTGTCCTCCAAAGCCAATATTTCTATGTTAGTGGGGTCAGCAAGCGGGTTGGGAATAACTGTACTGGGGCGGGCCAAGAAGGAGGTAAATTCTTGTGCTATGGCTGTACTCCCCACGATTAACCGGCCTCCTTCTGACAGGCCTGCCCTCAGTCCCCCGGCATGGTCAAAATGGTCATGGCTGATGATCACATCGGAGATGGGGGCGTTACCAAATTGGTCACGTACCCGGGCCAAAACTGCTGTCATACGGCGATCGTTGACCGGGGTATCGTAGATCACGATACGATCCCCGAGATTAAAAGCGAACGTGTAGTGGGATTGCAGGTCGCCGGCTATTCTCAATGTATTCGGGTCATTGGTCAATGTGGCGGTAGGTACACTGCCTTCAAAATTGGCGTCCGTAATGGTAGGAGGGAAGTCGATGGCGAAGGTCTGCATCAGGGTCCTGAAATGGAACTGGGACGAAAGATAGCCTGCCAAAGCTTCATCTGCATTATACGGAAAGGCTTCAGTAACATTGACAGTCGAGATGTCCGGATCTATGGTATAATTACGCAACATTTCCGTACGGATGATCCTGCCGTCTAAGCGGTGCGTCAATCGCGTAGGTACCCTCAGCTCATCCACCGCTATCCAAGTGGCGTAGGCCACTTCGTACACGACATCCCCAAGCAAGGGATCGTTTTCCAGCGTAAGCGCCCTGAGTGGGATACCTGTATCGGGATCGATTTCCACCTGGATATCAGGGGTAGCTGCCCCTAGGCCTAGACTGCTGGTATTAAAGCCGGTATTGATCATGTTATTGTTCACCTCAATGGCATGGATATCAATGGCCGCTACCAACTGGGCAATAGCCACAGGAGAGGACATGACCAATGTTTTCCGCCGTGCGGCTAGTTTCGTGGAGTACATGGGATCGGGTGACACTCCAAACCCACCGAAGTTTAACGAAAAAAAACCGTTAGCCCCTTCAGAGCTGCCCTCCGTTCCGTCCACCGTTTCTGTAAAGACCAGTTCTGATTCATAGGCATAATCGGTATTGATCTCCCAGTCTTGCCGCCAAAGCGCGATGTCGGAAGAAGCGATCACTTCATAGTCAAAATCGGCGACCAATCCTTGTACAGGCTCAGGGTCTTGCTGGAACTCAAAGGCCATACCTGTGGACTCCCAGCTTACGGCATTTATTTCTCTTAGGGTTTCTTCACCTCCTAGGGCTTCCAGGAAGTCCTCTACAAGCTCTTCGTCCTCGTCAATGTCAGACGAATCGTCATCCTCCTCACAAGCGTAAAAAACAAACGAGGTGATTAGAACTGCCAAGGCCCATTGAATAGATCTTTTGGGGTGTAATAATTGCTCAAACATAATTTTTTGGGTTAAGTTGTGCTACAAAAGTAGAGCCTGCCCTTACGCTTTCATTTGAGCTACGTTAAGAAATGGACTTGATCTATGTTAATCAAAAGGTGATCGTCCAAAGGACCTGTCCCGTTTTTGGTCAAATAGGTCCCCTGTCTACACCGTTTTTTAATAGTGAAGGGCATAGTAGAACGGTGATAGCCGGGATTCCAGGTCCCCACTATGACAAAGGCCTAAAGTTTATTGGCGTGCAAATGCTTGCGGATACGACTGAGACTTTCCGGTGTGATGCCTAGGTACGAGGCAATGTGACTCAGTGGCGCCCTTCGCAACAAGCCCGGCTGGTCTTCTATCAATTTAAGATAACGAGCCTCGGCAGGTTCGCTCAGGGTAGAGTTTAATCGTTGCAATGTATTGACATAGGCGGACAAAAGTGTTTTTCTGAAGTACCGTTCGAGTATAGGTACTTCAAGGTACAGTTCTTCTAGCCTTTTGGATTCAATCATGAGTACGAGGGTGTCTTCTACTGCTTCTATGCATAGGTTGGAGGGTTTGCCTGTAAATATGCTGTATAGATCCCCGACCCAATGTCCTTCATAGGCAATTTGGATAACATGGTCTGCTCCCTTATGATCTACCGAAAAGGATCGCATAAAACCCTTTACTACGAAAGCGTGAAACTTACATACTTCGCCTACACGAAGTAAGTCCTTTTTCTTTTTGATAAACCTTGGCCTAAAGGCGGTCCTGATCTTTTCGAAGTCTCCATCTAGGATATCGGCCTTTTCTAACAGCGTTTTTCGAAGTAATTCTATGTGATGCTTTTCCAATTTCCCGGGCTTTTCTTTGTTGGTATCGTACCTATTGTCTTATCAAACGTGTACTTGCGTTGTTTTGTCCCATTTTTCCCACTAAACGCGCTATCCAGCCCCTATAGGCTGCTTGCCCACAGGCCTCAAATGAGCCGTGCTGTTGCTGGAGGTCCCCTCTACATACGCCTTTGAATTTTCAAGGGTGCCCTAAAGTAAGAGCCCCTACCTGCAAATATTCTACATCCATCTACCTCTCTTTATATCATTTCAAATGTGACATGACAACAGGTATAAAATTGGTACAAGCGTCATGGATAGACATGATCATTCGTACGTCTCTTGGATAGAACTAAGAGTTATTTTAGCAAAAAAATTCCAGGGAATGGCTAAAAATTCAAGATGTACTCCGCCAAATTCACCGATCGATCTAGGCCTAGTTTTTTGCGCAGCCGGTAGCGGGCTATTTCCACGCCGCGAATGGTAATATTGAGCAATTGAGCTATTTCTTTCGTAGATAGGTTCATGCGCAGGTAGGCGCAGAGTTTTAGATCTTGCGGGCTTAATTGGGGAAACTCATGCCTGAGCCTGCGTGAGAAATCGCCATGGACTTCATCAAAGTATTGCATAAAGTGCTCCCATTCATCATCTCGCCCCATGTTAAAATCGATCTTCTTGATAATGCGGTTCAATTCGTTCGATGTCTTGCCCCGGTTATTCTCTTTGGTGAAGCTTAGCAAGCTATCTTTAATATCGGTGAGGAGCTTATTTTTGTTGATGAGGTTCATGGTGGTCGTGGCCAATTCCTTATTCTTATGATTGATCTCGCTAGCCATCTTTTCCGTCTGCAGTTTTACGATCTCTTGTTGCGATTTTTTTGATACCTGCTCAAGTTCGTTATCCTTTTGTATCAATTGGCGATTTTGCGAAATGGTCATTATTCTCTTTTCCTTTTGATACAGCACCCTTTGTACCTGGATAATGAGCCCTATGGCCAGTAGGCTTACGGCCAGGTAAAGCAGGTAGGCCCAATTTGAACGGTACCAAGGGGGTAAAATTGTAAAATGATAAGCCGCTACGGGACTTTCCGTTCCGTAGATATTCCGGGACATTACCTGGAAGGTATAGTCACCTTCGCGAAGATTGGTATATTCTTTTTCTGCTTTGGCATTCCACCCTGACCATTGTGTTTCAAAAGGCTCCAGCTTGATCCTATATTGGATCTTCGAGGGAGAGTCAAAAAACAGGGCGGCATATTGAAAGCTGAGCGAGTTAGCTTGGTAGGGTAACGTTACGTCCTGGTTTGTATCCTGGTAATCGATGACAGATTCGTTATTGGTAAAACTTCCTCCAAAAATGACGGAATCACCATTCGCGGTGAGCATCACTTTTCGTAATACCACGTTGAAGCCTTGATCATACTGCCGGGCTTTTTGGGGATTGTAATGGATAAATCCTTCTTTGGCCCCGAAGAGTACGTTTTCATGGTCTAAAGCCGAGATATTCTCCAGGTCATCATTAAGCAAGGAATGGATCTTATTAAAATGCCTGTTTTCTAATTTGTATTCATTGAAGGTGCCTTTCTTTAAGATCCCCGTGTAGCGGTTGGTAGAGAGGTAAATATTGCCAAAGGCGTCTTCTTCCATTTCCCGTACATGCACATCCTCTCCCAGCACTTTTGAAAATACAGGATCTAAGACAAATTGCCGGTCTCCCTGCTTAAACCGGTACACTCCCCGTTCCGAAGCAAAGACCAATTGGTTATTGGCCCGGAACACGTTGATCAGGATGTTAGAAGGAAAACCATTGTCTTTATTGAAAAAATCGATGGTTTCAAATCGATCTAGCTCCTGTGATAATTGAAGCCTGAAAACGCCTTTGTACCCATGACTCATCCAAATACTGCCGTCCGTCCCTTCTTCAAATACACGGGAAGACTCGGAGAAACCGTCTAGGTCATACTGGAAAAGGACTTGGTCCTTGTTGTGCTGTACCAGTGAAAAACCGCTGTAAGTGCCTGTAAGCAGTTTCCCAGGGTGGTTGGGAACCTGTTTAAACTGCCAAACCCCCGAATGAAGCTGCTCCAGTTTTTTTGCCAACCCGTTGTCCAGCACATAGGCGCCTTCGTGATGCCCGATGTGCAACCGGTCATAGAACTCGGTGATACTGTATACCTGCCCGGCAGTGTTGGGCACTAATTCAAATTTCCTGGCTACATAGCCGGTACCTTCTACTCCCGGACAGGCAAATAGCCCGTTATTTGTACCTAGGTACAAGGTGTTATCCTTAATATAACTAGCGTATCCTGTGCCTTGCACTCCTAGCCGTTCGTTGATCAATGTGAAGGGTGAGGACAGTTCGATTTTGGCGAGGCCGTTGTTCAGTCCAAGCCAAATGTTGCGCTCTCTATCTTGGAATATAGACAGCACTGTACGATTATTGATCCCCTTTCCTTTACTGAAATGTTGCAAGGAGCTACCGTCCATTTGTGTGATATACAGCCCATCATTGGCAGTACCGATCAGCAAGGTGCCATCGGCCAGTCGATATAGACTACTGATGGAGGCATTCTTTAAAATGTCACTGATGGAAAGCGACCAAGGTTTAAAACTACTCCCATCGTAGAGATAAAGCCCATGGTTTACCGTGGCCACGAGCAAGGTGGTCCTGTTAAAAGGAATGAGGTCTGCGATCCTGTGGTCGGCTAAAAACTCACTACCGTTGATGATGTCAAACCGGCCGTTTTGTAAGGTGGCCAGTCCCTTCCCGGCAAATTGTGAGTACAACGTGCCGTTACATAGAAATGTGAATTCTAAAGGAACAGAGGGAGATACGATTTGTACCTGTTCCCCATCGTACCGATAGATATTTCGGAATGAGCAAAAGTATACTTCGTTGTTGATGATAAACGTACGCCAGATCTCATCGAAATTACGTTCGGTAGGCGGTAAAAGTGTAACAAGGGAATGATACACCAGTGTCCCTACCGCGTTGGGATAGAAAAACCCGAACTCATTTTGTGCTCCTACATAAATATGCCCTTGTGTGCCAATAGCTACAGACCTTACCTTGGTGCCATTAGAAACTCCATACACTTTCCATCGTGTTCCGTCAAATTCCAGCAACCCATAGTTATTGGCAATGTAGAGGATACCGTTACGGTCTTGTGTGATCCCCCAGTTTTGAATTCCGGCGCCATAGTCGGCGGTCGTGTAATTGGTAATGAATGGAAAGCCCGAAAAGTCATGGGACCCTTTGGCTCCTAAAGCAAATAGCACGTGTAAGCATAGTGTCAAGTAAAGATTTTTCATACTTCTTGCTGATGAATTGCCCGGAGGCTAACCCGAAAATATTCTACAAGCTGCTCCCGGGTTTCATTTCGAGTTAAACTACCCGTTCCCAATTTTTGAAAGATAACAAACGTTTGCGGATTGGCAGGCAAGTAGTTTGAGAAATTCGTGAATTACAGTGAGAAAAACAGAAGAAAATAAAAATCTGTCATTAGAAGAAGTAAAGAGCAATTTATACCTCTTTTGATGTAATATAAATGTATACCTAAATCACTGGTGATGTAATCTTGTAGTAGTATGCTTTAGAAGGTTTCACAACTATAAATGCCACATTTAGACCTTGTTATCACTTTTCAATCGTTTTCGGACATTTTACAGATCATATATGATGAGGTACAGGTTTTACAAAGGATTATTAGGCATCCTTTTAGTAAGCACAGGGCTCTCCTATGGGCAGGGCGTAAGTGTTACGGGAAGGGTCACCGACATTAACGGTGACGGTATGCCCGGGGTAAGTGTGCTGGTCAAAGGCACAAACAACGGCACGGTTACGGACTTCGATGGTAACTATGCGCTGTCCAATTTGACGGCTGCGGACGTCATTTCGTTTTCGTTCATTGGGTTTTCATCGCAGGAGGTTTCAGTAGGTACCCAAGCGGTGATCAACATCGTATTAGAAGAAGATGTTCTTTCTTTGAGCGAGATCGTAGTGATCGGTTATGGTACCACTACAGAGAAAGAGCTTACCGCCTCCGTAGGTTCCATAAAGAGTGAGGATATCACTCGTCTCAATCCTCCTAGGATAGAGAATGCCTTGCAAGGGCAGGTTGCCGGTGTCCAGGTAAGCTCTGGGACAGGATCGCCGGGTGGGCGACAGAATATTCGTATCCGTGGAGTGAACAGTAACGGGGACAACCGCCCGCTGATCATCGTGGACGGTATTCGCTATGGAGATGATCTAAACACCATCGACCCGAATAACATCGCGGATATTACCGTATTAAAAGACGCCAGCGCGGCGATTTACGGGGTGCTAGGAGCTAACGGGGTGATCATCGTGACTACGAAATCGGGAGAAGGGCTTTCTAAGCCTGAGCTGACGTTTAGCGGGTTCTATGGCATCCAGGAAACAGAGCGCACCATTGGCTTACTCAACGCCACGGAATATGCTATATTGACCAACGAGGCTTTTGTAGCCGGTGGCCAAGAGCCGATCTTCACGGATATCGCCTCGCTGGGCGAAGGCACCGACTGGCAAGATGAAGTTTTCCAAACGGCTCCTATACAGAACTACTCTTTAAATTATCGTGGAAGTACTGAAAAATCCACTTACTCTATCGGGGCTTCTTATTTCAGCCAAGAGGGTATTGTTGGGGGAGATAAGTCTGCCTTTGACCGGGTTAACGTTAACCTGAATTCCACGAGGGAGCTTGTCGAGCGATTACGACTTACCACCAATTTAAATTATATCAATGTAAACCGGGCTACCTTACCGGAAAACAACCTTGGTTCGGTACTTTTTAATGCGATAAATATCGCGCCGACAGATCCTGTACGTGACGCAAACGGAGAATTTACCCAGGCGGATAACCTGGGGATAGAGATCATCAACCCGCTAGCGCAAATTGAAAATACATTCAACGATACCCGGAACAACCGGTTGTCCGGCCTGCTGGGATTGAATTATGAGATCATGGAAGGACTTACGGTGGAGTCCAGCTTTAATTTCAACTATGCCGACGTGTTTTTCAAAAGCTTTGACCCTGAAATTTCTTTCGGGGTGGATAAAGTTTTTAACAACGAGATCAGCCGCGTGACCGAACGCCGGGAAAACTTTGTTTCTTATAATGTTGATAACTTGATCAACTACAGCCGGACTTTTGGAGAGTACCATAGGTTTAAATTCACGCTCGGGAATTCGATCTTCAGGAACCTCGGGGAGTCGTTGACCGCCAGGGGGCTGAACATTCCAAATAATTCGATTGATTTTGCCGATATCAGCCAAGCCGATGAGTTTGATCCCAATGGCGCCAGTGAATCCTTTGAATTTGATAATCGCCAGCTGTCTTATTTCGGTAGGGTAGAATATAGTTACCAAGGCCGTTACTTATTTTCAGGGCTGATCCGGCGTGATGGCACCAGTATTTTTGCGCCGGGAAACCAGGTAGGGCATTTCTACTCCCTGTCCGGCGGATGGGTATTTTCAGATGAATCATTTTTCCCAACTTCAGAGATCTTCAATTTTGGTAAACTAAGGGCCAGCTATGGAGTGCTTGGGAATGACCGGGTACAGCAATTTGGCTTTATCTCATTGCTTAATGGAGAAGGAGAAGCGGTTTTCGATGGGGGGGATATTGTACAGGGAGAAGCGATAGGCAGGTTGCCCAATCCTGAACTTCAATGGGAAAGAACGGAGCAGTTTAATGTTGGGGTCGATCTTGGGTTTTTTGATGATCGTATTTCGATCGTAGCCGACTATTACATAAAAACAACCGACGATCTCTTGATCCCGCGGGCCCCCGCTTCGGGTTTGACAGGGGTAGGAGGACCCGGGGGGATCGGTCCCAGTATCAATGCTGGGCAAGTGAGGAATGAAGGTGTTGAGTTTTCCATAACGTACAGTGACGAAATCGCGAAAGATCTTAGGCTAAATGTAAACTTTAACTATGCCCACAACCACAACGAAACACTACGTGTAAACAATGAGGATGTGCCTGTTTTTGAGGGTGGCTTCAACGTAGTGGGAACCAATGATATCTCCAGGTTCCAGCGGGGACTGCCTGTAGGAGCCTATTGGGGATTAAGAACCGATGGCATTTTTCAAACGGCAGAAGAAGTAGCCGCCAGTGCACAGGCCGAAACGGCCCAACCCGGTGACCTAAGGTTTGTAGATGTTAATGACGATGGAGAAATTACCTTGGAAGATCGTGATTTTATCGGTAGCCCGGTTCCTGAAAACATATTTGGATTCAGCTTAGGCTTGAACTATAAAAACTTTGACTTGTCTACGCTCTGGGAAGGGCAGACGGGGCATCAACTCGTCCGTAACTACGAGCGTAACATTCCGCGCGGTAATCGTCGCGACGATGCGATCAACCGCTGGACAGGACCGGGTACTAGCAACTCTTTTCCCAGGCTCACCACGGGAGCTACGGATAACAACCTCTTTTCCGACTTTTTTGTAGAAGATGGGGACTACTTAAGGATCAGGAACATCCAATTAGGCTATACCTTACCTGCCAAAGTTGCTGAAAAAATAAAGGCCAGCAGGGTCCGCTTTTATGCGACGGTGAACAATGTTTTCACCTTTACCGATTACGAGGGGTTTGACCCTTCAGCGAATAGGGGTTTTGATGATACTAGCCAGTTTGGATCCGCGCTGAACGGCACGAATGATCAAGGGTTTTACCCCCTTGCAAGAACCTACATGCTTGGTTTTAACCTGACCTTTTAATGAAGATTATCATGAAAAGACTAAAAACAGTACTATTGATCCTCCCGGCTTTATTATTAGCCATGAGTTGTGAAGATGAATTTCTAGATGCTCCTCCAGAATTTGAGATCAATTCTGAGAACTTTTTCAACTCGGAAGAAGATTATGATCGAGCCTTGGTAGCTACCTACGATTTGTTAGCTGCGGTGGGGTATTTGACGACCATCACGGGAGAGATCGCTTCTGATAATTCTGAGGCCGGCGGAGAGAGCGCCATTGATGTGATCGGGTGGCAAGAGATCAACTTAATGGATCATACACCGGATAATGAACAGCTCCGAAGTATTTGGAACTGGAATTATGCCGGTATCAATCGCGCGAATTACATCTTCGAGTTCAGGGATAAAACCGACTTCGATGGCCGTGTCCAGGTCCTGGCGGAAACGTCATTCTTGAGAGCATTTTACTATTTCCAATTGGTCAAGTGGTTTGGCGATGTGCCTATGCCCATCGATCAGCGTGTGTTGTTTGGGGAGTCTTCCTCTTACCCCCGGGTACCGATTGCCGAAGTATATGCTCAAATTGAAACGGATTTGACTTTCGCAGTTGAAAATTTACCCGAAGTACAGGCCCAGTTAGGAAGGGCTACCCGCGGAGCGGCCTTGGCATTGTTAGGTAAAGTACACCTATACCAGGGAGAGTTTACCGAAGCGGCAGAAAACCTGCAAGCGGTGATCAATTCGGGGCAGTATGCTCTCTTTGACGACTACAGTACGTTATTTTTAAACGATAATGAGAATAGCATAGAATCCGTGTTCGAGATCCAGTACACCAGTGTGCAGGGCGCAGGGTTCGATTGCCTCCAGTGTAGTGAAGGGAACGTCATGGTCGGATTCAACGGGATCCGGGGATACGATGGACCGATCTACCAGAGTGGTTTTAGCTTTAATGTTCCTGTACAGGAATTAGTGGATGTGTTTGAAGACGGTGATCTTCGTTTTAGACCCACTATTTTGGACATCGACCAGTTCATCAGTGAGCAGCCTAACCCTAGCGAGATCACGTTTGTCGAAGGCTTTGACCATACCGGGTATTTTCAAAACAAATACCTGCCCCGGCTGGGTGAGTCGGAGATGCAGGATGTGAACCTGACCAACCGGACAAACATACGCCACATCCGCTTTTCGGACGTGTTATTGATGGCCGCCGAGGCGCTCAACCGCGGCCAAATTAACGATGGCCAGGCGTTGGACTACTTGAACCGGGTACGAGATCGGGCAGGATTAGGCGAACTTAATGTTTCCGGGAATGCGCTGACTAACGCGATCTACCAAGAAAGAAGGGTAGAATTGGCAGGTGAAGGCCACCGGTTCTTTGACTTAGTCCGGACTGGCCGTGCGGCAGACGAGATCGAAGGATTTGTGACTGGCAAGCACGAAGTATTCCCGATCCCTTTGATAGAGATCGAGCTGGCCGGAAGTGTATGGCCCCAAAATGATAATTATAATTAAAGAAAAAAGTGATGAAGATATATCGAATACCAAGCCTTTTTCTTTCCTTCTTTTTGATCTTTTTCACGGGTTGTGAAGATGATGATTTCACAGCGGTGGATCTGCCCTCTGAAGTGGGAGATATTCAATTGAACCTTTCTATCTCGAATGATGATAGCGGGGATGTGACGGCCAGCGCCACGGGAGCAGGGTTTATCGCCTTTAACTTCCTTTTTGGCGAGGTGGAGGGTGAAGAACCTACCTTGGTGACGGCCGGACGTGATGTTACCTACACATACCCGGAAGGTACTTTTACCATGACAGTGACGGGAATATCACCTGCCGGGATTACTGAAGTGGTAACCACGCAAGAAATTGTAGTATCATTTACTCCGCCGACTAATTTGACCACAGATATTCAAATTGACGACCGGAATGTGACCGTCATTCCATCTGCGGATGATGCCACGAGCTTTGAAGTTTTTTTCGGGGATGTGGAAAATGAAGAACCTAGGATGATCATGGCAGGGGGGCAGGCTGAACATGTCTACCAAGTTGATAGTACGTTTGTGATCAGGACCATCGCAAGAAGTGCCTCTGTCAATACCCTTGAAAGGACAGATACCGTTACGGTAAGACTAACCGAAACCTTGCGAGTACCCGTAGACTTTGAGTCTGAGGCCACTGGCCTTCAATTTGTGGCTTTTGGCGGAGCATCATCAGTAGTGGTAGATAACCCAGTGTCGGGTGGTGTGAATACATCATCACGTGTGGCTTTTGGCAATAAATCGAGTGGTGCAGAGACCTTTGCCGGGTCATTCTTTGAATTGGATGAACCCATAAACTTTTCATTGGGAGGGCGGATCAGTTTGGATTTTTATTCTCCGAATGTAGATGCCGTAGTAAAACTTAGGCTTGAACCAGCAGGCGGTAGTGAATCACTAGGTATCGAGGTAGACGCGCGAACAACGGTGGCCGACGAATGGGAAACATTGGTATATGATTTCAGGGGATTTGATCTCAACGCAGTGCCTTTCGTACGGGTAGTGGTGTTTTTCGATTTCGGAAATGTGGGAGATAACACGGATTACTTTTTCGATAACATCCGACAAATTGAGAACGAAGCCGTGGCTATGTTGCCGGAAGGTTTCGAAGCAGCCGAAGAAGGTTTTGAGTTGCTAGTATTTGGTGGGGCTGCAAATCCGTCCGTTGTTCCCAACCCTGCTTCGTCCGGTATTAATACAAGTGCAAATGTAGTGTCCGTGTTAAAGGCAGATAATTCAGAAACGTTTGCCGGTATCGTGGTAAGATTCCCAGAAAGTGTGGATTTCTCAGCGCAGCAGAGAGTACAAGTGGATGTTCTTTCGCCCAAAAGCGGTGTCACAATTTCATTACGCGCCCAGGACGAAGCCGATTTTAATGTTGGCTTGACAGGTGACGTTACCAATACAGTAGTCAACGAATGGGAGACACTAACGTTTGATCTATCTGGGATAGACCCCTCCCTCAATTTGAACGAAATCGTGCTCTTTTTTGATAACGGTGTGCAGGGAGATGGCTCCACTTACTTTTTTGATAATATTCGATTGATTAATTAAAATGATAGAACTCATGAATAAATGTAAACTGATCCTTGTAGCCCTTACGTTTTTGGCCGTTCTATCTTGGAGTTGCGAATCAGATGATATCGGTGAAATTAGTATACCTGCCGTGCCCGCAAATGTGGCACTGGAGTTTGAGATCGATACCAATCCTAATGGGGATACAACTGGCTTGGTAACTTTCACACCGAGTGCCGAGGGGGTATTAAACTTTCATCTTTTTTTTGGAGACGTAGCCGACGAAAGACCTACGGTAGTGCGACCTGGCGCGACAGCGTCCCATACGTACTCCGCAGCCGGTATCTACTCTGTTCGGCTGGTCGCCTTTACCGCCGGTGGAATTGGTTCATCTATAACGCAAGAATTGGAGGTGCTCGGTGTGGCCATTGATCCTACTATTCTTACTCTGTTGACTGGAGGTACAGAAAACAGCTCAAAACGATGGGTATGGCGTAGTAATGTAGGAGGTGTGAACGGTCACTTTGGGGTAGGTGCTCCCGATGGGCCGGAAGGAGGCTTCCCGGGGTTCTTCAGCGCGCCTGCCAGGGGTGCAGAGGGAGCGTTGGATGAACCCAATTGTATTTATGACGACGTATTGATCTTTAGTGTGGAAGACCAGGTACCCATCTATGAGCTAGAAACGATGGGAGACACATTCATTAACTGGGCAGATGTTCCTACCTTATTTCCGGGGGCTACTCCTATTGAATTTGATGATGAATGCAGGCCTTCTGATGATGTGCTCAATTTAAGGGTGCCGTTTGGCATTGCCAGCGATCCCGACGGTACGCTAAACTTGATCTTGACCGCCTTAACGCCCTTGTCTTATTACGTTAATGCATCTGAATGGCGCATCTTGGAGCTTACCGAAGATATTCTAAGGGTTAGGGGAATTCAGCAACCGCAAAACCTGGCCTGGTACTTCACATTTGTCCCGGAAGGAAGCTTGGGACGACCTAATTTTTCGAACATGATATTTGCCGAAGAGTTTGATACGGATGGCGCTCCTGACCCCACAGTATGGAATTTTGATCTTGGCGACGGATGTCCGGATCTTTGTGGATGGGGGAATAACGAACTACAAACTTACACGGACAGATCCGAAAATGTTGTCATTGAAAACGGGATGCTTAAGATCACAGCATTGAGAGAATCATTCGATGGCCGTGAATTTACCTCCGCCCGGTTGACCACTAAGGACAATTTCGAATTTACCTATGGGCGCGTCGATGTACGTGCTAGGGTACCGGCAACAGGGGGTACCTGGCCGGCAGCTTGGATGCTAGGCGCGGATATAGATACGAATCCTTGGCCTGCCGCCGGGGAGATCGATATCATGGAACATGTGGGTAACAATGCGAATACCATCTTAGGATCGGTTCATTCTCCCTCCGGTTTTGCCGGGGATGCTAGCACGGGTGAGACGCCTGTGCCCGATGCTACGTCAGAATTCCATGTATATTCCATCGACTGGACTGAAACCGCCATTTCGTTTTACGTAGACGATCGGTTGTACCACACGTATAGTCCATCCGAACGGAACGCAGAGACTTACCCTTTTGATAAGGATTTTTTCTTGCTGGTCAACATGGCCATAGGCGGTAATTTGGGTGGAGATGTGGACCCGGGACTCATGGAAGAGGTGTACGAGATAGACTACATTAGGGTATACCAATAGATTCTTTGTTCTTGTTTTATTCAAAAGCCCGGCATCCAGGCCGGGCTAGCTTAATCTTCAAAAAAGATGTCTAGGAGATTTATACCTTTTATAAGAGGGTTTTCTTACGTTTTGGTGATTGTATGGATGGCTCCCCTTACTACGATTCAATCCCAACCTAAAGCGAAACCAATATGGGCGGAAGAATTTGACTATGAAGGTTTGCCCGACCCTGCCAAATGGAGCTATGACGTAGGGGATGGTTGTCCCCGTCTTTGTGGCTGGGGTAACAACGAGTTGCAATATTATACAACAGAGACTTCCCGAAACGCCCGGGTAGAGAAGGGGAAGCTGATCATTGAAGCTCACCGGGAGTCTTACCAGGGCCGTGACTATACTTCTGCCCGGTTGATCACCAGGAACAAAGGCGATTGGCAGTATGGCAGGATAGAAATCAGGGCCAAGTTACCCTATGGACGAGGCACCTGGCCGGCCATTTGGATGTTGCCTACCATGGATTCCAAAGATTTTTCATGGCCCCTAGACGGTGAGATCGATATTATGGAGCATGTAGGCTATAACCAAGACATGGTGTACGGCACCATCCATACGCAGGCCTACAACAGTATGATCGGTACCCAAAAAGTTGATAGTATCCATGTGCAAGATGCGTATCAAGCTTTTCACGTATACAGTATCCATTGGACCCCGAATAAGATCGAATGGTTTGTAGACTATGAAAAATATCATACGATAGTAAAAGATGGGAAAGAGAAGGAGAAATGGCCTTTTGACCGACCGTTTTATCTCATCATGAACCTTGCCGTCGGGGGTAGGTGGGGAGGGAAATATGGCGTGGACGAAAAAGTGTGGCCCCAGCGATTGGAAGTGGATTATGTGAGGGTGTATAAACACTGATCGTGTATCCTTTATGTATCGACCTCGGTCCAGGATAAGAAATGGTTTAATGCTCAACGATCAAACCCGGCCTATCACGCAAAGCAATGTAAGAAGCACAAAGCTCGCAATGTAGCTTTTGCGACCTTTGTGGTAGTATCTTTTCGCACTTGGCGTGAAAGTCGGTATGCCAGTTCCACTTCATCTCACTTTGTCCTTATCCTAAACTAGGGTTATGGTTAGGGCGAGTGTCAAGGTTTAACCAGGGATTTCAAAGGGTAGATGCAGTTGGTCCGCTACTGTCTCCATCTTACGCATGACCCGGCCTTGGTTTTTATGGCTAGTCAACAAAAGGGTTTCCTGATCCGTGACAAGGTAGGCATTGTATACCTCGTACCTGATGGTGGTGGAACTCCCCCTGGAATTCATGGTTTGACTACGCCTTTCTTTTTTTAGAACGAGCTTAATGAGCTGATCATATGGTCTCTTCTTTCCAAGTTCTAACCCAAATAGGCCCGTAAACTCTTTAATGGTTTTGTTGACAGGGTCTAAGCTTATCCCTTGCCGGGTAAAAGTAAGCGGCAGAGACAGCAGAAGCAAAATAGCCCCGGCCCATGGTTTGCCCAACGCGAAGAGCAAGAGCCCAGCGCCAGCGCCTGCTGCCCCAAGAAAGATAAAGTAATCCGGGAAATAAGCCCCTCGCGTGAAAGAAAGTACTTTGTTTTTACGCGTCATCATTTGAAACCCGGTACACCGGGTGTTTACTTCTTATCCAAGTATTCCAGGGCAGCCAATAAAACGGAATCTTCTTTTCGCTGCAGGTCCTGTGCCATATTTTTAACCTCGATGTCAACAGGAGTTCCTTTCCCTTCGTAATTCTGCTTATCCGTAGATAGGTATCTTTGGTTGCTCAAAGTGACTTTCCAGCCATTGGGTAGCTTTTTTTCAAAAATATCAGAGTAAGAACCATTACTGGTTTCGCCTATTAATGTTACGTTGGGAAGCTGGGACATCATGAGCGCCAACACATCTGCGGCGCTGGTGGACTTATCATTGGTGAGCAATACTACTTTCCTATCCAAAAACTGCACTTTTCCGTTAGGCTTGATCATCCTGGTTTCTAATGGTCCGAATTTACCTTTTGACCGGGTTTGTTTGTAAAATCCTATGGTGGGACCTTTCACAAACTTCCCTGCCACACTTTGTGAAAACCTGTCATCACCGCCTATGTTAAAACGGATATCTACAATTACTGCTTCCAGGCCTTTAAAAGAGCTGAATATTTCATCGAGCTGATTGGAAAGAGAAGGGCCGTTCATAGCCGCTAAGGTGCTGAAGCTCCTGAAAAATCTTAAATAGCCTATTTTGCCGTTTTGAGAATAGCCAAATAGCTTTTTACCCCTAAACTTGGGTCCAATTTCGGTGATCGGGTTAAACCCATTTTCGTCCAAGGTATTTTCTGTCATTTTTTTGAAAGCCGCTCCTATTTTACTCCTAGGAATATGTTTTAGCTCCTTTAAAATGCGTGATTCCCGCGAAGCGGAAAAAGCACTGTCGATTGCTTTTGCTTTTAAAGAAACGTGGGCGTCATTCAACGGTCTGAGCATTTTGACCATGATATGGAATAGCTCCGGACCGGCAGTATTGGATGATATGTTTTTCCTATATTCTGAGCACGTGGAGGCCCAGTCGATGTTCTTTTCTTCAAAAGAAGCATAATTCTCTTCGAACAATGTGCACAAAGCATCAAAGTTTTGAAGGGCGTCATCACGTCCTGCTTGGCCATAACAAAAAAAGGAAAGCCCAATGAAAGTAAAGAAAAAGATGAGTCTTGGGATAGCGACCATAAAATGAGTTTTTGATTACGTGTTGTAAACCAGTGATGTTAAGGAATACACTTGAAGAATTCAATGCCTCGAGTGAGTAAATGTTAATGCATTGCATTAGAACTCGTTGTTTCGGCCCGATGATTAAAGCCGGCAGTCCGCAATAAGCAATCTCACCCCTCTATTTTGCCTACTGCCCTTTGCCTATTGCCGACTGATCGAGAGTTTCCAATCTTTAACACTCCTTGGCATGATCAGGATCATTTCTTTGAGCACCATTTAAGTTGAAATTGATGAAGTACCTGCCGATACAACTAAAAACACAGTGAAATGCCCGGTCGAAATATTTTGCCAAAAGGAGTTTTGCCTTTTTTACTATGCCTAGCCAGTTGCAGTAGATGTCCCAACGATTTGGAAACGCCAGTATATCTACCCTCACCAGCGGGTAATTGGGAGGTATCCACACCCGAACAGCAAGGGCTGGACCCGGAGTTGACAGCTGAACTGTATTGCAATGCTGAAAAGCTGCCCACGCTTTACGGATTACTAGTGATCAAGAATGGCTACCTCGTGGCTGAGAAGTACTTTAATGAAGGTGCTATAGATCACAAAAACTTTGTTCAGTCGGTGACTAAAAGCTGTACTTCCGCTTTGGTAGGCATTGCACTGGACCAGGGTTGCCTCACTAGTTTAGATCAAAAACTGGTGGATTTTTTTCCAAGTCTTAATAGGCCATTCGACGATCCACGAAAAGAGCAGGTGACCCTCCGACAAATGCTCCAGATGCGAGGGGGGTATCCTTGGGAAGAGCGCCAGCCACCTTACCTTGATTCCTTATTTTTTAATGATAACTGGCATTGGATACCGCACATTGCCGATTTTCCGCTGGTAACGGACCCGGGAACAGGATTTAATTACAGTAATTTGACTTCACACCTCTTGGGAATCATTGTAGCTCGTGCTTGTGAAGCCGACCTGACCACATATGCTCAAAGGCACCTTTTTTCCCCTATCGAGGTGGATATCGGCGAATGGCGGCAAGATGCGGATGGATACAATTGGGGATGGGGTGAGATTTCTCTTACGGCTCGTGATATGGCCAAGTTTGGGTTATTATATCTTCGAGGTGGTGAATATAAAGGGCATACGATAGTTCCTTCCACCTGGGTCGAGGAGTCGTTGAAAAGCTATTCGAGGGATATAAATTTTACAGGGTGGTTTTCCAGTAGGGCTGGCCGCTACTTCCGTGACCTGGGCTATGGCTACCAGTGGTGGTCCGCCAGCGTAGGTGAACACGAGCTGAACTATGCCTGGGGGCACGGCGGTAACCTCATTATTTTGTTGGATGCATTGGATATGGTTATCGTCACCACGGCAGATCCGTTGTACTTTGTCCTGGGGGATGAGTCTTGGCAATATGAAGGAGCGATCATTAATACTGTAGGCAAGTTTATTCGGAAAATACCAACAGGCTGATGTTGTAACCTGAACTCGATAACTATTTATCACTTTGATGTTACCTAGGGCAGTTTTGGCTAGTAGGCTTAGTGAACCTTTGTGTATTTGTGCCTTGGTGGCGAAGCTTCCCCGGCCACCGGGGCACGAAAGCTGCAAGAATCACAAAGGGGTCTTCCTTACGATTTAAGCTAGTGTTACGTTAACCCGGAAAATTCATTTGGAGTCGAATAATTTGGGTGTAAGGTGTTATTTTTGAGATAGTTAGAAACAAAAAACACACCTTACTGGATACCCAAA
>JANQLQ010000074.1 GCA_028280565.1 Fulvivirga sp.
CTTACCCACAACCCTCAAATGTGCCGCGCTGTTCCTGGATGTCCTCCCTCCACACGCCACTTGAATTTTTAATGATGCCCTAAACATTCGACAACCCCCTATTTTGCCTACTGCTCTTTGCCTGTTGCTGACTGATCATGAGCTTCCAATACCGCAAATAGAGATTGCTATGTACCCATTTAAGCAAACCAGGCCAGGAAATCTACCCCTCCAAGCTGGTCATTTCCACTACGCTTGTTAAACTTGCTTGAGCGCCTCCCCGGTAAGTACCCATCACAGGCATGGTATACCTAGGCTCACTACCTACTGCTAAGGGCACAAAGTGTTGCGTAACAAAAAGCCCCAAGCCAGGATCTACGCCTATCCAGCCGCCGCCGGGGATCAATACTTCCAGCCAAGCATGCAATTCATGGCCTTCTGCAAGGTCAGGATTAAAGGAATACCCACTTACAAACCGGCTTGCCAACCCCGCTGACCTAAGCATGTTGATCATCATCCAGGCCAGGTCGCGGCATGAACCCTTTTTTTGCTCATAACAATATGATGGGCTCCAGACATTAGCATGTGCCCTGACCTCATGATCCCAACCTTTATAGATGTATTCAAGCAGGACTCGAATGAATTTCAAAATATCGTAATCACTTTCTTTACTAAGTTGGGTCAGCAGCGAGTGGATTTCTTGGGTGATGCTGTTATGGTCAAAATGCAAGAAAGGCTGTAGTATAGTGGCCATTTCCTTTCCGTAGATGTCATTTGCATTTAAACCTGTTAAAGGGTATTGCAAAAACTTGAAAGGATTAAAACCTACAGTTTTAACGGTCATCTCTGAAGTGACTGTAAGACGTTCGTGCAGGCCGTCGAACCAGGCTTGTTGAGTTGGGTTATCGAAGAGGTCTAAGACATCAGCCTGGCCGGCCGGAGTAGGGCTGATCGTGACCTTAAAATCTTCTAGAAAAAAGTAAGATCTTTGTAAAGGCGCCAAATGCAGGTTGTGCGGTTCCAGGAACACCGGTTCAGAATAATCATAGGTAGTGGTGTGCCGTACGTGAAGGCGCATGTTTAAATCGCCCCCCGGGAAAGGTTCATTTTTTGAAAGGCTTTATCCAACGCCTCCGTAGGAAGTTGTGCTATTGCTTCCCTGAGTCGCGAATTCCAAAATTCGGAAATATGCCATAGTTCCTTCTCCTCAAACCGCGTTTCCATCATGTGATAGGTATTATTCCGCATAATAATGGTATCGATCGGGTAATCCACATCATTGGCGCTGATCCGGGTGGCGTCAAAAGATAAAAAAGCGCTTTTCAGGGCAAAGTCCAGGCTGGATTCGAAGGTCAGCGACCGCCTTAGGATAGGATTTCCAAAACCGCTGCTGCCTATGATCACATAAGGGGTATTCTCTCCTACCTCGATCCAGTTTCCCTGGGGGTAAAGCAGGTAGATCTTGGGTTCCGCATCTTCCTCTAATTGCCCACCCACAATAGAATAAAGGTTAAAACCCATACCGCTTTCCAGCAACGAAGCTTTATCTTCTTCTGCTACTCGTTTTACCTGTTCGGCAAATTTATTGACTGCCTCGTAAAGTTTGCTGAAGCTAGCGTCATCTTTCTCTATGACCTCGCGAAAGTAGGTCAACGCCTTGTCGCGAACAGAACGCAACCCGGAAGTCATGATGAAAAAGCTATGTTTTTCACGTTTCACCGTAAATATCTTTTTGGCCGTGGTAGTCTCACTACCGGAAGTGATCCTAGTATCGGCTAACCCTACGATGCCTGATTTAGTCCTTATCCCGAGACAATATGTCATTCCTGGTTGTTTTGCGCTTGGACAAAGTTATTGGTAATCTTAAAAAACTTGTCATAAATGGCGTCCGAAATATTATTGATCTTGACCTGTATCGAATCCATAAACTCGTGCAGTCCAAAATGGATCACGTCATGGACATCGGCAAACTCCAGTTCAGAACGTAATGCTCCCAGCCGTTTTTCTGCCTTATTGGTATAGCCATAACCCGCCTCCGAAGCGGTCCCTGAGAGCCGTTGTAAACATCGCTCAGCCTCTTTCAAACAAAATAAGATCGACCGGGGAAAACTTTTATCCAACACTAGGAACTCAACTACACCCGGTGGATCTATGGTACCATAGAGTCGCCGGTAAGTATTAAAACCGCTTACGGATTTTAAAAGAGCGGTCCAGTGCAAAAAATCAATCGTGGCGCCAACCTCTTCTACCGAAGGCAGCAGGATATGATATTTTACATCCAAGATGCGGGAGGTTTTATCCGCCCGCTCTAGGAATTGCCCTAATTGGCTAAAGTACCAACCCTGTGTGCGCGCCACGGAATTATCCGCGATGCCGTAGAGCAATTGGATGCTATACTTCGTTTTGATAAAAAAATCCATAGGATCATCACGCTGCCATACCTTTTTACGCTTACCATTTTTCACGAAATGATAGATCTCGTTCAGCTTTTCCCAGGTTTCACGGCTTAGGTTTTCACGGATAATACGGGCGTTCTCCCGGGCTTTCGAGATCGTGGAAATGATCGAACTGGGATTTTCTTTATCAAAAGCCATAAAATAGATCACGCTTTCACGCCCGAAATCCTTGTACCTGCCGGAGTAAGCCTCATAGTCGCCCGTAGCAGCTACCAGGGGCTCCCATTGCTCATTGAGGTCTGGGGGAAGGTCTAATGATAAGTTGAAATTCACATCAATAAAACGGGCGTAGTTTTCAGCACGCTCAAGGTATCTTCCTACCCAATAGATCGAATCAGCTACTCTGCTTAACATTTATAATTAACTTCTGAAAACTTCAACTTATTTATACAACACCCAAGTATCCTTGCTGCCCCCTCCCTGTGATGAATTCACCACTAAAGACCCTTTCACCAGGGCCACTCGCGTTAGGGCTCCCGGCAGAACTTCTACCTGCTCATTATAAAGTACATAAGGTCTCAAATCCACGTGCCGGCCTTCTATACGCGAACCGTTCAGTGTGGGCACCGTTGACAACGACAGGGTGGGCTGGGCGATGTAACCCCTAGGATTACCTTTTATCTTTTTATAAAATACAGAACGTTCGGCTTTGGTAGATTTAGGCCCTATCAACATGCCATACCCGCCCGCGGCATTGGTTTCCTTTACCACCAATTGATCTAAGTTTTCCAAAACATACGCCAGGTCCTCTTCACGAGAGCATAAGTAAGTGGGCACATTGGAGAGCAGCGCTTCTTGGTCTAAATAGTACTTGATCATATCCGGGACATAGGCATAAACAGCTTTGTCATCGGCTACGCCGGTTCCGGGGGCATTGGCCAGGGCCAAATTCCCTTTTGCAAAGGCATTGAATAGACCGGGTGTACCTAGCAGTGAGTCGGGGTTAAACACTTGTGGGTCCAGAAAGGTATCGTCAATTCTCCGGTATAGGACGTCCACCTGTTCTAATCCTTTGGTGGTGCGCATGTAGACCTTATCGTTTTGTGCAATGAGGTCTTGGCCTGTCACCAGCTCTATCCCCATTTCTTGTGCTAAATAGCTATGCTCAAAATAAGCAGAGTTAAAAACTCCCGGCGTGAGAACCGCCACCACGGGTTTGTCTTTGCCGGAGAGGTACTGGAGCACGCTTAGCAGCTTACCCGGGTAGTCTGATACCGGCCGGACACAAAGCTGGTTAAAGAGGCTGGGAAACAACCTTTTGATAATCTCCCTGTTCTCAAGTAGATAAGACACCCCGGAGGGACACCGCAGGTTATCCTCTAAAACATAAAACTCTCCCTTCTCGTCCCTCACCAGGTCAGTACCCGTAATATGGCACCATATTCCTTTTGGAGGGGTGAGTCCTACACAAGGTTGCAGGTAATCTTTACTGGTCAAAATAAGTTCACTAGGTACAATCTTATCTTTAAGGATCTTACGGTCGTTGTATATATCCTGGATAAATAAGTTCAGAGCTTGTATCCTTTGCTGGAGGCCCCGTTCCAGCTTCTGCCAATCTTTAGCATCTATGATACGAGGAACGATATCAAGATGGAGTATTTTTTCCAGCCCTTCCTTATCGTGATAGACGTTAAAGGTCATGCCCATATTGAGCTGGGCCGTGTCCGTTGCATGTTGGAGTTGCCGAAGCCTCTTTTTAGGGATATTATCTAATTTCTCTTTGAATTTTTGATAATGTGGCCTACAGTTTCCCTCGGCATCAAACATCTCGTCATAGATCCCGGTGGTATTGGGTACTTTAAAATGCATAACCTGACAGTTTACAGTTTAGATTTAACCAAAAACCACGTCAAAGTCAACACTAAGACTGACTTTGAGTGGAAAAAATACCCTATAGTGAGAAAAAAGTTACGGAAATGCGTAAACCTAGCTTAAAAGCTACCCATTTTAATCTTTAACATGCAAGAGCAGTAGATCATTGAAAGTGGACACTAACCCGGTGGCAAAAGCCCTGAAGTCCATTACGCCAGGACATTCTTTCCAACGGCTGCTTCTAGTGTTAAGTTAATTGTAATCAGACGGTTTGCTATTTTTTCCAATCCCGCTCTTAAAAACAGGACTAGATTAAAGAGTAAAGAAGATCCCTTGGTGATTCTTTGAGCTTAGGGCAGCCGGGGAAGCTTCGCGACCTAGACGCAAATGCCCAAAGGTTCACTAAGCTTACCGGACAAAACTACACTGGACAACATCTAAGTGATAAATGGGTATCGAGCCCAGGTTATACTTCTTAAACGGCACATTTCAACAGTATTTCTATACTTTTGCAACTCAGTTTTCCACACCAATTTAACATTGCAGATGATACAGTTCTTTCATGGTCGTTCTAAGACGGTCTATGCCGTTCAGTTTAATACCCCTGCAACAGGATCGGATCTCGAGAAGCTGGTATGGCTTTTTGGCAACGCCGAGCACGGAGAAGAAGAGAGCATCAAGGGGTATTTTATCGGGCCCAGGAAAGAAATGATCACACCATGGAGCACCAATGCTGTTGAGATCACCCAGAATATGGGGCTCACGGGCATTGAACGGATAGAACAATATGAACGGGTAGAAAGCCCAGCGGCAGCCTATGACCCTATGCTCTCCGTACTTTATGACGGCTTGGACCAAGATATCTTTACCATAGTCCATGATCCTGACCCCGTGCGAGAAATCGATGATATCGACGAATATAACCAGGATGAAGGCTTGGCATTAAGCCCGGAGGAGATCACTTACCTGGCTACGGTGAGCAAGGCATTGGGCCGTAAACTTACCGACAGTGAGATCTTTGGGTTTTCGCAAGTGAATTCAGAACACTGCCGCCATAAGATATTCAACGGAACGTTTATCATTGACGGCATCGAGAAAGATCGGTCTTTGTTTAAGATGATCAAAGAAACATCGGCTCAAAATCACAATTACATTGTATCGGCTTATAAGGATAACGTAGCGTTTATTGAAGGTCCGCGTTCCGAACAATTTGCCCCAGACCGGCAAGACCGGGCGGGATATTTTGACACCAAAGAAATGGACACGGTGCTTAGCTTAAAAGCTGAGACGCACAATTTCCCTACTACCGTAGAACCGTTCAATGGCGCTGCTACCGGCTCCGGGGGAGAGATCAGGGACCGGCTTGCCGGTGGTAAAGGAAGCTTGCCCCTTGCCGGCACCGCGGTATACATGACTTCATATTCGCGGCTGGAAAAAGATAGAGAGTGGGAGAACAAGACGGCTGCCCGCCCTTGGCTTTATCAAAGTCCTATGGATATCTTGATAAAGGCTTCAGACGGAGCCAGCGACTTTGGGAATAAATTCGGGCAGCCTTTGATCTGCGGAAGTGTACTCACCTTTGAACACCAGGAAAATGGCAAGTTTTATGGCTTCGATAAGGTGATCATGCTCGCCGGGGGGATCGGCTTTGGTAAAAAAGACGATAGTTTGAAAGACAAGCCCAAACCCGGGGACAAGATCGTGGTGTTAGGAGGAGACAACTACAGGATCGGTATGGGGGGTGGGGCCGTATCCTCTGTGGCTACCGGCGAGTTCGGCAATGCGATTGAGCTTAACGCCGTACAGCGCTCCAACCCGGAAATGCAAAAAAGGGCTATGAATGCGATCCGCGCTTTAGTAGAAAGCGATATCAACCCCATCGTGTCTATCCATGACCATGGTGCCGGCGGGCACCTGAATTGCCTTTCCGAACTTGTGGAAGAATCCGGGGGGGTTATTGATGTTAACGCACTGCCCATAGGAGACCCTACACTTTCCGACAAAGAGATACTTGGCAATGAATCCCAAGAACGTATGGGCCTGGTCATGCATGAAAAAGACCTGCCTATGCTCAAAGCCATGGCAGAAAGGGAGCGGTCCCCGATGTACATAGTGGGAGAGGTTACCGATAATGGAAAATTCGTTTTTGAAAATAAGAAAAGCGGCAAGAACCCCATGGATTGGAATTTGGACCACATGTTTGGTTCTTCTCCCAAAACAATACTACAGGATACAAAAACGAATACAACATTTGACGACCTCCAATATCAACTAGGGAACTTAGAGCACTACCTTCATAATGTACTACAGCTTGAAGCAGTAGCGTGCAAAGACTGGTTGACCAACAAAGTGGACCGATCGGTTACCGGCAAAGTAGCCACGCAACAGACCTGTGGTATAATCCAATTACCCTTGAACAACCTAGGGGTCATGACGCTCGACTACAGCGGCAAGCAAGGGATAGCTACTTCGATTGGGCATGCACCCGTTTCTGCCTTAATCCATCCAAGATCAGGATCACAACTTTCCGTGGCCGAAGCCTTGGCCAATTTAGTGTGGACCCCGCTTACTCATGGACTCAAAGGGGTTTCGCTGAGCGCAAACTGGATGTGGCCCGCGAAAAACGAGGGCGAAAATGCTCGCCTTTACGATGCTGTGGAAGCTTTGAGCCAGTTCGCTATTGAGCTCGGCATCAATATTCCCACGGGAAAAGACTCTTTGTCTATGACACAAAAATACCCGGATGGCAACGTGGTATATTCCCCGGGAACGGTGATAATCAGCACAGTGGGCGAGGTTGAAAACGTTACACAAACCGTCAGTCCTAATTTAGGGAATGCAGAAGGTGCTTCTATCTATTATGTCGACTTTGCTCGATGCGATTTCGAGTTAGGGGGAAGTTCATTTGCGCAGACCTTGGATAAACTGGGAGTAAATCCTCCCCATATCCCCGATGCCTCATACCTAGCCCAGGCCTTCGAAGCGGTTCAGCAACTTGTGCGTCAAAACCTTTTACTCGCCGGACATGACATATCTGCTGGAGGGATGATCACCACATTGCTGGAAATGTGTTTCCCCGGCAATTCAATGGGGCTAGAAGTGGACCTTAGCGTCTTCGACGAAAAAGATACCATCAAGCTCCTGTTCAGTGAAAAACCCGCGGTGATCTTCCAAACCCAGCATGACGAAAAAGTAGAGGAGGTCCTGCGCTCCCGACAAGTAGATTTTTACAAAATCGGGCGAAGTGTAGTGTCACCGTCGGTTTCAATTCAACATGGAGAAAACAATCACATACTTGATATAGATACCCTTCGAGATCTATGGTTCAAAACTTCTTACCTACTAGATAGAAATCAAAGCGGGCCAATCTTGGCCGAACAGCGCTTTAAAAATTTCAAACACCAGCCACTTAAATTTTCTTTTCCCAAGGGCTTTGCAGGTCAGCTCACCGACTTTGGCATCCACGCTAACCGCAAATCCAAAACAGGCATCAAGGCGGCCATTATCAGGGAAAAAGGTGTTAATGGCGACCGGGAGATGGCTTGGGCGATGCACTTGGCAGGATTTGATGTAAAAGACATCCACATGACAGACCTGGTACAGGGTAAAGAAGACCTGGACGACCAAGATTTTATTGTTTTTGTTGGTGGGTTCTCCAACAGCGATGTGTTAGGATCTGCCAAGGGCTGGGCCGGGGCCTTTTTGTACAATGCAAAAGCTAAGGATACACTGGATAAGTTCTACAGCCGGGAAGACACCTTAAGCTTAGGGGTTTGCAATGGTTGCCAGCTTATGATGGAGCTTGGATTATTATACCCCGAACTAGGCAAGCAGCATCCTACCATGCATCACAATACGTCAGGCAAATTTGAATCCTCTTTTTTAACGGTAGAAATTCCCTCCAATAACTCGGTTATGTTCAACTCCTTAGCGGGTACACAGCTGGGAGTATGGGTAGCGCATGGTGAAGGCCGTTTTGTATTACCGGGCGCCGAAGGCGATTATAACATTGTGAGTAAATATGCTTACGAGGCCTATCCCGGCAATCCGAACGGATCAGATTTTTCAACGGCGGCATTGGCCTCCGAAGATGGGCGGCATTTGGCGATCATGCCTCATATTGAGAGGTCTCTTTACCCGCACAATTGGGCCAATTATCCCTTAGATAGGGCTCACGACAAGGTATCACCTTGGATAGAAGCTTTTGTAAATGCCAAAATGTGGATCGTTAATCATAAAAAGTTGGGAAATGTCTCAACATTGACCCGGTAAAGGTTGTTAAAAACGGAAAATTTCAATTAAATTAAACGCTGTTCTTCAAATTAAAGCTTCATGAAAAAGATTGTGTATTTGGCATTGGTTGTGTTGTTTTCAGGTTGTTTTGGGTACAAGGAGCTTCCTGTAGAGTATGATTATAGTTACAGGGGTCGCTTTGATAAGTATAAGTCTTATGACTTTATCGTAAGTAATACGTTGTTGGGTTCTGATACTTCATTGATTAAAGCCTCAATTGAGCAACACATGAAATTCTTAGGCTATAAAAGAAAAAAGAATAAGCCTGACTTGCTCCTTAACTACGCAGTTTTTTATGACAGCCTTGAGTTTAGGGGATATGACCAGCCCGACATTAACGAATGGATCAGGAGTAAGGATCGCAGCTTGGATTATAACCAATTGAGATTCGAGCTTAGCCAGGGGACTTTGCTGATCCAGGTCTTTGACCGTAAGCAGAACTCATCAATATGGCAGGGCTATGCCACAGATGAATATCAAAGACTCAACTTTAATAACTACCAAGAAGTGCGAAATGCTGTGAAGTCCATCCTGAATAAGTACCAGTTTTTTGCTGATGGTTTCTTGGAAGAGCAGAAAAAGAGGACTTCACAAGTGAACTAGAGTGTCTTTAGTAAGAGAATGCTTGCTTTAGATAATTATTTCCCAAACTCCATTTCATTTTTGAAAATTAATTTTACCTTTGCCATCCGAAAATTGATGAGGCTAAAGGTAACGGGGTGAATTAGCCAATTGGTTTTGTGAAAATTGCCCGATGGTGTAACTGGCAACACGTCTGATTTTGGTTCAGAAGAGTCTAGGTTCGAGCCCTAGTCGGGCAACTTTTGAAAGAAAAAGGAGGTCTTTTTCTAAGAGCTTTTAAAAGCACAAAAGTAATAAGGGGGTGGGCATAAGCTCACCCTAATTTATTTTAACGCACAGTTGGTTGGATGACATCGTCAGTTAAAATCTTTTCCGGGAGCGCTACTACCTATTTGGCGGAAAACATTGCAGAAGCGTACGGGAAGCCCTTGGGAGATTCTAAATTACAAGTTTTTAGTGATGGGGAAATGGCCCCCTACTTTGCTGAATCCGTGAGGGGCTGTGATGTCTTTATCATCCAATCTACGTTTGGTCCCTCTGATAATTTCCTCGAGCTATTACTGATGATCGATGCCGCCAAACGTGCTAGCGCCAAGTACGTAACCGTGGTGGTTCCTTATTTTGGGTATGCTCGCCAGGACCGGAAGGATAAGCCCCGTGTAGCCATTGCCGCTAAGCTCATGGCTAACCTGCTATCTGCCGCGGGCGCAGACCGTATCATGACCTGTGACCTGCACGCCGATCAAATACAAGGCTTTTTCGATATCCCCGTGGACCACTTGGACGGGAGAGCCATTTTTGTACCCTATGTTCGTGCGCTCAAACTAGAAAACCTCATCTTCGCATCCCCCGATGTAGGCGGGGTAAAACGCACCAGGAGCTTCGCTAAGTTCTTTAAAGCTGAGCTGGTAGTATGTGATAAATATAGAGAGCGGGCCAACGAAGTAGCCTCAATGCGATTGATCGGGGATGTACAGGGTAAAGATGTAGTTATGGTCGATGATTTGGTCGATACCGCCGGTACTATGTGCAAAGCAGCGGCATTGCTGAAAGAAAAAGGCGCTAATTCTGTTAGGGCCGTGGTCACACACCCCGTGCTGTCAGGAAATGCCTATGAAAATATAGAAAATTCTGTACTGGAAGAGTTGATCGTATCCGATAGTATACCATTAAAAAATTCTTGCGAAAAAATTAAGGTCTTGACGCTGTCAGATCTTTTTGCCAAAGCCATCAGGAATGTCCATACACATGGCTCTATTAGTTCATTATTTATCCAGGGATAAGAAATACATTACAAACTAAATTTATAACAATGAAAACAGTTGAGATTATAGGGTATAAAAGAGCAAATCTCGGCAAAGCAGAGGCAAAGCGCCTGCGAGCGGAGGGAAATGTACCTTGTGTAATTTATGGAGGTGAAGAGCAGGTGCACTTTTCAGCGCCCATGATCCTTTTCAGGGACTTAGTATATACGGATGAGGCTCACTTCGTTCACTTAAATGTAGAAGGAAAAGAATATCAAGCCATACTGCAAGACATTCAATTCCACCCCGTTAGTGAGGTGATCTTACATGCAGATTTTCTTCAAATATTCGAAGGGAAACACGTTAAAATGAACATCCCTGTTCATTTCGAAGGAGTATCTCCCGGTGTAACCAAGGGGGGGACCTTGATCAAAAAGAGAAGGCATTTGAGTATTTTGGCGCTACCAAAAAATATGCCTGAATATATCAACGTAGACCTTTCCAAGCTTGACTTTGGCAGGGCTATCAAAGTAGCCGAGATCGAAGCCAATAATTTTGAGATCTTAGATACACCTATTGCTTCAGTGGCCGTAGTAGAAGTACCTAGGGCACTAAGAGGAAAAACCGATGAAGCCGAGGAAGAGGGAGAAGAAGTAGCAGATGAAGCTTCAGCAGGAGGAGAAGAATAATCGTATCCTACTGAAAAAAAATAGGGGCTAGCCATTTGAGGTAGCCCCTTATTTTTTTATGGCGAATCAGATCCTTAAAGGGGTATGGATACTAAATTCTTCTAAAGGCCCTATATGGCCCTCACTGAAAATTCAAGTGGGTTCGGAGGGGAGACATCCAGGAACAGCGGGGCCATTTGAGGCCTGTGCGTAGGCAGGCTATAGGAGCTGGATAGCGCGTTTGGCGGGACTTCTTTTTGATTCGCATCACTTACGAATTTAATTATGAAATACTTGATCATCGGGTTGGGCAATATTGGCGCCGAGTACGAGCTTACACGCCATAACATAGGCTTTTTAGTACTAGACCAGCTCGCAGATAAGGAGGGAGTAAGATTCGAGCACAGTCGCTACGCGGAAAAGTGTAATTTTAAGTTTAAGGGACGCTCGATCCACCTTGTGAAACCCACCACGTATATGAACTTGAGCGGGAAAGCAGCCAGCTACTGGCTCCAAGAGCTTAAGGTGAGCAAAGAGAACCTTTTAGTGGTTGCTGATGATATTGCCCTACCTTTCGGAAGCCTCAGGATGCGAGCCAAAGGCTCTGCTGCAGGACACAACGGGTTAAAGAACATAGAGCAACTGACCGGCGGCCAAGATTATCCCAGGCTGAAATTCGGCGTGGGTAACAATTTTCCGAAAGGGAGGCAAGTTGATTATGTATTAAGCAATTTCTCCAAACAGGAATTCGAAGAGTTGCCGCTAAAAATAGAAAAGGCCATGGATATGATCCGGTCGTTTTGTACCATTGGTATATCGCAAACCATGAGCCAATACAACGACTGATAAGGGGCTAGGGGATTCAAGCGCTAGTCCTTAACCAAGCGTTAAGCAGCAGAATTTTTGTGTTTCTCTATTTTCTCTTCAAAAGACACATCGGCGCCCTTCCTAATATGCAGCTTGATGTTCACAATGAGCTCATCCGCACCCGCATGAAGTGTAGCCCTTTCAGCTCTATGGATCACTTCCATAATTTGTGCATAAGGACCCTCGATCACCGTTTCCATAGGTGTGACCATGTACTTTAACCCGGAGGCCTTGATCTCATCAATTGCCTTATCAATCAAATGATAATAGTCTGCCTCGCGGGTCTTTGGAATGACCTGGACTGCTGCGTTTATGATATGGTCCATAGTTTGTAATTATATAGATCCTGGTTGAAAATTACACATATAAACAATATGGCATTTGATTGCCAGTAGGTTAGCTAATCCCAGCAATTGGCTATATGGACTCCATATAAATTGATCAAGATCTTGTGTACTACAAAAAACACTAGCTGACCAGGGCACCATTGTTTACCTGTTCTGAAGGCAAGATGAACCTAAGATCCCCGTTACTATCTTCTGCCATCAAAATCATACCTTGTGATTCTACTCCCATCATCTTGCGCGGGGCTAAGTTCACCAATACGCTTACTTGCTGCCCGATGATTTCAGCAGGTGAAAAATGTTGGGCAATGCCACTGAGTATTGTCCTCTGGTCAATGCCTGTATCTACTTTAAGCTTTAACAACTTTTTCGACTTCGGCATAGCCTCCGCTTCCAGGACCGTGCCAACCCTTATATCCAGCTTAACAAAGTCGTCAAAGGTAATTTCGGGCTTGGCCGGGTCAACGCTTACTTCGGGAACAGGCTCATTTTGTTTTTTGGTATTTTGAAGTTTCAGTACCTGTTCTTCCATCACACTATCCTCAATTTTCTCGAAGAGCAATTCCACTTTGTTCACCTGGTGGCCTGGCTGCAAAAGATCTGCCTGTCCCACTGTTGTCCAGCTTCCGTTTGCACTTCCTAGGATTGCAGCCAGCTTTTTTGATGTTTTGGGTAAAAATGGCTCTCCTAATATTGATAAGTTAGCTACGATCTGCAAGGCAATATTTAAGATGGTATTAACCCTATCCGGGTTTTCTTTTATCAACTTCCAAGGTTCAGTATCAGCCAGGTATTTATTTCCTACCCGCGCCAAGTCCATAAATTCTACCAAGGCCTCCCTGAATTTAAAGTTTTCAAGGGCTTTCGAGATCTTCCCAGGGGCTTGCCGTACCTTATCGATGGTCTCTTGGTCTATTGGGGCTAAATCACCCGCGGCAGGCACACGTCCTTCATAATATTTATGGGTAAGCACCAAGGCACGATTGACGAAATTCCCGTAAATGGCTACCAATTCATTGTTATTCCTGGCCTGGAAGTCTTTCCAGGTAAAATCGTTGTCTTTAGTCTCCGGGGCATTAGCACAGAGCACATAGCGGAGTACATCTTCCTTACCGGGCAGTTCCTGTAAATATTCATGAAGCCATACTGCCCAATTCCTGGAGGTACTGATTTTATCCCCTTCGAGGTTTAAGAACTCATTTGCCGGCACATTATCTGGCAAGATATAATTCCCATCGGCTTTAAGTATACTCGGGAATATAATACAATGGAAGACAATATTATCTTTCCCAATAAAATGGATCAGCCGTGTATCCTCCGCCCTCCAATAGGATTCCCAATCCTTACCTTGTGCATCTGCCCACTCTTTCGTGGCAGAAATATACCCTATGGGTGCATCGAACCAGACATATAATACCTTTCCTTCGGCACCTGCCAGTGGTACACGTACCCCCCAATCCAAATCACGGGTCATAGCACGTGGCTTCAGCCCCGTGTCCAGCCATGACTTACATTGGCCGTAAACATTAGGCTTCCACTCTTTATGGCCTTGCAAGATCCACTGGCGAAGCCAGTTTTCATAATCCTGCATGGGTAAATACCAATGCTTAGTTTCTTTTAATACCGGCTGCGCACCGCTGAGCGCAGACCTGGGATTGATCAACTCAGCGGGGCTCAGGGATATTCCACATTTTTCACATTGGTCGCCATAGGCATTTTCATTGCCACAATTAGGACAAGTCCCTACAATATATCGATCTGCCAAAAACTGCCCTGCTTCCTCGTCATAGTATTGAGAGGATACCTGCTCTTCAAACACCCCTTTATCAAACAGTTCCTTGAACATTTCTGCCGAGGTCTCATGATGTACCTTGGAAGAGGTACGCGAGTAGATATCAAAAGAGATCCCTAATTCTTCAAACGACTTTTTAATGATCGCATGATATTTATCCACGATCTCCTGGGGAGATACTCCTTCCTTACGCGCTTTAAGGGTGATCGCCACTCCATGTTCATCAGAACCACAGACAAATGCTACATCCTTGCCTTGTGCGCGAAGGTATCTCACATAAATATCGGCAGGCACGTATACCCCGGCTAAATGCCCAATGTGTACGGGGCCGTTGGCATAGGGTAATGCTGCCGTTACGGTATATCGATTGAATTTTTGGGACATGAACGGTTTTTCTTTTAGGCGGCAAAGATAGGTTTAACATTTCGAGGAATAAAAGAAGTGATAGAGAATAACAGCGGAAAATCGAAAGCTCGAACCTGCGATAGAAGGACTAAGGTCTGCTAAAAATTGGACATCCCGGGTTTTATGTGCCACACTGCCCTGGTACTACTTTGTCACATTCAATTATTTGATAGACAGTGATTTAGCGAAAAATAAGACCGTTGGGTAGCCTCATCAAAAATGAAAAAAAACTTCTTTATCGTCATTCCTGCCGGCCTTGCAGGGTGAGCGATGCGTGAGAGCAGCCCCATTGGGATTCCTACGTGGGAATCTGCTGTGTCGTTGATCGTGAACGTTCTCTTTACGAGTGCACTGGGTTTTCGTTCCACGACTTCCTAGATTGCTGGTCGGGCGCTTACCTAGCGCATAGGCTGCCAGCAATGACGATTTTGGAAAGTTAAGAATGACGATGTCAGAAAGTAAGGAATGACGTTCTTAGCTATGGGTTTTGGATGGATTTAGAACAGGATGTGGATTACCCATCCTTTGCAACTCGCTGGCAATAGGTTTGAAACTATAACCTCATTATCAATGACTTAAACCTGGAAAAGTAGTCCTAGTGTTAAGTTAAATCTTAAATGACGTAACGGGTACATTATGAGCTGTTTGAGGTATTGATCAGTTGTCAAAATGCGGTAGGCAAAAAAATAGGCTACAGTCGCTTGGCTCCCTAGCCGAGTGACGGCTATCGCTCGGCCTCCGGCCGGCTTAAGATCGATCACTGACCTCGTAGCCCTTGTGCGAAAACTGGCCGGGAGGCCTTAAGGATAGTCGTCACTCGCGAAACGCAAGCGACTGTTTTTGTGTTAAGTTAAGCCTCAAATGAAGTATAGCGTATAGGCTGAGCTAGGTTTGAGATGTTGATCAGTCGGCAATCGTCAAAAGGCAGTAGGCAAAAAAAGTTTGATCCTACCCACGGATATCCTGTGCGTCTTTCTAAATTAAAATGGGGAATTGTTGAGACCAAAAATGGTAGTAATGACCTTTTTTCGATAAAAGCTCATCATGATTACCTTGTTCCACCAATTTTCCACTCTCCAATACAAAGATATTATCCGCCAGGCGTACAGTACCCAAGCGGTGGGCAATAATGATCACCGTTTTTCGATCTTGGACTAATGTTTCGATGGCGCGATGGACATAGCTCTCCGAAGTAGCGTCCAGGGCCGAGGTCGCCTCATCCAGAACCAGCACCTCGGGCCTGTTGTAAAGTGCCCGGGCAATGGCGACCTTTTGTTTTTGCCCACCGGAAAGTGTGGCGCCGTTCTCCCCCAGGTAGGTATTGAATCCATGGGGTAAGTTCTCTACAAAGGTGAGAATATCAAGTTGCTTGCAAACATCGATTATTCGCTCCATATCGGGGTTAAATTCTCCTACGGCTATGTTTTCAATGACATTACCTGCAAACAGGTCTATTTTTTGTGGAACCACACTGATCACTTGTCTCAAGGAAGCCACATCGATGTGTTCTAAACCGAGTTCTCCTATACTAACGTGGCCTTGCTCAACGAGGTACATCTTTTGCAGGATCGCGGCGATGGTGGACTTCCCCGAACCACTTTCTCCAACAATGGCACTTACCTTCCCCTTAGGAAAAGTAATGTTAAGGTCTTCAAAAACATGCGCCCGAGATCCATATCTAAAGCTTACATTCTTTAATGCGATGTCCCCGAGTTGACTTTTTGTGAGCTTCACTTTTTGATGATCTTGTTCTTTTTCCAAGTCCATCAGTTCAAATAGCCTGTCAGACGCTATCAACGCATCTTGTATTGTTTTGTTGGCTTCCACAAGGCTGATAACCGGTCCTGTGAAGTAGCCTACCAAAGCATAGAAAGACAGGAGTTCACCCGGGGTAATGGCCTGGTCTATAACAAAATAGGAGCCCACCCATAATAATACGATTGTGAATAACCTTGAAACAAACTCACTAGAGCTGCTGGCAAAAATGGCATTCTTCCCGGAACTGTAGACATGCTGTAAAAGCTTGACAAAGCGCGTCTCTGTTCTTAGGTTAGCAAAACTCTCTAGTCCAAAGCTCTTGAGGGTGTATATTGAATCTAGCGACTCGACCAGTTGTGATTCCAGGTCAGCAGCACTCTCCATCAATTTACGCTGGGTACCTTTGTTCAGCCTGTTGGTGATAAGGTAGATCAAAAGATATAAAGGTATTACCCCCAACATGACTAAGGCCAGTTTCCAGTGGTATATGAACATGAGTACAAAAGCAAATACTACAGTGAAAACATTCACGATAAGGTCGATCATCACATCATTGATAAAAGCCCTGATCTTAACGGCGTCGTTGATCCTCGAAATGATCTCTCCTATCCTCATGGTATCAAAAAACTGTTGGGGAAGCTTTAGGAGGTGTTTATAATACCCCAGGATCAGCCTGGCGTCGATAAGCTGACCGGTTTTCAAGGTGAACACCGACTTGGTAACACCGATAAATATTTGCAAAACCAACAGGCAGAGCATGATAATACTCAGCAAATTCAATAGGTTTTTGTTCCCACCAACTAGGACATGGTCTACAATCTTCTGAACGTAAATGGATACTGACAGACCCAGGATCGTAAAAACGGCTGCGCCTACCAGCGCTTGGAGCATTATGAACTTATGGGGTTTTAACAAATACCACAATCGCTGCCAAACCGGGACTTTCCTATTTTCCTTTGAAAAACCTTCGCCAGGCATGAGTAAGATCAGCACCCCAGACCACATTTCTTTAAACTCTTCATGGCTGTACTTATGTATCTTGCCATCAGCCGGGTCCATAACTTTGACATATTGATCAGAAACCCCATAGGCCACCACAAAATGATGCAGGGTCTCTTTAATGATGACATGTGCGATGAACGGCTTAGCAATTTGGAAAAGGCTGCCAAAGTCTCCTTTTACTCCCTTCGCCACAAATCCCATCTTTTCAGCCGCTTCAACCATGCCCAATAGGTTGGTACCTTTTTTATCTGTTGAAGCGTATTGGCGGATACGGGATATAGAAAGTTTGAAACCATAGTGCGCCGCTACTGATGCAAGACATGCTGCACCACAGTCGGTAATATCATGCTGCTTTATGCGGATAGAGTTTTTCATAGCATCTTCAGCGGTAGACGCACAGTTTCAAAGTATTCAGCCCGGGTTTAATGCCGGGTTTAACCAGTTATCTACTTTATCATACAGTAACTGCCAAAGACTGCGTTCGGTAAGTACAAAACGGGCATTAAGGGTCATCCCCTTTTTGAGTCTTCCCTTGTAACCGTTTTGCAGGACCAGGAAATCTTGGTCAAGCGTGGAAGTAACCTTGAAAACAGGCTCCCCCTCCACGAGGATCACGTCATTGGAGATATCGGATATCGTGCCGGCTACAGCTCCCCATTGGTTATAGTTAAAGGCATCAATTTGACACACGACCCGCTTACCCTTTTCAACCCACCCGATATCAGCGGGTGTCACATAACACTCTACCTCCAGCGCTGTACCGGGTGAGATTTTGAAGAGCTGTTGGTTTGCCGCCAACCAACTGCCCTTGTAGATCCCGGCTAGCTCTTGGACAGAGCCATCGATCGGTGCCAGCACGACCTGTTCACTCACCTTAACCTTCAATTGGTCCCATTCCGATCCTAATTTTTGTATTTCACGCTTATTCGCGGAAAGTTGATCCTGCCATTCGCCCAGGAACGATTGGTGGACAGTCCTAAGGTTTGCGCGTGCATTATCATATTCATAGGTAACATCTTCATGCTCCATGGCCGCCACGGCACCTGCCGCAAAAAGCATTTCGCTGCGTTGCCAATCCTGCTTACGCTTAAGATAGGCCTGCTCTGCCATAGTTATTTCCTCTTTATACTCTTTGTACTCCTGCCGGTAGAGGTCACTTTTTAAGTTGGTCACTTGTTGAAGGGGCGAAGCGGATAGTTGTGATAGAAGATGTTCAAGATCGGAGTCAAACTTTTGGATTTCAGCGATCCTATCTTTCAAAAAAGCTTGGTTGGCAATAAGCCCCGGGGATTCTAACACCATAAGTGTATCCCCAAGGCTTACGTTTTGGTTCTCGGAAACTAAGAGGTCCTTGATTTTGCCTGTACCGGGAGCATTGATGACCGACATATCGTGTTTGGGTCTTAGCACCCCCCTGCTTTGGACGCTAACGTCCACATGAATGAAGGGTAAAGAGGCAATGAAACCCAAAACCGCCAGTGTCAGTGCTACATACACCGCCTGGGATTTGGTACTGTGCTTTTGCAGCGTATGTTCCAATGTAAACTCCAGTATCTCTGCCGGAAAGATCTGTCGGCCCATATTGGCAAGGATTTAAAGCACGTGCTGATCAATAAGCAGAGATGCCGGGTTAAAATGTAACGGCACTAGCGGCAAACTGGAAGAACTTGTATACCCTCCCGATACCCGGGACAAGTGATGATGACTGCCTTCCTTTTTCTTGAAATATCCAAAGACAAACCCGCCGGGTTCTTTGTAATAATAGCACCTCCTAAAGTCGTCATAATCAATGGGGGCGTCCAGCGCTTTCATTTCATCTAAGCACCGGAAAAATGTACTCCTGGAAATGCCGAGCCTCTGGGCCAAGGAAAAAGCGCTGCCAGGTACCCTGAGCCGAATCAACTGGTCGATCCTTAAGAATAGGTTTCTTCTTTCTTCTAATGTCATAACAGGTAATGTTCAAAGCAGGTAAAAGAGAAAATAAACAAAAAGAACATACACAAGGAATATCAATAAGGTCATAAACATTCGTGAAGGTGCTAGGTTGAAATATTTTCTCATATAGTAAAAATAATGTTACGCTATGATAATATTATTTTTTTACAAATCATAAGCTATTATTTACTTTTTGCCATTTTATTTCATCTAGCCAACGCTCTTTCACGCTGTTTTCCAGATTAACTTTTTGATGGTGAACTAGTTGTTAGTTATGTTGGGTACCGCCTTTTAGGTGGCCTCACTTAAGCTATTCTGACCATCCGAACATGACCCGTTTTTGCATTAAAGGAAAATGGCTCATTTTACAACCGGTTGTACGATCAACTATCGGCTGGCTATAGGGTTAAGGCATGAGCTTAAAAGCTGCCCTTGAAATAACACTGGGAATTTACGGATCTAAGTCATCTCACTTGTTGATGACCTAGGCAATACCCGGGGGAAATCATGTGTCTTGAGAAAGAGTTTGTTTCTATTGGCGTACAACCTGCCAGAGCTTTTCCAGCTTTAGCCCTATTTCACGGTGTTCATTTTGACAGGCCAGCAACAACTCATAGATATCGGCGAAGTTGTCCCATTCCTCCACTTCTATATAGGCAGAAAGCCGCTCAATATGGCCATCCATCCGTTTATGCTTTAAATAAAGATATGCTACCACATCTATAACGGCTTTTTTTTGAGTATCCTGTAATTCCATAAATGTCGGGTGTTGAATCAATAACTTTAAAATTAGAAGAACATTAGCGTAGGCATGGCCCTTGCAGGAGGTTGGCGAAATTGAGTAGACAAGGCCCCTTAATGATGGGATACTATCCTTTGAGCAATGGCAAACCATTATAAAGGATACCAAACAACCAGAGGATAAAAAAGGCGGTTACAATTCCATAGAATACGTATCTCATCCATTTTTCTTCCATAGCAAATCATTTACTAGTTTTAAACAAAGATCATTCCATAGGCTCGTAAACCCTGTCATCTTTGCACTGAAGAACAGCGTTCAGAAAACTTCCTGTGGGTTCAATGATAGGAGCTGGGAGTCTCATGAATTGAGACTGTGAGGTAATATTTTTGAAATGGGTGAGAAGGAGCAAAAAAACATGCAATTAGTGCTGTATCCCGTACTTTGGAATGCACATATTCCACCGAGGGTCAAAACTTAATACAAGCGCCAAAAGATAAGACAATCTCGTTTTCTAATACTTCCCTGCCTGTTGTAATTCTCAGTCCTTCATTGAGATTATCCAAGAAAGCGCTTCTTTGTCTTAAAAAGAACTGTCCTTGTTCTTCAAAAAATAAACCCTTGTTATCTCTTAGCATGAAATTATATCCGGCTGTAATAAACAGTTGGAGTCTTTTACTTTTTTCTATCCCCAACGAGATGGTGGGCTGTATGCGAATTCCCCTAACCCATAAGAACACATCCGTGTCCCCGCTATCAAATTCTTTGCTATTAATTGTAAATGTATTTTCACTACGAAAATTCCCTAAGAAATAGCCGAGGGCTTGATGACCAACCTGTACTGCTGGGGAAAGTAAAATAGGTTGACCCCTTGGGTTAATGTTGTACACTTTTGATAACTCTAAATCGTAGCCTCTTACCTTATTTTCTGAAAAAGAGTATATCGACTTCACTCCAATTTTATAGCTCGGGGTCAGCATAAAGTGTATTCCTGTCGAAAGCCCCATTGACGATCCTGGTCTTGCCTCTCCTCTCCTACTGATCTCAATTGCAGGATTTGCGTAATCGATGGTATGATCCCGTAACGCCAAATTATAATATGCGACTTCGTATGATAACTGGAACCTGGATAAAAGGGCCATTCTCTTACGAACTTTGATCATCTTCTTTCCTGTCTCCTGCTTTTCGCTTACCTGTTCCCCAGCAGATTGAAATAGAGAATCGACTTTGTTATTTGGAATAATGATGTTATAATGCTTCCAAAAATTAGAATCATACTGACCCGTTTTGTAAAGCAGGAAATCATGATATTGTATTCTTTCCGGGTAAGGGATCTCCTCGGCCTCCTCTTCAATGTTTGTGGTTGCATATTTTCCATGTAAAGACAAGATCTTTCCTTTCCAGTCAAATGCAGTTTGATAATCTATATGCTTAATACGCCATCTTTTATCTTCACCTTGATAGTATGAAACGGTAGAATAACTAAACCTTCTACCTCTGTCAGGGAGACTCCAGGGAGGGAAACGAGTATAACGGAACTCTGCCTTTACGATGGCAAAAGATGAATCCATGATGTAAACATGACCATGGGGATTGTCTTTACGATTAAACGATATCTTGAATACATCTTTTTGATTTAACCGGGTAGTATCTACTATCTCGTAATAATAACCATCCGGGTCTTTTAAAAAGCCTTCCCTTCGGGCAACGAAATCAAAATTATGTGCAATGTGAGAACCTGCATAGATCCTAGTTTCTAACGAATCCAGTTGACCGCTTTCATACTTTCTACCTTCTACTAGCCGTACCTGGCCTTTTGTTTTTCTATTACTGTAAGAGCTTTTTAGTGTCTCTAATACGGCTTCCGCAATGTAAATCGGGTACGGATGTTTTTCTCCTTCCCAATGGGTCTGTTCTCTAAAAAATCCTTTATGAAGCTCAGGAACCGTGGGGCAATTAGCGGGTATACGCTCAATGGCCTTTTCTACCAACTCTCTTGCATAGTCTTTCGGAATGATGACCACTTCGGCCAATTGCTGTGTATCTTCTTCTAAGATGATGATTTCCTGTTGGCCGGACAGTGTTACTTTGCGGGGAAGATAGCCTATGTGTGAGATGCTGACGGTTACAGTGGCCACATCATTGCCAATATAGAAACTGAAAAAACCATCAGAATTTGTAATGGTCCCTATGTTGGTATTCGATACCTGGATGTGGGCATTGGCGATGGGTTCTTTGTTAGATTTAAGCACTCTCCCACTATAGTAATTTTGCCCAAAAGACATGAATGAAATGAGAAAGGCTACCAACAAAACCAGTAGCCTCTTCTTGTAAATCAAAAGTAGTATCCCTATCACAGGTTAGGTGCAAAGGTTATAAATTGCTATTTTCTCCTTTTGAGCCATCTCCAAATACCAATTGCGGCTCCTATAACAACCCCAACGGTAAATGGATCAATTCCTCCATATATTTCGGCTTGCTCTTTACTGTCGATTTCTTTTAAGTTACAAGGTTCTTTAAACTTTTCCATGGCTAGGTTTGGTTGAATCATTTCCTACCTGTTATGAGATCAAACATTTCTGCAACAAAAGTTACCGCTAAGTAGCCAGCAGCTAGACCAGCCACAAAGGCCCCGATAAAGCCACCACTAACTTGTTTTGACTCATTTTCACTGAGTTCCACCATCCCTTCAGCAATTAACAATCGGGGTTCTCCTATAAAAAGACTTGAATTTTCCATAATATTAAGTGTTTTGAATGTTTTGACATGGGCTACTTTTCTTCGGGGTGTCGCCCATCTCCCGGATCTTATGGCCATTAAAATCATATCAATGATAAAATCCCAGCGTCTCAAACCTTGAGACTGGGAGATTTTTTTGAGATTCAAGAGGTTTTAAGAGCTTAGTAGTTGGAAAGTGTTACCTCGGGGACTGCTTCCTGCTCCTTGCTGACTGCCGACTATAGTAGGAATGATGAATGTTGTCGAAAAACGGCTCCAATATACTTAAAATACAGGCTAGTGTTAAGTTAAGTTTGATTTTCCAATACCTCATACATACTCAATCCGTACCCAGTAGGTCAGTTGAGTCTTAAGTTAACACGAGCTTACCCTTTAAACTACCTGTCCACGATCAAAAATCGTTTTCCCAGGTATTTTTCCACCACCCTGCGCATAGTAGTTTCGCCCACTTCATTTTTAGACATACGATACCTGAGCTGTCGAAATTCGGTACGAGTTTCTTCATCTAACTGTATTAGGATGCTTTTATCATTAATGGCGATCAAAAACAATTTTTTCAGCTCCTTTTCGTATTTGTTATCTTGGCTCTCAATCATCACAAAGTGGAAGTTTCGCTATAAATACGGTGATCCCCGTCTCACTTGTGTACGTGAGAGAACCGCCATGGTTTTCCAGGACTGTGCGACATATCGTAAGGCCTAAGCCGGTATGATAGTTTTTTTCCTTCGTGGTGTAGAAGGGTTCGAACAGTTCTTCCCCTACCGCCGATGCTATACCCATACCATCATCTGTAAAACTGGCTTTTGCCCTCCCAACCACTATTTGCAGGCCAATGGTCAGGCACCCCTCATTACCCATGGCTTCAACGGCATTTTTGATTATGTTCTGCCAGGCCATAATAAGAGCTACTTTATCTCCTTGTACATAAACAGGCAGACTGGGAAGGTCTATTTCAAGACGGATACCGCGAGGAATGGCAAACGTATTGGCTGTTTCCCGAATGTTTTCTCCCAAATCCACACGCTCTGAAGATAAAAGCATGCTTTTCGGATTCGCCTGTACCTGCATGGTTTTTACCAGGTAGGCCATACGTTCCGTCATATCATGAACGTGCCGGATATGACTTTGAAAAAGCTGCCGATGCTGATGAATGACAAAGGGCTCCATTGTTTTTATATCATTGCCGGGTACCCCGGCGGTATTTGACATAACTGGTTCTTCCAATAGGGAATATGAACTTATCAAAGTCATAAAACTGTCATTCAAAGGTTCCAACAAGGCTTTAACCGCCCCCAAAGGAGAGTTCAGTTGGTGAGCCAAGCTGGCGATCACTCGATTCATAGCCGATTGCTTTTCTTGGTAGATCAATTTGTCCTGTGCCGTACGGAGCTCAACTAGTGTATCGTGTATACGCTTATTGGCTCGCTTTCGGAAACGGTCACTCCTGTAGAGAATGATCACGACGAGGGTAACGAAAACAAAGAGTATGAGAAATACGACAAGATAGGTGGTCCGGGTGATTATCGTCTTGTTTTGCTCGCTGATAAGCCTGTTATTATCGTATTCTTTATAGTTCGCATGTAGGTCAGCTAAACCTTTGACTACCCCTTCATCTAACAGTTTGCTATTGATTGAATCGTACTTGGTAAAAAAGCTATACGCCTGTTGAAAATCATTTAGTTTGGAATAGATAATGGCCATCTGTTCATAGTTATATCCTACCCATTTCAATGCTTGATACTTGTTAGCCAAATCCAAACTGGTTTTTGATAGATCCAGTGCCCTCTTAAAATTGTCTTTTCTAAGTTGTATCTTTGATAAGTTAAAATAGGAAAGGATGAGGCGATTTTCATAGTGGTTCTCCCTAGATATCTTAATACATAGTTCAAAACTATCTTCTGCCTCCGGGTACTTTTCTTCATCAAGAAAAGACAATCCTAACCCAAGGTAAGCCTCGGCTAGGTCTTCTTGACAGCTCTCCATCTCACAGATATCGATCACTTGATGGTAATATGCCTTTGCTTCATTATGTTTCTTAACAGCGGTATAGCATAGCCCCAAGTTGACAAGTGTAGGTGTAAAATTTTGCTTATGACGTCTCTTTATCTCAAGCACTCTTTCAAAATAGGAGATTGCCATGTCCCGATCATGGATCTGATAATATACAAGACCAATATTATTCAAGGTAATGGCAATTTCCGACTCATTTCCGTCTTCCTCCCTCATTTTCAGCGATGCCAAAAAATATCTGAGTGCTTTGGTGTAAAACGACTGGTCATAATGGAGACTTCCCAAAAAGTTTAAAAGATATTTCCTTCTTTCCCTAAATGCTTTCGAGACGCTCATCTCTAATCCTCGTTCATAACAACTCAAAGCGCTATCAACATTTCCAAGTCTTTCAAACATGTTCCCTTTCATGATGAGTGCCCTCACCATGAGCAAAGAGTCTTTGGATTGATTGGCTAAATCCCAGGCTAACCGTCCATACTTCTCTAAACTATCCAGTTCACTAGTGGGATCATATTTGCCGTATTCTTTAGCAAGCTGATCAAAAGAATCTTTATATACCCGTTCCTCAACTTGTGCCAACAAACCACATGATGATCCTATGCCAAAGAAAATAATTAAGAGAACTCTCACTGTAGTTTAGGTATCTTTATCCCAAAAATAGTGGTTCCAATCTTATTTTCTAAGTTGATCTCCCCACCATGCTGCTCCACAATCCGTTTTGAAATATGCAACCCAAGCCCTGTCCCGTACCCTCGCTGCTTTGTAGTATAAAATGCTTCGAAGATC
>JANQLQ010000092.1 GCA_028280565.1 Fulvivirga sp.
TCCACATCCTGTTCTAAATCCATCCAACACCCATACCTAAGAACGTTATCCTTTACTTTCTACCCTCGTCATTCCTTGCAGCTTGTGCATTGGGCTAGGCGTGACAAGGAATCTGCGAAGTCGTGAAACGAAAACCCAATACACTCAAAGAAAAGGTTTACGTTCAACGACCCAACAGATTCCGGCGCTCGCATGGGCCTACGCTTTTGCCACCGACCGGAATGACGATTCCTTTTGTAGTGTAGTTTTCTTGGTTTTTTCTTCTTTTCTTTTTTAACACCATCATCCTTGCAGCCCAGTGCGTTAGGGACATGCGTGATAAGGAATCTGCGACGTCATGAAACGAGAGCCCCGGTGGATGCACAAAGACAACGGTCGCGATAAAAGACCCAACAGATTCCGGCGCTCGCATGGGCCCACGCTTCTGCCACCGGACGGAATGACGATCTTTTTTTAATTTTTACCTGGCCAGGGTGGAGTAGAGAGTGAGTTTTAGAACTATTGATTTATATAAGTACTAAAATCCCTCTTTCGTTTCGTGAAAACATCTTTCGGGGGATTATGCCGATGCTACCAGTTTATGGGGGAGTGTAAAACGTAAGCAATTTTTTAATATTCTTATTCCTGTTATCTCGAATGCAGGGTAAGGACCTGGCAGAATGGTGATACGTTTATGCTTCATTTTGTTTTACAGGCCTAGGAACATAAAAAAAGGCTATTGGATTGCTTCCAATAGCCTTTGCCCTGTAAAATATGTGGGCTACTTTATAATTGCCCGCTGAATAGAAACATGATCTGCTTGCGAGATTTCTACCAAGTACATCCCGGGTTTTAAGGCATCTGTGAAGTACATTGAGAAGCTTGTATCTTCTACCTGCTCCCTGGTTATACGCGTTTCTGCTAGGTACAAACCTTGCGCATCAAACACCCTGATTTTGATCTCATCTTCAAAGTTTTGAGTTATTAATTTGAATTGGACCCGGTGCCTATGACCTGACGGGTTTGGATAAATGGAAACTGCTGGCGTGAAACTGGATGCTTCAATATCGACCCCTATTATCTTGGAGTATACCGGCCCATTTTCGTTTAAGTGGTACCGTAAGCGATAAAAGGCCGTTTCGCTAAGATTATGATAGTCAGAATAAACGTAAGAAGCTCCAACATTAGCCTCCTGGATGTAGGCGATAGAATCAAATTTATCATCCGCCCATCGTTCTATTACGAAACCTTTACAGTCGATCGTGCCCGGGTAGTGCCACGACAAATCGACTCCCCCTTTACCGTTATAAATGCCTGTTAAAAGGCTTCCCATATTGGATTCACCCTCGTATCCCGGCATTTCCAAACGGTAGATAACAGGCTCTCGTTGTGGATTTCCATTTTGATCCTTGATCCCCTTCACCTGTATTTCTACGGTTTCATTGGCAAACTCTCCTTTCATCGATTCAAGCATATTGAGCAGCAGCTCGTTGTCTTTTACACCTGCGTTATAATAAATGCCTGGTATGACTGAGTTTGCACGTAGAGACGATTTTGATCGCCCCGAAGTGGACGAGGCGACCCCTGGAAGCGATTGGGTAATCGTTATGCCCGTATCACCGATGTCCGTAGACAGTAGCTCATCAAATACCATGGATACCTGGCCATTTTGATTGTCCAGGGTTTCCATCGTGGGTGAAACCATGTCCACTAATCCATACACGGGATCGGAATGCCTGGTGGTCCCGCCATTTCCGTAGGCTGTTGCCCGTAAGGTGTAGTAGCCTTCCAGGATGCCATGAGCCATTGGCTCCCAATTGATGGTGTAGCTGATGGCACCACTGGACAAATAATTTTCCCTTACTTCCTCCAGTGAAGCTGAACTGATCTTATGCCAGTTCCCATCAAATGTTTTGGTATACTCTAAGGCAATACTATCCAATGCATAGTTCGTCTGCGCAAAATCGTAGCCTCCAATGACTACCGATATGTCGGAACTGGGCTGGTTGATCAACCATTCCTGGTCCGGGCTAATGATGGAAATAGGTGAGGTCTCCAAGAAAAAGTCCCCGACTACAAAAGAGATCACCTGCGCATCGCTTATGCCGTTGCCATACTGATCGTATGCTTCGGTAACCGTGATCCGCACGGTTTTGCCTTTTTGATCGAACAATGCCTGGTTATTCGGCCCAAACACGAGCGAACGACCGTTACAAACCCCGTTCAATTTTTCAAAACTGGATATTTGACCCCCGTCAAAGATCACTACTTCATAAGTAAACCCTTCGAAGCAGTCCAGGTCTTCGTCAAACTCGATCCATATGTCATCCCCGAATTGGTAAGCCGAATCAGCCGGTTGAATAGCTATCACCCGTGGGGCTGTCCTGTCTATTATGCCCGTTACACTATTGCTATACCTGCGGGCTCCTTCCTCACCATGCACTACACCTCTTACCTCGTACGGGCCTTCCGTTAAACCTACAGGATTCAAAAAGACGGTGGACTGCTGTTCACCCAGAGCTATAAGATCATCTCTTTCGATGGTTTCGAAGGTAGTCCAATCTCCAGTGTCGCCTTCCCGGTACTCAAAAGCCAGGTAGGCGAGATCATTACGTATGGCATCAAAATCCGTGTAGACAAAAGGTACTAACTCATTTTCATTGGATTGATTCACTACCCATCCGTCGTTATCCAGCAAGGAGAGGTCCGAAAGTGACGCTTCCGAAGAGTTAACGATAAATGTCCAAACCACCGGCTGTCCTGCATTTTCCGCCAAGTCCCGGATCCTATCGACACTTAACCTTAAGCTATCTCCAAGGTAATGCTGTAATTGCTGCGGGCTCAACGTGGCGATCACCTTATCTTCCCACACGGATACCGACGCGTTAACCTCTTCGCCGGTGCCAACGTGTGTGATCTCTACTTCTAATACATCAGCCTGTAACTTCTCGCTAAAAGAAATGGAGATCTCTTCCCCGGCATCCAAGATCTTATCGGAAGGTGATGGATACCCCAAGACGGTGGGCTCTATCCTATCCACTAAGCCATTGATGGTCCCAGAGTAAGAAGAGGAATGATTACCGTAACTTACCGCCCTTACTTCCACCACACCTTCCGGGAAAGTGCTTGATGGAATATCAAATGTATAAGACGGTAGTATTGAAGGCGTTCCGAGGCCCTCATGATCTTCCCGTAATTGTGCCCTGGTCACGGTGGCCATCGATGCCCAAATGGGATGATCATTCATCCTGTACTCGAGGCATATGGAATCCAAGTGATAAGAATGTTCATATACGTCGTACCCTTCGATTTCAAAGTTCACGCTTTCCAGGCTTGTACGGTTCACGATAAAGCCGCTTGAACGTAAAGAAACAGGGGAGGACAAAGACTCAAAATAATTGACGCGATAAGACTCATGCACATCCGGCCCTTCGTTACCGAACCTGTCCTTTATGCCCAGTACCGCAATAAAGATCTCCTTGCCATCATACGCCCCAACGTCCGTGGCCTCTTCTATCATGATCGTGTTATCGAATACAATAGGAGTGAAGCCATCAACGTCTTGCCCAGACCCATCAGTGATGTTGACTTGTAATGGCCCGTTGCCGGTGAGGTCAAAATCAAAGTCATTAATGGCTTCGGAAAACTCGAGCGACACCGCCTCACCTCGACTGTAGACGCCATCCCCGGGATCGAAGGATACGAGTCCCGGTGAGGTTCGGTCCACCTCAACTGTTAATTTGTTGCTGAATTGGAACTGGTCCCCAGCGTACGCAGTGGCGCGTAGCTCGTAATCACCATCGGTGATGTTGCCATTACCCGAATCCCATAAGAAGGATGTGGAAGGAGCTGTACGACCAACATTTTCGGCGACCAAAGCCTCAATGGACTTGCTATCAATTTTGACCCAGCCAAAACCGCCTATCTTTTGGTGCCATAGATCGATACTATCCAGTTGATGATCGACTTGGTGGACATCAAAATCGTTTATAACCACCTCCAGGACCGGGCTCGATTGTTGGCTCAAATGGAGGTCATCATTTAAGATGCTTAATGGACTGACCGGAGTACCGGAATAACCAACTTTTATCGTAGACACCAACTCTCCACCCAATTCGTTCCCGGCTTGGTCGCGAACACCTGCTAAGGTGACCGTGATGTTTTGCCCGTCTAAAGCTGCCAGGTCTTCAATAGGCTGGAGGGTGATGGAAGAAGAAGCCTGTACCACGTTGAACATAGAACTGAGATCATTCCCTTCTTCACCTTCCAGCCTTACGTCCACCAGGCGATCTGATGCTAATTCTTCATTGAACGTGTAGTGGAGCTGATCATACCTTCTCAGTACTTTATCGGCCGGCGTCAATGAGACCAGCTCGGGTGACCTTCTGTCTACCTTGCCCTGTATGCTACTTGAGTAAGTAACCTGCCCATTCGCCCGGGAAAAAGCCCTAACCTCTACCATCCCTTCCGGTACTACTTCACCCACAATCCAGTTATAACTTGCTTCCAATCTTCCATTTTGTATGCTTTGATCTAGTAGCTCGTTCCTGGAAAACTGGTGAAGTGTTTGCCAATCCGCCTGGTTGGCCGGTTTATATTCCAGCGTGATATCGTCAAGCGCATAGTGCGAGTTATTTAGCTGGAACTCATGGAGCACAATTCCCACCTCCCGGGTGTCAACGGATTGATTCACCACAAAACCGGAGGGTTCTTTGATGCTGACAGGGGATGGTCCTTGCCCAGCGTAATCTACCTGGAAAGTCCAGGACAAGAGGTTATTCATGGCGCTGTTACCGGCGCGGTCCTGCACCCCGTACAATTCAACGGTTAGCTCCTTCCCATCCAAGGCATCCAGGTCTCCAGTAGGTGTTAAGACTACTTCTCCCGGGGTAAATGATGCATCAAAAGAACCCTTGTAAGCGTTAGAATCCTCATCCAAAACATCGAAATCCAATGTGGCTCTATTCGCATCGATCGGTTCGTTGAACGTGGCGCTAATTCTATCTCCCGGGCTTACGACCTGGTCGCTTGGTGAAAAAGTAAGGATACTTGGTTTTCTACGATCAATGATCCCCGTAATAGTGTTGGAGTACTTGTAATCGCCGTTTCCATAGGATACCACTCTTACTTCATACTCACCATCGCTGAAATCCGGGTCATTGACATGAAGGTCAAGCGAAGCCATGGGTGCTAATCCTTCCCCTGGCGCATGGCTTGCCACCAGCTCATCAATGGTTAACGTGCCTGCGGCTACCCATGTATTTGCCCCTGCATGGATGCGTTTGTACTCGAGCGCCAGGTAATCCAGGTCATATACGTAACGATCTACATCATAATCTTTCACCACAAATGCTATGGGATCATTGATGTTTCCAAGGTTTACTACGAAGTCCGAAGGCGATGCAATGGTCACTGGCGACGCTCCTAATTCACCTTTATCTAACCTAAAGCTCCAATCTATTTGCTGGTATAAAGGATTGCCATATAGGTCCTCGACCCCTTCGATGGCTACAAATAATGTATCTCCTTCGTACTTTTCTACTGCGCCAATATCAAAGGTAAGCTGGAGGGATGACGATGAGGCCATAGCGGAAAACTCGACAGACCTTAACGTATCTTCCGCGGTGTAGACTGTCACATGATCTTCTAACACATCCTGGCTTTCCAAATAGTAGTTGATCGGTTCCGTAAAGTGAATGACCGCATGATCTACGTAGGAAAGAATGCCATCTGGGGGACTTGGCTTCCCTAAAATTTGTGGTGACATCCGGTCGATCTTACCGGCCTGGTAGGCCGATTCCCGGAATTGCCCGTCTCCAAAAGCAAGCGCTCTTATTTCGTAATCACCACCGGGAAGTAAGTAATGGTACCAATGGAGCGTATCACTTGGTACTTGCTGACTTGCTTTATGGGGCTCAAAACGCTCTATAAGTTGGTCTTTACTCAACGTCTCGATATTGTGCCAGGTGCCTTCATTGACCCTGCGGTACTCAACGGCGATAGAATCCAACCGGGTGCCAGCTTCATAGAGGTCATAGTCCGTGATCACGATGGGGAGTTCCGCGGGCGCAAATCGATTGATCACCCATCCGTTGCCATTCGTAAGTGTAACGGGTGAGACTGGGACAGGACTATACGCTACCACAAAATCCCAGGAAATGGTATCCCCTAATGGATTTCCGACGAGGTCAGTAATCCCGTGAACGCTTACGTTAAGGGGGCCTGCTCCAATTTGCCTTTGAATAAGGTCATCGCTTAATTGAACCTGCATGGCATTTGGGCTCCAAGCCACGGAATAGTCCAATCCTAGCACCAGGGAATCTTCCCCGCTAAGTAAGCTAACGGAGTGATTCCCGCCATAGATATCAAGTGTTTCGGAAAAACTCAAGGAGACTTCATCTCCCAGTGAAAATACACCGTCGGAAGGCTGAGGGTTTCCAAAAACTTGCGGTGCAATGCGATCAATCTTACCATACACAATGTTGGAATGATTGGCCTGGCCTTCCCCTGAAAAAACCACAGCTTGAATTTCATAATCTCCGTCAAACTCTTGGACCAATTCATTGCTTATCGGCCAGGCCATAGAGTCTATCGGGTTCTCGGATTGGCTTTCTAACGCTTCATAATGCATCAACAGCTCGTACCTGTCTAAAGAACTCACCGTGCGCCAGGTGGTTTCGTCCACGCGCTTCACCCGCAGTTCTATATAATCCAGTGAACTGTTTTTGTTGTATACATCGTACCCACTTATCCTGAACCTCAAGGTATCCTGTTGGTTGTCCTGTGCCATCACCCAATTATCAGGCCCCAGTAGTTCAATAGGAGATGGAGATTGCTTGTACAGGTCTAACTGGAAAGACCATGTAATGGAATCACCTTCCAGCAAATTGCCAAAGCTGTCCTGTATTCCTTTCAAGGTAATTGTAACATCCTTGCCATCATGGTCAAACAACAGGAAGTTATTAACTGTAATCTCGGCCCTGGCGTCGCTAAAAACGATATCAAATGCGTTATCCTCTAGCGTGTAGGTCACCATGGAATCCGGGCGAACATAAACGTTTAATTCTGCTTGGTTTTCCTCGTACAGCTTACCTAGGTCAATAACCTCATTAAACTCAACACTGATTTTATCGCCTCTTGAGAACAAGCCATCGGCAGGTTCGGGGATCCCTATCACTTGGGGTGATTTTCGATCAATGGTACCTGCATAGATATTGGAGAAATTGAAAAGCCCTTTATCGTCGTAAGCTATTGCTCTTACTTCATAGTTCCCATCCTTGATATCATCCTCTTTGGAAACATCCCAGGTGTACAGGTAGGTAGGCTCATTATAGATGCGGATGTAGTCTTCATAAAACTGTTTCAACCGCCGGATACCTACGGTATCTTCTCCCACGGTTCCGTTAACACCCAACATCGGCTTCCAATCGTGGCTGCCGAGCCTCCTATACTCCATTTGAATATGGTCCAAGTTTGACTTCCTGCCTTCCACGTCAAAACCATCCAGGTAAAATACATAGCGTTCCTGGTTTTCATGATTATTAATGAACCACGTGCCTCCATTCCTGGCCGAGATGAAAAGGTTAGACACAGGCTTCCTGAAATGTAACTCAAACTCAAGCGTATCAAATACGTCTGCTCCATCTGACCAAAAATCACCTTCTACCCCGGTGGGCCTGGCTACTAGCCCTAGGTCAGTGAAATCAAATGTGCCGGGTCTAGGCTCAAAGAGCAGTTCCGTGTACACGGCAGAGTCTCCTTCGGGAACGAAAAACTTTGCTGCTCTCCCGGAAAAAACCTCTGTATTGCCTAAAAACATAGCCGCGCTCTGTGAATTGGAATTCGGAACGACCGAAATGGAAATTTCTCTTCCTTCCTGGAACTTATTCCCGGAATTGATCTTGAACGGGATGCTGTGTGTCACAGTGGGATCCAGGTCGTACTGAACTGTGGGATAGGCTACTCCACCTTGATCCCTGAATTCAATATTGGGAAGATCCCGGGAAATTGTGCCTTCTTCGTAGGGATCGGAAGATCGGCCGCCAACCAAATCAAACCTTGGAGAAATGGTCGTACCATCGTTGTATTTTTCAAATAGCGTAGTGACCCAGGTATTAAAATGGTCCCCATCGTCATCATCTGATAATACATACCCGACCTCGAAAGATCTACCATTTGTATTTCCGGTGTTTATATGCTGGGCCAGGCGGTCATTCATATTGACCACAAGATTCATGTAAGACTTATTGACCGCTTGTTCCGAGCCCGCGGCATAACCCCACCATCCTTCAATATCTGATATTAGTCCTACTTGCATGGAGTTTTCCATAGAAGATTCCAAATAACCGTAGTAATCGCTGGTCGCTATTATTTCATTGTTAATGCTTCTTTCGATGGTAGTACCCCCGGAAAAAGTTATGTTTTCAGCCCCAGGATAGCCAAGTAACTCTTCTAATGGCTTACTGTCCAAAGACTCCATCAAGTCTAAGTCAGCCTGGAAATTATCTCTCAAAAAATCATACGTCACCGTGGAAACAAACGTGTGTCCTGCAGAAATCGCAACCTCAAAGCCTAAACTTCCAATGGATTTTAACACGCCTGCGATTTTTCCCGCTTTTCCAACTCCTTTTTTCGCAGCTTTTTTTGCAATATTTTCAGCGGCCTCTTTGGAAAATTTCAGTTTATCTGCCGCCTCTTTAGCCAATTTTTTGCCTGCTTCTTTTGCGCCATTGATCATTTCACTTGCGACATCATCAGCATACTTTTTACTATTATCAAGAGCGAGTTCTGCTTTCTCCTGTATTATTTTATTTCTTTGCTTTTCCGCAATTTCCTGTGCTTGCTCCTGGAGCACTCTCTTCTGTTCATCTGTCGCATCCTCGACCTCGCTAAGCAATTTCTTATATTCTTTTTCTGAAAGCCTATCTACTTCATCATTCACTACCATTTTGAAATCCGGATGTTCTTTTACTTTATCCATGAAACCTTTATTGTATTCTGCTTGAATCCTGTATGCCTGTCCGTAATCTACATAGTGACGACTAAGTAACCCGGCAACTATTCCGTTCCCGATAGAAACTCCCTGCTCTGGGTCAAAATAATCATTATCGACCCTCGAATAGCGCTCTAACGTTTTGATCTGCTCTTGATAGCTCCTGATCATATTGAACTTCGTGTAAGCATCATAGGCTTCATTATAAGTGGCATAGTCCCCAGGACTTAATGTTTTAAAATCTTCATTTAGGTCACACGCTAGATCCTTGGAGCAGAAATCCTCCATTTTTCCCAAGTATACCTCCAGGTCCCTTCTAATTTCATCCGTACCTCCTTTAGGGCTGGCCAAGAATTTGGCAATGTTTTCGGCAACAATCGAAGCATTTGGCAACTTGTTATATTCATCGCAAAGCTTGCAGGCAGGGGTTGTTTCCCTTTTTGTCTTGTCAAGTATTTCTTCCCAGTTGTAAAGGGAGCCGCGTATGATGTCTAATGATTCTACTCCTTCTTCGGCACGTTCCCCATCTCTTTTGGTAATATCGTTTGTATTGAACTCAATTTCATCTTCTCCTTTGCTGAGAATGGATTTGTAATAATCCACTGTTTGCTGGATCATTGAACGGGTGTATATCCATGTGGTGTTAATCTCACTCAGCAATAGATCATAGCTTTGCCTTTTCTTGATCCCATTACATTGTCCATCTTCATTGTCCAAATACACGACATCTGTTATGCCATAGGCATAGGCTCCTCCCATACCCACTATGACATCCGCGTCAGCACCATCCAGGTATCCCCCGATGTTAGAGCTAAGCCGGGAAGTTTTAGACGTTGAAATACGATCGGTTACCGTGACCTGGAATGTTTGGGAGGTAGAGGTATTATTCCTGTAGTCAATTAACCAGTTAGAATAATCTTCTTGTTTGACCACAGACTCAAACCCATTTTTCGACCCGGGACCAAATTCAAATTGAAAATCTTTTGTTGTCCCTATGCTAAAGCTGAATATTGATCCTTCTTCAATGTAAGAATAACTCTCATCACCGGGAGGATCATGCAATACATAAAGCGGAAAATCAATTTTGTCATTATAGGGATCTACAAATACGTCGTTTCCTTCAATTGGTTTTGAGCCGGTGACAATGTATTCGTAACTCGCAGAAGCCAAGAAGTTTGCCTCATTATCAAAATACCTTACTTCTAATAGGTGAGTGTATGGATCTACTACATTAGGTACGTCCGCAATGAACTCGTAGACGAATGCGTTGATTTCCTTGTTAAAACTTATGTTCCCTTCCGCATCGATGATAGAATTATCTACATTTACTAGCTCTAAGGGTTTGGAAGCCCCAGGGTTTGTAATACTTAAAAACCCATCTTTAAGGTCACAACCATTATCTCGAACGTAGAAATTGACGGTATACGCCTGCTTCGCATTTCCATCTAATACTAGGTGTTTAGAACAACTATTAGGTTGAAGGTCGTTGGTAGATATTGTGGGCGTCTTGATGAATCTTGCCCATTGATCGTCAATGAAATATGCATATGTGAGGGCATGGGCTTCTTCATAGCCGATCAATGCTTCATCATCAGCACTTTCTTGTATAAAAGATCCAAACTGGTATCCATAATCTAATTCGATCTTCCTTGACTTAAAGTAATCCACTGCGACTGTAGATAGGGCATCTGGGTTTTTAACTCCAATTATGCTCGCAGTTAAGTCGTATGGGGGAACTTCTATGGAAAATGTTCCATTACGATCTGTATATAAAATGGAGTCATATTGCTGGTTGGCATCTGTAATCCGTACTTTGAACTCATATTCGCCTAAGGGCGCATTACAAGCATCTGCTATTCGAAGATTCAAAGGATATCTCGAAGAATCGTCTTCAAAGATCAACGGAAAGACTCCTTTGCTATTAAAGTCTTCTGACTTGAACAGGACCGTATCAGAAACAAAATTATAATAGCTTTTTTGAACATCATCTGCAAAGTTAATGTACGCCTGGTAAGTATAATTACCTCCCTGTTCCACGGCAAAAGCCAATTTCCCATCCTTGTCGCTCTTGGTCTTTTTGACGCTTACCAACTGGCCCGGATCAGTCTCAAACCCATTATAGGTCTCTAAAACAACTTCCACATCTTGGATGCCACAATCACGGCAGGCGGCATATTTCACTCTTCCTTCGACCGTATTGGACTGGTTGTATTTGAACGGGCCTAAGATCAGCTCTTGTGTCTTATTGGCAAAGACAAAATCCGATGCGTTTTGCCCGTCGAAATAGGCCCTGGGCCATAAGCTCTCTAGTCGATACTGGATAGGGTTATTATTCTTATCAGCATAAGGGAGATTAATAAATTCAACCTGCCCGTTAAACTGCGTAGAACCCCTGGCCACCACAAACGCTTCTCCTGTTCTTCCCACCAAGGTAAATGGACTATTGGGGATGGGGCTGCCTCCCTGGGCAGAAGTAACAACGGCTAAGAGGCTTGCTTGCCCTTCTATTGACCCTAAATCAGGAATAAGTATCGCCACGAGACTATCTAAGTCGTTGCTGTCCGTACCTATTCCCTTTACTTCGTACAAATAGTCCAAACCCGGTTGAGCTTGGTAGTCAAAGTGTTCGAAAGAGGATTCACTTCCATCGTAATCTATTTCATGAATGATTACTTTATCCCTGGAGATCAGCCACCGGTTTACGTTAGCAACAGGTTCGGGAAGATCCCACGACACCTTCACTCCATTTGATGAATTATCTGTGGCTGTAACTTTTACCGCCAAATAAGTTTGGTCCGTCAACTCCATTTCTTTGGATTGGATCAAATCGCTTTCAAACGTCTTCAGGTCTATTTCTCCATCTATGGTTTTTTGAACTGCCATGGAAAAACTAGGCGTATAGCTTGCCTGGTCTCTAACAATACTTAGCGGAATGGGGTAGATAAATGACCTGGCGCCAGCATTCAATAGGAACTCCCTGCCATCCACTACCATTAAGAATTGATCAATATTAAAAGAAGGATAATCCCAGATCAATTCGAAATAAAGATCCCGAACATTAAGCTCGATGTTATTCGGCAATTGATAACCGGGGAAAGTTGCTTGCCTATAGATCATCTCCGAGTAATAAACATCATCCGCTACTTGTTTCTTTGTCCTGATCCCAAATTCGATCTGTGTAAGCGGCTTACGATTAACTAAAAGATAACGATACCCCGTTTGATCTTCTACATAAGGGATTTCAACCACGACACTTTCCGTGCTGGCAGGGTTATCTATATCTTCTTTGTAAATCAACTCAAAAGCGTCTATCCCCCTGCCTGCGTACGACCAATGAATCTCAAGCGTGTCTACCTTTGAGTCGTCAATGGTGAATTGCTCCTTTAACACCGGGTCAATGGCCGGGTACCAAATGGTGTCGTAAACCGGGGCAGAGCGGATCTCGTCTTCACTGATGGAATAGATCTTGTAAACGGTTAACGTATTGGGAAATCCGTCCGAGTCTTCATACGTATTTACAGGAGCATCCAAGGAAGCGACCAGGTCATCTTCTCGTTCAATCTCCACCCCTATCACATTATCGACAGAGGATGGGTAGTCCCAGGATAAGTTTACCTGGTAGCTCCCTGGCGCTACAGTGGTTTCAAAGTTTTCTACGCTGGCCACCGGGGGGAATGTGACGGTTGCAATGGGACTTTGAGCCCCTTCCACTGTTACCCCATTCCTAGATACGACAGGTCTCACACTGTATTCGTATCGCTGACCTGGAGATCCTGTGTTATCATAAAAAGATGTAGAATCCACTGCGGCGATGTCCATTCCATTTCTACGGATCACATAACTATCCGCATTATCCCAGGGATGCGCCCATGTCAGCAATACACGACCTTCCGTGTCTAGGGTTGTGGCTTGCAAAAATTGAATAGGATCCAATGCCGGCACATCAATTCGTGTCGTTTTGAATATGCCCTCCACACGCTCGTCATCATAATCATTCAAAACGGGCACTAAAGCATAACTATAGCTAGACCCGGGAAATGCATCCTCGTCCACAAACCAATTGGGCTCACCAACCCTAACTTCTCCTATTTTATCCCCAAAACGGTAGATCTCTATGTAAGAATATTGTGGGTTAGTGACCGTCCATCTCAGTGTCACATTGTTTTCAAACCAGTTGTAATACGCTCCTAAGGAAGAAACCCTGGCTATATCCGACTGCTCATCAAAAAACCGGAAAGATTCGTTAAACCGGAAATCGGTAGTGATCCTTCCGTTTTCACTTGGCACAACCGTCTTTGTCAGTTCATTGAGGCTATTCCCTTTTTTGTTTACCGAAACCCGGACCTCCACGGCTTCACCATAATTAAAATCCCCGGATGCTATTTCATAATGCCCTACACTGTCGGTCATTAAAGGGATGTTGTCCACTCGTACCCGTGCACGAGGTATCGGTTTTCCTAATCGATCGACCACCGTACCTGAGAAAACTATCCTTGATTTTTTTCTTCCTACGGCATTAAAATATTTTGTCGTATCCCCCTTATAAATCGCCCGGGCCTGGTAAGTGTAATATTCATCTTCTGCCAACGCTTCATCTTGATCAATGTAACTCCTAAGATAATTGTCCAAGATGGCTATTACTTCTCCGTCCCTGGAGATCTCAAAATCTGCCAAACCATAGTCCGGGTAATCCCATTTTAGGGCAATAACCCCAGTAGCGTCAGTACTGGCTTTGAAATTTTCTATCGGGGCTAAATCGCTTCCCCTGTTTTCTTCAAACTGGAATGCTATTTCCTGGCCTATACGTTTTTTATGCCCTGTACCGTCGTAATTATAAAAAGCATAAAGAGATACCTTATCGATTTCTTGTGCCCCCGGGGAATCTACGGCAAATGCATAAGAAGTTATTGTTCCGGGAAGGCTATCCTTTAAGACCTCACCCCCATCTCCATTCGTTAGCCTATAAAATTGAGGGACCCTACTTGGTTTTGACCATTTTACTTTAGCAAAACCTTGTGTTTTACCAAGTGCCTCCGCATAAGAGCTTAAGATCGGTTCATTGGCCGGGGAAAAGCTAATAGCATCGCCACCTGTTGTAATAACTCCCTTTCCAACTTCATAAACTTCCAACGAATCCACGTATTTGAAAAGTGAGAGCTCCGGTAGGTAATCATCTAAATAATAAGGTTCCCATTCATGATGATAGAAGGTCCGTACATGATCTTGGGAGAAAAAGTCCGTTTTGGATATTGTACTCGCGATCTTTCCATGGCTTCTTATAATGAAACCGTCGAACGGCAGGTCGTCCAGGCGCGTATGATCTATTGCAAACTCTTCGTTTGAAAGGATCGCTATATCAAAATCATTAAAAAAGGTGTCATCGTAGGTATGAATTCTTTGAACAGCCTCTCTTGTAATTTCAGTCGATCCCTGCAGGTAGGGCACCAATTTGTAGGTGTAGGAAAACCCGGGCTTACCACGTTCATCGAGGAACTCGTAGGAAGTAGTATCTTGCGTTTGCAGGTGAGCAATATCCCCAACTAAGAAATCATCTCGATAAATATGGAAACCGGAAATTCGATTGCTTCCCGGGTATTTCCAAGTGAGTGCCGGAACAAAATATTCATTATCCCGAATGGCAAAGTCAGAAACAGGGAAATAATCAGCGTTTTGAATGCCTTCTAGTTCGTAGAAATCGTAGGTAACGCTGTTCTCACCCTTAAAAGTGTACAATTTGAAGCCGTATTTTACCACATCTGCCGTGGAGAAGGTATCTTCAAAAATTAATTGTTTGTGAAGTATCTTGACGAGTGTGTCGTTTACATACACATTGAGGTAAAAGTCTTCTAGGCCAGCATCCTCTTTTAGGGTAAGAGAAATTATATTGTAATCTCCATGAACTTCAATGCCAAAACCATCTTCCCGGATGTAGTTAGTGGTTTTATTAACGCTGTAAGGTTGATCGAAAGGCACAAAGTTTTCCAGCGATCTTGGGGCCGAACCCAGGAGGCTGATCGCTATCTCCTTATTCTTCGGATGACGTAACGACATGCTCTTCCCATAATAGATCGAATCCCTATGAAAGCGGCCATTTACACCTGAAGTAAAAGTATAATTAGTATTAGTACCGGGCGAGTTAAGCTCAAACGACTGGTTAGGCACGATAAATTCACCTTTCGAAGAGATCAAATAACCTCCCACCTCACCATTAGGCGGCACCTCCACTACCTTACTCGACGAAAGTAATGGTTTGGCTCCTTTAACTAGTACTAATTCGTATTCGTGCCTTTCTCCTCGTGTTGCCGTGTAGTCCCGGAAAACAGAATCCAAGTACACGGTGTTGATCTTCAATCCATTCCTATTGATTTGGACCGAATCGAAACCATAAGTGACCAAAGTATCCAAACTCCATTTTAGCATGGCATGGTCTTCTTCCCAAAAAGCATTAAAATTTAAATCCAAGGTGCTTGCCGATCCGGACACTAAAAACTTTGAATACCTGTAAGTACTAGGATAGTAAGGAGTGATCTTGTAGGTATAATTTTCTGCTGCTCTTATGGATTGAAATGAGTCTTGATACTCATCTAGGATGGTTAACTCGGAGTGTATGTTCCCGTAATCAAAGAAGGTGTAACCGGGATCTTCGATGAGTGATGTACCTTCCGCAGGAATTTCCCGGGACTCAATAGCTCCAAAATCGAAATCTTCGCTGCCCACGTACTTTTTGGTGATTGAACCCCCAGCGGTATGATAAAAAAGATGCCACCCTTTTTTAATGTTGGGAACAGTTTGAAACTGTTCGATAACCGCGGCAGAATCTATGGAGGTGTTTTTAAAAGCTAAATAACCCAGCTGGTAAGGAGCCGCTTCACTACCCTTTAAGATTAATTGCCTGGGAGACCCGCTAATCGTGTCTTTTGCAATGTTGATCCCGTTATAATAAGTAGAAACCTCTGTTCCACCGACCTGCAAAGATCTAAAATTGAAGTTAAGCTGTCTCCATTGGGACGATGTGATCGTTGCGATGAACACAGGATCGCCATTTTCTAAATCCAGGTAAAGTCGGTTATTCTTATCCATACGCAGATTATTCCCACCAAGCGACAAAATAACTTGATCGTCCTCTGCAGGAACATCATCTAGGTTGACCAGCAACGAATAGGACTGATCTTCCGAATTTATATCTACTTCATCCGTTAGATCAATAGACAGGTCCTTGTTGTAGAACCCGGCGTGTTTGACCTGGTCCGGCTTAAGTTCATCCACTAAAATGATGCTGTCAGTGGGTGATGTAAACCGGGTCACCCGGTAGCTTTGAGGGAATTGGCTACCGGTGAGGTAATTGAGTTCGATCCTATTGGGAGCTCTCTTGTCATAGGTTACTTTTAATTGATTATCAATGACTACAGGCACAGGCTCGAGGGGGTTCGATACTTCCAATGTTGGATTCGTCAATGCCGCCGTAACCGGGTCATCCACAAGCCGCCCGGGGCCTACTTCTTTTATTTCCAGTTCATAGTTACCTTGAGATAAGGTTGTTTTGTATTTCTTTATCGTTGCTACATCTGTCCGATCAAAAATGTATGCCTTGTCCCATGTCAAACGGTAGGCATCCGAGTTTTCAATGGAGATAGTCCCACTCCCGGTGAGGCCTGGTAAATTGGTTACGCTTGTAGTATACCTCCATTGGTTGATCAAATTGTCCACATCATTTGTTTCATACAGGTCAAACATATCCTGGCGGATCTGCCCGGTAGATCTTGATACAGACCAGGACCTTGTCAGCCCTATCCTGGCGCTATTCGGAAAATCATAGCCAGCCGCTCCATTTACTTGGCCCATTGTATTGGGAAACGAAGGATAAGCAGCAGGAATAGAACCTACAAGCTGACCATTGATGACAACATCATGCTTATTCCCACTTTTGGTAAAGGCGAAATGGACCCATTTATAAGATTGGAATGAATGATCCAGGTGCCTTTCTTGGCCCAATCCTTTAAAGATCAGTCCATTCGGGTGAATGCCAATTTGGTTCGAGTTACTTTCGCTCGTCAATAGGTTTTGCGTACTCCCTTGCAGGTTCCCGGTATAATACCAAAACTCCAACGTAAAACTTGGGTTGGCCAACGGGGGCAATGCTACCTTGACCCATTCTTGATTTTGTCCTGGTGGACGGGATAGCAGCAAAGTATTGAATTGCAGCCGGGAATTTCCAATGTTGAATTCATCTATAAACAGGTTATCTTCATGAACGACTTTCCCTTCAAACAAAACAGCTTCGTTAACAGCCTCTGAAGCTAACCCCTGCAGGATAGAGTTATCGTACTGCCAAAACAGGGATACGACTTCTTCATTGTTCTTAAATGCCTCAAAAGATATCGATCGTACAGATCCCTCGGCTTTTGAGAAGTTGGTAACAAATCGATTCGCGGGTTCACTGATGTTATAGGCGATGATATTATAGTAGACAGTCCCTTCGCTGGCCGAAACTACATCTTGGTAAGAGGTAACATTGCCGCTCGGGACTACGTCATAGGAGCGGTTCGATGCTATGGGATGATCAGAACCAGCACTTCTAAAGATCACATATCCATCAGCGGGTATGCCATTTGACGAGTAATAGGGATTCCAAGTGAGCAGAACCCTACCCGTATATTCATTGACCGAGGCCTGGAATTGTTGTACAGAATCTCTCTCGTAGTTACCCACACCCACCTCTTCAAATCCTAGCCCTGTGAACGGGTATTCCGGGTCTATTGATTTAAGGCTATCAAAAGAGATGATATCCGAAAAAAAGTAGAGTTTCTTGTTTTCCCTTGCCGTACTATCTATGCTAGCAGTATCTATTTTGAAATAATGAGTAGTTCCTTCATCATAAAAAAGGTTAGAACCAAGAGAGTGTTCTACCACCCGTGTAGTATCATTGGATAATTCAGTGACAGTGGGAGTTCCTTCTTCGCCCGAAAAGTAAATGACAAAGTACTTGTCACCCTCTACCTGGATCATCCTGAAGTCTTGTGCAAACGCGCTTGTTCCAAAGAGCATAAGGCACAATGATCCTGCAACCCGTAAAAATGTTTTCATTGCTGATTTAGTCTAAAAGGATTATTGACGTGGACCTAATGTTGTTCTAAGGCTTCAATTCGCTCACTTTGCGCCTTATTTTCCTGTTTTAGCTCAAGGATATACAAGGTCAATTCCTCGATCTTTTTCATCAGCAAAGCATTCATTTCGGGTAGATTGTAGCCCTCTGACTGGATGGTGGAAGCGCTGGGTACCCCGGGTAAGTGTCCTTCCTCGTTTATGAATTCTTTGACCTCCTCGAGGCTTTTTAACGCATAGTCATCTTCAAATACATAATCTGGCCAAACCGTTTCATTGGGGGCTACGTCCAGGTCTTTTGTTTTTATCTTGTTCGCCACATAAAGGATCCCTTGGGGTATCGAAACGCCATTTTCATCATCTAATCGAACCGGCATATTGGCTTCTTCATTTGATATATTACCATTCAGTCGAATCGATGGCGAAGATAGTGTAGACGTTGCCCCTTCCACTAAGAAATCTTCTATCACCTTTAGCCCATCCCCATCATTTATTGCCAGGTATTGGTTATCCTGGCTGACACCACCTATTGTAGCGAGCCCTCCATTTGTGACTAGGTCATTTTCAACCCGGAATTTTTTATTACCCACTATACGTGTGAATTCATTGTCGATTTTTATCCCATGCGCGTTATCCTGCAAAAGGTGGATCTCGTCATGTTCAAACAGCAGCGGTTGAGTTGGTGATTTGTGCGTGATTTTCCTGTTAAGTTCTATATGATTCGCACCGGCGTAAAAAATTTGTTCTGCACTCCCTACTTGTACCCTGAAAATGTCATTTACCCACACATGCCCGGAATTGGTATTGGTACTATTATAGAAATAGCTATTGTGCAGATTAATAGCTCCCTTAAGACCAATGGATCCATTGTTACTTAGGTTATCATCAAAAAAGTTAATGTAGGCTTCTCCTTCTTTACTTTGAATCTTTCCACCGCTCTTTTCCATGATGATCTCGTTTTTCGAGACAAGATTTCCTTCAGCCCTGACATCATTATCTGCTATGAGATGCCTTTCGGCGCGGATGTCCCGATCTGCTTTGATATCCTCCCCGGCGATAAGATCTCTTATTGCAAAGAAATCCCCACTATTAGTCATTCTAAACCTCCCATTACTATTCCAACTCCCCTGGTCACTATTGTGCGTAGAATGTTTGTATTTAAATTCTAAGTCATCTCCATCCCAATCATGCACCATGATCCAAAAAGAGTTGTCCCCCTGCATTTTTAGCCCACTATCTGCGTGGCTATCATTCACATTAAGCTGAATGATGTCTGAATTGTGATTGTCAAAGTCCTGTGAATAAATAAATGCGGATGGCAACATGCCTATCAGCATAATCATGATCTTCAATGTCTGTGTTCGTTTCATGGTTCGTGTGCCTTTAGAATTTATAAGTTTATTTGATTTTGTTTTCGCGGCCTGTGCCAGGATAATTCGACTCCCTCCTGGCCCGGTCATTTTAGAATTTTCCGCAAGTAGAGGTGCGGATGTATGATTTTAAAGCTTAGGCAATGGACAAAATGATGGACAAGCTCATTTTGTAATGCTGGGATAATGATGGGATGATGTTGACTTAAAATTGAAAAGAGATATTTAATAATAAATTAATGAACCTGTTGAAACAACGTACCGGATCATTGTGCCTACCTCGAAGAAAAAAGCAATAGGAAACGGGTTTGGGTCAATGAAAAAACTTAAATGGCGCGCAAGAAATGTATACGAATGGTGCCCTATCTCCCGGTTTTAAGCGTCCCAAAAAGACCAGCAAGAATGTTTTTTGGTAAAAATGATTTTCAAACCAACCCCAAAAAATGCTTTAAAACCCTAACCACTCCACTATTTTGGAGTTAGAGTATATTATGAAAGACCACTCTTCATTCCTTAAAAATATTATGCTGAATTATGCGGCAATTTCTGACGAATCGTTCAACGAGCTCTGGAGTTTCGTACGTGTGAAGCAGTACCCGCGAGGAGACTATCTTTTACGCTACGGATCCGTAGCCAAGAAAATGATATTTGTCTACGAAGGCATTGTCATATCGCTTTACAATACGCAGGATGATAGTGTTCATATCAAAAACTTCTTTACGGAAGGAAGGGCCGCCGCCTCTATGGTTTCTATGCTAACCGGCAGGCCCTCTTCATTTGCCCTCCAAGCGCTTGATGAGGTAGAGGTGCTCGAAATCCCTTATGAACACTACAGGGAGCTCATCGCTAGACATGATGATCTCAAGGACTTTTACATTGCCTACCTGGAAAAAAATTGGGTCATAGAAAATGAGCGCAAGCAGATAGCCTTTGCCACCGAAGCAGCCGATCAGCGATACCTTACCTTCCTCGAAGACTACCCGGGCCTGGAAAAAAGGGTGGCACAAAAAAATATCGCGTCTTACTTAGGTATAACACCTACTCAACTCAGCAGGATCAGGCAAAAGTTGAGGTCTTTACATATGTAAATGCTAAAGTGATTGTATGTACGGAATTTTGTAGAAGTAAAGGCCGGGGATGCTGGCCGGCTATCGTGAAAATCGATACTTTTTTTACAAAATTTTGTTTCAAACTATAATGACCAGTACGATATGGTAAATTACACATTAGCAATATTGGCATTTGTAGGCGGCGTATTGCTGGCACTACAAGGGGCTATCAATTCTCAATTGGGCGTGCTATTAAAAAATCCATTATTAGCTTCCTTGGTAGCATTTGGCAGTAGTGCCGTCATTGCTTTTCTTGTTGTCACATCGAGTGTCAAGAATTATCCAAACCTGCACGATCTACGCCAAATCCCCTACTATTTTTGGTTTTTGGGAGGTTTATGCAGTGTTATGGGGCTTGTTTTATATTATTATACCATTCCTAAACTGGGGATGGCCACAATGATCTCATTAGGCCTATCCGGCCAGCTCCTATTTTCTGTTTTTGCAGGACATTTTGGCTGGTTCAATCTTCCCGTGCAGCCGGTTGACTGGAAAAAGCTACTGGGCGTGACCATGATGGCAGGTTCAATCCTTTTGATCAATAACAAATGACCGCTCTAGAATTGACCACAGAAAATAAAAGTAACCTTATTTCTCTTTGGGTGAAAACCGGTAAGAAAATAGGAGCGTATAAGCAGGGCAAAAGCTTCGACTATTGTATTGTAGAAGATGCCAGCTGGCCAAATAAACTCTGGTTTCATACGGAACCCGGTGAGGCGGCGTTACAAGAAGCCCTAGTGGAAATAAAAAAATCACCTAGGGTAGTAACGGTCCCGTATTTCGATGAGGAATCCACTGCTTTAAAAGAGGCTTTCGATAGGAACGGGTTAAAGGTTAGGTCACAGCAGGTCGGGATGTACCTATCCTTGCAAGACGGCTTTGATCCGGTCAATGATGTGCGATTGGAGCTGGCCGAGGGAGAGAAATATGCCGAGGTATGGGCCGATCTTTTCGAAGAAGCCTTCAAGTACCGAATTGAGCCCAGGTGTATACAAAATGACGAGCAGACACAATTTTACCTGATTTCTTACGAAGGCCGACACGTAGGTACAATTAACTTGCATGCTGATAATGAGCACACAGTGGGTGTTCACTCCATGGGTATTATACCCGCTGCCCGGCAAAAAGGGCTAGGTACAAAGGTTATGATCTCGATACTGAACCAGGCGATCTCAGAGAACTACCATTATGTAACCTTGCAAGCTTCTGATATGGGACTGGGGCTGTATGAAAAATTGGGATTTAAGAGACAGTTCTTGATGAAAAACTACCAGCTATTAAACCAAAAAACGTGAAATAAAATAGTATGAACATTATCGAAAACCTCGAATGGCGTTATGCCACTAAAAAATTTGACCCCGAAAAAAAAGTGGACGAGGAAACCATTGAAAAGCTCAAAAAAGCAATTCAACTATCTGCCTCCTCTTACGGGTTACAACCCTACAAGATCCTTATCATTGAGGATGAGGCTCTTAAGAAAAAATTGCAGCCTGCTTCTTGGAACCAGTCGCAGATCGTAGACTGCTCACACCTCTTCGTGTTTTGCAGCGATGCTACTATCACCGATGAGCTTACTGATGACTATGTTAAACTTAAGGCTGAGGTACAGTCCTTGGACCTGGCAGACCTGCAAGGATACGGTGATTTTGTAAAGAAAAAGCTTTCGGAAAAACCCGGGCACGAGAAAGCCAGCTGGACCACTCGACAGGCTTACATAGCACTCGCTAACTTGCTTGTAGCCTGTGCCGAGTTAAAGATCGATGCTTGTCCTATGGAGGGGTTTGAGCCTAGCCAATACGATGAGATCTTGAATTTAAGCAAACAAGGGCTAAAGGCTTGTGCCCTTACAACAGTCGGCTATCGGTCTGAAAATGATACGGCACAACACCAGGCGAAAGTGAGAAAACCCATGGAAATTCTTTTCGAAAAATTGTAAAGAGGCAAGGGGTGTGTAGGTAGAGAGAGAAGCCCTGCATTCATAGGAAAATATGAGCCATAGGGTAAAGCGTTTAATTTTGGCAAATTGGGCTTATGTTTTACAATAGTTCGGATAATGCGAACCTCGAAATTAGTGGTTTAAGCGGAATTTCGGGGTTCTAAGCCTTTTTTCCCCTCGAAATACGCTATTGTCGGATGTCTCCCCTCCATACGCCACTTGAATTTTCAATAATGCCCCACCATACCTCTACGAAGTATGGTGGGGTATTATTGTGGGGGTTAGAAGCGCCGTAACTGTGTTATGGCTATACCGTGTTGTTAGACCATTCCCAGCTCCAATCTTTGAAGTTCACCTTTTGTGACGGGATGGTCCCGGTCTGGGGCGGGTAAATGCTGATGGTCTCTGCTTGGAACCTGGCATCGACCGTAGTACCAAACCCTGTCTTTGTAGTTTGGGAAAATAGGTTTTGGCTGTAGGCTACGCCATCCAGTTTGAAATAGGCTTCGGAGTTTGGAATGTCCAGCTCAAACTCCGCCGTATGATATTGGGTGTCAGGCTCTAAATTAGCTCCTAACGACTGCCAGCCGCTTCCATCCCAATACCGTAACGCCTTGTACTGGGGGTCAAAGGGATTGACGATCCACTGGAAGGCTAGCCCATAATCTAACTTAGTCGTAGGACCATCCCATACAAAAAGGCCTCCTTCAATGGTTTGCCCGTTGAAATCCGTATTGCCAGTGGCAATGACATAAGGTACTTTAAACTTATACACCGCCACGTGCGTGTCGACCAATGCGTCGGGATCCGTGATCCTGTGAAAGGTTATGTTATGCACCATGATGCGCCGGTTAAGGATATTGGCTTCCAGCACGGATTCTGCGGCCTGGTTTATCGTGTTAATGTCGGCGGCATTGACAGGAGCTTCTCCCGGGGCGGCGTAGTTCCCATCTCCTACGTTGACGATCCAATTGTTGAAATTGACACCGCTTTCAGACCTGGTAATGGACATACGTTTATGTTTTAGGTTTTGCCACTCTTAAATTAAATAATTTAAACAAGAATATTTGAAAAATGTAATTAATTGATTATTAATTTTTTGAATGATTCTCGTGATGTATAAATCCTTAACATGGCAAGTGAGGAACTTTTCATCGGTTTTTTAGAAATTCAAGCGGGAACAGGAACCTTTGTGTCGGTGAGATAACCCGGCCTTAACGTAGTGTCAATCCATAAGATCAGTTCTATAAGACTTTATCTTTAGCCGACTCTAGCAGGTTCAGAGAACCTGCATATTAAGGGGCACGGGGTTAGAAAACCCGCGCCAATTGTTGACGATCAATTGCCAATTGATCCTTTTTTTCTAAAACAAAAAAACAAGCCAGCTATTTTAGCTGGCTTGTTTTGGGAAATTTATGAAACAGCGTTATTGATTACCTTGTCACTTGGATCTTAGTGGTGAACCGCTCTTTTCCAGTGTCGAGCACTAAGAAATATAGTCCATCTCTCACGTCGGAAACATCCAACTCGTATTCCGCCCTGTTCCCGGTTACATCGAGCTGCTTGGCTGCCCGTCCTTGCATATCAATTAGGTGGATAGCCACGGCCTGGATATTTTCACTCTCTTCCAGGTAAATAGTGAGCAGGTCGCTAACAGGATTGGGGAAGAACCTCAACGACGTTGTTATGGCCTGTCCTCCGTCCTGTGCTTGTGAACCAGCCCTAAGGTTGGTACCCATAGAGCCCGGCAGTGTTCCCCATACCAGGTTGCCTTGGTGATACAGCAATACTTGTGGGTTTGCGGTAGACTCGTTCACGTTCGCATACGAGAAGTCATCTTCTTCGTCAAAATTGCTCCAGTCGCTTTTTGCTACCCTGACCTGGACGTCCCCGGATTGGCTATACGCGTGTAGCATGCCGGCGTCGGTAAAGGTAACATCCATGTAAGCCTCGGCTCCCGTTTCTGCTGGGTCAAGTTGTCCAAAGCTTGCAGCTATCTTAGCACTGCCTATGGCTGCATGGTCTACCCAGTAATTGAAAGGGGCTTCTCCTTCCGGGGTGAAAAGGTACCGCAGCGTGAGGTCTTGGTAGTCAACATCTACGTTACCTGTATTCCTCAGGTTGAAATGAGGTTTCAAATGATTATCGCCGGGATTGCCAAAATCGCCGGTACGATATTCCACTTCGAATGCAACCAGCCCGGGAACCGCTGCAGGTTCATTGCCCCACGCCAGCTCTCCATTGCGATATACCGTGATGCTGGCATTTTCCACGAAACTCGAAGCTTCGGCATAAGAATGATCACCAGCCTCTTCGAAATCGGTCCAGTCGGACTTATGGAGTCTTATTTCTATCGGCCCTGAATCTGCGCCCGGTTGCAGGCTACCGGCAGTCGGGGTGAAGGTGAAGTCGACATAATAGTTCGCACCCTCTAACGGGCTCCCAGTTTTTGCGAAGTTGCCCAGCACATTATTGGTCCCTAAAGCTGCATAATCACAGGTGAAATTTAAAGGAGCGTGATCTTCGGAAGTAAACCAATACCGCACCGTGATCTCTGCATAGGGAATAGCCTCCGTGCCTTGGTTGACCAATTTGAACTGGGGCCGGAGGTGATTGTCCGAAACATTCACCGGGGTGCCCGTTTTGTATTCAACCCAAAGATAAGGCGCTAGGATCGATACTTCTTCGGAGTACCCAGAGCGGCCGTCCTCATTGAAAGCGAATGCACGGTACGTATGACCGGCCCCGCTTACTAGGTCAGCATCGGGATGGAAAGTGATATCGGTGGTATCCAATACGGTATAATTCCCGGCACCTACTTTTCTTTCCAGTACATAGTTTACAGTGGTATCCATGGCGCCTATCCAAGAAAGAACCACCTCTTTGCTTGAGCTAATATCAGCCATGAGGTTCTGTGGGGCTGCCGGGAGTATGGGACCATTAGGAGTTTGCAATAAGATCTCCAGCACGGGGGCGTCGGCATTGCCTGCTTCTTTAGAGAAATACTCGATGACCGGCCCTTGGTTGGAACTTCCTGCTGTTTCTAATCGCAAGGAAATGACCCCGTCATTAGCAATTTCATCCACGACTTGGCTGGTCACATCGAATTCTATCCATTCGCCTACTGCCGGCACGTTTACGGTATCCAGCGCGGTCCCTACCCCGGGTTTATTGTTCCAAGTGATGACGGATTCTTCCCAAGAGTCGCTGCTTACATAACGTACTACGTGCTGGCGGTCACCATCTTTTCGCTTCACTTTAAGCTTAAGCGTGGCTTTATCTATCGCGCCAGCGATCAGCCCGGGATCGAATTTCAAATACGTCTCATACGTATAGTTATTGAAATGTTTGCGTACCTGTAAGACCTGTGCTAAGCCGTAATTATTATCGGCTCCAATTCCTTTTCGTACATGGGCGTCTGCGATGGGGGAAAAGGAATACAAGGTATCTGTAGGCATCTCCTGTACGTTGAGCGTGACAGGTGGTGAAGTAGTGCTTACCGATAAATTATCCGCAGCTATGGCCGAAAGCTGGTAAGCACCTCGGGGAACGTTGGCCCAGGTGAAAGCGTAGGGGGAAGTAGTGTCTTCACCCAATAGCGTGGTATCCGCGTAAAATGCTACTTTCGTGACCGTACCGTCGGGATCAGAAGCAGAGGCTTCTATAGTTACATTGCTCCCCGGTAAAACTAAGGTGTTGTTCCCGGGTGCTGTGATCGATACTACCGGGGGCTGGTTATCCATAGATCCCCCGATCTTGAACTCTAGGTCATCGGTAAGGACGGCGAGGTTTCTCAGGGCTTTTGCGGTTTGATGGAGGGTGATCACGATATTTTCACCGGCTAAAACATCCACTTCCAATGACACGGTGTCGGCAAAGGCGTCACCGGGATCTCCGCTCCAACGATTCTCATAGAGCTTACTAAATCCACTGGCGTCTTGTTTCAAGATCACTACGTCTACAGCCCGGGTGCGGCCGCCTTCCGTGCCAAATTCCACTAACAAGTTCCCGGATATCTCTAGCGCCAATTCTTTCCCGGTGGGGTTAGACCAGGTCACTACCGGTATACCCAGGTACCGGGCGTCGAAACCGTCACGACGCTCTCTCAAGGAATTCTGTCTTACAGCAGGATGGGCAAACACATTGCCTTGGTCCCACTGGTTCCTGTTGCCACCCCACACTAACGGGAGTTGTGGGTTTTCCCACCAGGGAGTAGGCGAGTCTTTCCCGGCGTCGACGTCCTCGATAAAGGTGTAGAACCATGCCTCCCCGCCGAGCTGATCTGTATCCGGGTTGCCGGACTGGCCACCCCAGTCTACGGAGCGGTTCCATATAAAGCCGGGATCATAGCCTGTCGCTGCCGGTAAGGTGGTGGCACTTGCTTCGTTGGAGTAAGAAGAATTCCCATTATCCCCCGATGCTCGTACACGGAAGGTATACGCGGTATTGGACTTTAGCTGCCGGGCCACGAATGACTTTTCATTCTTGCCTACGGTTCCCACTAGCCCGTACGCCCCGCTGGCTTCTTTGGCTTCTATCTCGTATCCTGTTTCTTCATCGGCATTGTCTGCCCAGGAAAGCTCTATGGTACTCACGGATTCCGTAGTGGCTGTTAGCTCGGAAGGAGCACCTGGATCGGGGTTATCTTCGATAGTTGCAGACCCTGCAGATGATGCCCCTACCAGGTAGCCTCCCCCGGCTTTCAATTGTATCGTAAATGTTTCGTCTCCTTCTGCCGGGGCGCTGTCCTGCGCAGGTATGATGATGAGCTCTTTCACCCCGGGAGGAGGAAGGGTAATACTTTCGTCTATCGCGGCAAAATCAACACCATTGACCGCCAATCCACTGAATTCAAGGTTCACGGCCAGGTCAGTGGTCAGCGCCGGGAAGGCAGATAGCCTAAATAGGAGGGTGTCCGGGCCTATTTCTGAACCGGTGGAGTCCAATACTTCCAAAATAATGGTAGGCGTGTTCGGTCCTGCCGTAGCCACGGCCGTGACCTCGTCGGAAGATTCGGATTCATTTTCATTGGCGTCAAGGGCTACGATACGGTAATAGCTATTATCCCCGATCAGGGCTCCACTGTCGGTATACTGGCTGGTAGTGAGTATGGTGTCATTCAACTTGACGTACCTGCCCGAAGGACTATCAGCACGGTAGACATTGTACCCTAGGATGTCACCTTCGGCATTGTCATCCCAGTCGAGGGCTACAGACTCCTGTTGGCCGGTTGCCAGCACGTTCTGTGGTGCTGAAGGAGGGGTGGTATCCCAATTGGTAATAGCGCCGTACATCACACCTTTACCCATAGACTCGATGTAAACCCGGCCATAGACTTGCTTATCTGCCGACATGGCCCGGGGCCATTGTGGGATCCAGTCTGCAGGGAGTTTTTCCCAAGTGGCACCTAGGTCATGGGTACGGTACATTCCCCATATCCCGCTAATCCTACCGAAGCAATACCCGGTGGGATTTGGGTTGCCAGGCTCGTTTTTCCCCCAGTCAAACATCCATGCCTTTTCAAAATTACCTACTTCGCTGAAGCTGTCCCCGCCGTCATTACTTGCCCATAGGCCGTTGGTGCCTAGGGTGATCCAGATCACACCTTCCTCGCCGGGCAGGGGTTTCACGTATACGGTTGAAAAGTCAGCTGACCCGCCCCTGCCCGGGAGCGAGGCGGGGGTTGGCGCCCAGTTTTCCCCGCCATCGGTGGAGCGATAAAAGCGGGAACTACCCGAATGATAGATGTAGAATACATTGCCATCGACCGGGTCAGCAGCTTCGGGGTGGTCCCATTCATAGTAACCGGTCCGGGTTAAGATGCCATTCGGAAGGCCGTTGACAAAGGTCCACGAATCGCCGCCATCTTTGGAGTATTTGGCTCCTAGTCCATTCCCTGGCACGTAGATCACGTTCAAAGGGTTAGTGGAAGAAACCGACACATTGGCCCCGCCCACCCTAGTGCCGGACGGGAATGGTCGTGTGGCCGTGCGTACAAAATTCTTCCCGTTGGTGGTCCTTAAAACCCGTGGGTCCCAGCTGCCAAATTGCTGTGGCCGGCTGGCATACATGTACGCCGGGTCAGACTCCATGTAGGTGATGTCGGTGATCTGGTTACCGTTATCCCGGCTTGCTAGTTCATCGGGTACCTGGTCGAGGTCTTTTAAATGCCGGTGCCCTATCACGTCTGCCGAACCGGAATACAGCGGGGCCATATCATGGTTTAAGGCAATTGGTGGTGACTGTAGCGTAAAGGGGATCGTATTTTCAAAACTGAACATGGGCTCCCAAACGGTGGTAGCAGCCCATACGTCACTGGTGCGCCAGGCCATGTACGCATCATTGGCGATGACCGTACCGGGATTATGAGGGTCAAACTCTATGAGGGTACCCCCGGCAAAGAACCGGCTTTTCTTTTTGTAAGGGCCCTCTGCTTCAACAATCGTATTGTCACCTTTACTTATGGTCTCAAAGGTAGCCCCGCGGTCCGTACTCCTGAAAACACTACTGCCACCCATCTGCAAAATATTGTTAGGGTTGTTAGGATCAATATCGAAGCCTGGGCGGTTGCTGGTACGGAGTTGTGTCCAGGTATTATTTTCATAACGCCAAAGGCCTTGCGAGCTGCTTACATACAGCGCCCCAAGCTGGTCTACCCGCATTAGGAAGGGGTAATCCGGGCTCCCGGGAATGGAGTCGAAGGTATCGCCCCCGTCCGTACTCATCCAGACCCCTTGGCCTTCCACACCCGCATACACCTTGGCAGAACGACCGGATAGTGTTTGCCCCGGGTCTACTGCCACGGTCTCTACTCCCGGGTTGGGCACCACCGGGACAGACGGTACTACATTCCACGTAGCGCCAGCGTCCAGGCTGCGATACAGGCCATCCCTCCGGGTGCCGAAATAGATCACATTGCTATTGTTAGGATCCACCTGCATCCCCAGGTTGGTGTGCCGGCTACCTCCTTGTATCCCGGCCCGGTTATTCGCCGCCACAAAGATATTCAGCAGCTTGGTCCAGGTGGCGCCCGAGTCTGTTGATTTGTACACCCCCGTGTTCTCATTCTGGTAGGCCCCGCCAAAAGTGGCATAAATGGTCGTAGAACTGTTAGGATCGATGGCAAAGGCATCCACCCCTCCCATCAGCACGCCAAAATCCGGTGTAAAGGTAGTCGTTAGGTCTATCCACTGCTGGGTAGTGTTATCCCATCTCCAAGGTCCCGATACATCCGATTTTAGATAGAGTATCCCGGGAATGGTGGGGTGAAAGTAGGTACCCGTGACGTAGCCACCGCCACCAATGCGTGCGTATTTCCAGGTGTAATTGCCTGTTTGGATCACCTGTGACTGGACCGTACCGGCCATCCCCAGGAATAGAATAACGGTTATGCATTTTATCATCAACTGCTGAGAAAATGCTAACTCACTTAGACATCTTAATGGTTTCATGATCATTTAATTTCGGGTTAGGTTAAAATATTCATTAGGAAATAGTTATTCACTTTTACATCCGCTTGGGGATGATTGTGCCCGGTAAATGGTCCTATGGACTTTACCGTTCCGAGTTTTCCAGCGCCCATGATTTAGCACTGGAAAAACAGTGCATTAAGGGTCTTTTGATCTTGATGGAATAGTTGTGGAAGGAGGTGGATATCCCTCCTTTACATACCGTATCGTCCCTAGAATAAAGGATGGAAATGACACTGGTTTTTGGGTGTATCCCACCTATGGAATTGCCATACAAACCTTCCTTCTATGGATCTTTCTTGATCAAAAAAAGCTGTTCAAAGGGTCTTTTACCCCGGGTTTTCGTTGGGTTCCATCGCCAGGTTCGTCGATAACTCTGGCTCCGGGATAGGCAATACTTTATGAAAGTTTATGTTGAATGAAGGATTGTTTACGTAAGTTGCCATGTCGAGCTTCCCTGCATTGTCCCATCTCACCAGGTCGTTCCAAAAGATAGCTTCACAGGCCAGCTCCACTCGCCTTTCATGGACAATGATCCTGAACACATCATCGGGAGAAGATGCCGGGAAGCCCGGGGTAGGATAGCCCGGCATGTTTACCCGGGTCCTCACCTCGTTGATCAGCGGCAGTGCGGCACTAGGACCGGATATTTCGTTCAATGCCTCGGCGTACATCAAAAGGACATCGGCATAGCGTATAATGTCCATGTTGATGGGCGAATTAAGAGGGTCCCCGGTATAAGCTTGTTCGGGGATGAACTTCCTCCAGGCATAATCCTCGATGCTTAAAGAATCGTAATTGAGCTCTACCCCTTCCGTGGTAAGAATGGTGGCCGTACCCCCGGGATAAAAAAGAGTAGCATTTTTCCTGGGGTCATCCGCTTCGTATTCATTGACCGTTTGCTCGCTGGGCTGCATGTTATACCAATAGGGAATAGGGTTAGTATCGGAGCCGGAAGCGCCGGTAAACCGGGTGAAGATATTCCCTTCCGAGGCTTGCGGGTTGTCCCCATCCTGTCCCCATGGGCGACCCGGTGTATTTTCAAACTGGACCTCAAAAATGGATTCCATGTTGTTATCGCCCGCCTCTATGAAGTTTTCCCTGTAATCGGCATTAAGCATGTACTCCGAGCTTTCATATACTTCCCGGAATTGGTCTGCCGCTTGCTGGTACTGTCCTGCGTATAAATAGACCTTCCCCAGCAGGGCCGTGGCGGCCCCTCGTGACGCCCTGCCCAGTTCGTCCGTGCCCCTGTATTCGGTCACGGAAGGCAGGCGGTCCTTAGCGGCGCGCAGATCGCCTGCTATCCTTTGAAGTATTTCAGTACGCGGGGTAGCTGGTATTTGGAAGTCTTCATCATCTTCAGCGAGCCTGTCCACATAAGGCACATCGCCAAACATGGTGGTCAAGTGAAAATGATACAGTCCACGAAGGAAATAGGCCTCGCCCATCATACGGGTTTTAAGGTCTTCATTGAGATTATCCATGGCCGCTACAAACGTAAGCACGGCATTGCACCGGTAAACCCCGTCGTAAACGTGCCGGTAGATGAATAGGAGATTAGTAGAGCCCGAAAGCCCGCCGCTAAAATCCCCTAACGCCGCTACGGGAGCCGGGGTGTTAGCCGTCCGGACCGACTCTCCTGACCTTAAGATATTGGCATACCAGGTAAAAACACCACCCGGTCCGCCACGCTTTTGCAGGGCAGAATAGGCCGCATTTACGGCTAGTATGGCATCATCCTCTGTTCGATAGAAATTTCCTTGGTTTAAGCTGTTTGGGTTCTCCAATTCCAACTCGTTGCAAGAGACCAAAAACAGGCAGGCAGTGATGATATAGATGAAAAGTGTTTTCATTTTTTCAATGTTTTAATAGTCGACGAGTAGGGTTAAAAAGTGATCTGTAATCCACCGATAAAGGTCCGGGCTTTGGGAAAAACCCCGTTGTCTATTCCTCTCACCAGGTTGCCTTGGCCACCCGTGCTCCCTTCTGCTATACCTTCTATCTCGGGGTCGAATCCCGAATAATCGGTGATGGTGAAAAGATTTTGGGCCATCACGTAAATACGCAGCCTGTCAATGGCGTGCTTTTGCAGGAATTTTGCAGGAAAGGACCAGCCTAAGGTGATATTTCTACATCGTATGTAGGAGCCGTCTTCTATGAACCGGTCGGAAAACCTCCGGACATTCCCATTGGGATCGCCCAACGCAGGACGTGGGATGTTTGTGTTACGGTTATCTTCGGTCCAGTGGTCCAACGTAGCGGCGCCTTGGTTAAAGTTCGTGTGCATCCCTTCCAGCCAAAATTTGGTGTTATTGATAAGGTCATTGCCCTGTACTCCCTGGATGAGGAAAGAAAAGTCAAAAGACTTGAAATTTACCCCTCCGCTGAGGCCGAAAATAAAGTCAGGGATGGGATCACCGATAAAAGCGCGGTCATCGTCAGTTAATAACCCGTCACCGTCAATATCCCTAAACCGGAGGTCGCCGGGGACAGCATCGGGAGCAAACGGGATCGGGTTTCCTTCTCCATCCACTTGCTGGTTCATGGCGTCAATTTCCTCTTGGCTTTGATAGATACCATCCGTAACGAACCCGTAATAGGCCCCAATGGTGCCGCCCACTTCTGTCCGGGTAAGCGTTCCTCCCCACTCACTTTCTGCCGAGCCAGCGGCAATAAAGTTCTCAGGGTCAGGTCCCAGGGAAAGCACCTCGTTGCTAAAGGTGGAGAAATTGGCGCCTATATTAAAGTCCAGGTCTTCATTGACATTGGTACGGTAGTTCAATTGAACCTCGAAGCCCCGGTTTTCTATTTCACCGGCGTTTCGAAATGGCGGGCGATGCCCTCCCCCGCTGGATACCGGCAGGGGTACGCGCAGGAGCATATCTTCTGTCCTTTTATAGAAATAGTCTATGCTGGTTTGCAGGCGTCCGCTAAAGAAGGCTAGGTCGGCGCCGATATTGGTCTGTCTCACTGACTCCCACGAGAGATTAGGATAGGTAAAGAAAGCTACTGCGGCTCCTTCGACTTTCTGCCCGTTAAAGGCATAATCTGCTCCTAGGGTAATGTCTTGGCTAAAGGCGTAGTTCCCGATCCGGTCATTCCCTAACACACCGTAACCTCCCCGCAGTTTCGCCTCACTAAGCACAGGCCTGAGCGACTGCATGAAAGATTCTTCGCTCAGCCGCCATCCTACGGAAAAAGACGGGAATACCCCATAGTTCGGGTTCCGGAAGCGGGAAGAGGCGTCTCTCCTGATGTTGAATGTGAGTAGGTACCGGTCATTGTAGCTGTAATTGACCCTTCCAAAAATAGATCGTATGGCTGCTTCATTGAGATTTCCGTTGACTACCACCTGGTCTGTGACGGCTTGGAGCTGCTGCACTTCGTTGCTTACGGTAGCCTCACCACTACCCGATAGGGTCCTTGCCCGGTCTGTTTGCTCCGAGTACCCGGCCAGTAGGGTCATGTCGTGCTTCCCAAAGTTTTTTTGATAGGTGAGCAGGTTCTCTATCAAGGTACTATAGTTCTGGCTTATCCTGTTGGAGACAATGTTCTGATCCAAAACATCCAATCCGCCCATTTGGAAAGTAGGGGTAAAGACCTCCCTATCCGAAAGCTGGTAACCGTAGCCCAAGTTCAATTTGTATTTCAACCCCGGGATGATCATGACTTCCCCGAATACATTGATGTTAATGGCATTGGTAATAAGGGTTCTTTCGTACAGTTCGTTAATCCCCACTGGGTTTCGGGCGTCCTGCCCGTCAACCCCGGAAGGGCCTGCAAAACCTCCAAGGTTATTGGGATCGCGAACCGGTACAAGGGGAGTTTGCTTAATGGTATGCTCCAAGGTAGAGCGGGAGCCAAACGCCAGCGGGTCCCTCTCCCCCCGGCTTAAGAAGATCGACTCACCGATCCGGAACCTTCCCTTCTCGTAGTCAGAATTTATCCGTACCGTATATCTTTCGAAATTGGTCCCTAGTATGATCCCGTCCTGGTTGAAATAATTCCCGGACAGGGCATACGTAGCATGTTCATTCCCCCCGGATATGCTAAGGTCGGTTTGATGCATGAGGGCCGATTCGAAGATTTCGTCCTGCCAGTCGGTATTAACGCCGGGACGTGGATTGAGCACGGCATCCGGTGAGTCTTCCCCTACATTTTCGTTGATCACCCGGTTGAGGCCCAAGTATTGATCCCGGTCGAGTAAATCTAACGTTCGCCAAGGATTTTGCACCCCGGTGAAAGTGTTTAAACTCACTTTCGTTTCCCCTTTCTTCCCGCGTTTCGTGGTGATGAGGATGACCCCGTTGGCAGCCCTTGCGCCATAGATGGCAGAAGCAGAGGCATCTTTAAGCACTTCTACAGAGGCGATATCATTGGGATTGACCGCATTCAGCCCACCGGAAACGAAAGGCACGCCATCGATCACGATCAAGGGATCAGTATCGTTGATCGTATTGACCCCCCTGATCCGGATATTGACATCTTGTCCCGGCGCTCCTGAACTTGAGGTGATGTCCACTCCCGCCGCCTGGCCTTGCAAAGCGTCGCCCACATTGGCCACTGGCAGCCTGGAGATCTGCTCTCCTTTGATAGAAACCACCGCCCCGGTAACTTCTTTCCTTTCCTGTGTACCGTACCCCACTACTACTACCTCTTCTATGGTGGTGATGTCCACCTCCATGTTGATATTGACCACGCTACGCCCGCTTACAGGGATCTCTTGTGATCGATATCCTACGAAGGAAACGGCTAGCACTGAACTTTCGGAAGCTACCGAAAATTCAAATTTTCCCTGTGCGTTGGTAATCGTCCCGTTGGTAGTACCCAATTCCATGACAGTGGCGCCGGGAAGTGGCTCGCCGGTTTCATCGTACACTACGCCCGATATAGGCCATTGGATATGGATCTCTTCTTCTACACTGGGGAGCGGGTTTTCACTTTTAACCCCCTTTACCGTAATGGTTTCGTTTACTCGCTTAAATGAAAGCCGGCTCTGCATCGATACTTCCCGCAGTAGGTCGCCTAGATTGCGGGTATTTCCTGATAGTGTTATGGATTTGTTTTTGACTTCATTTTCAACATAAGCAAAGCGAAAATTCGTTACGGTTTCCAGGTCAGTGAGCAGGTCCACGAGCCATATCTTCCCACTTTTATATTTGAAGGCTATTTCATCCAAAGGTTTTCGTTGGGCCTCCGATCCATCAGCGAAGGCCATGGTGAATGAATAGCATAGTATACTCGCATAAATCACCAATTTAGACATGCGAATGATGAATTTTTGTAGTTTTACATACATAGAGTTTTTATTTGGTTAGAAACTTTATACCAGAGCGAGTTGAACTCTTTCCCCAAAGACCTTTCAACTCGCTTCTTGGAGTTTTTTTAATAAATGGTCACATTTTTGTCTTCTATTTTATAGTTGAAATCATAGGCATAGGCCAAGCTGGTCATTAATTCATCCAGGGTAGGATTTTTATAACTCCCTGTAAATCGTTTATCAAAAGGAACGTTTACGGTAATATTGAAATCCACGTCATACCACCTCGAGGCTGTCTTCAAGACTTCTTGCAGGTTGTTTCGCTTAAAGACCAGGGCCTGGTCGGTCCAGCCGAAAAACAGGCTTGGATCTTCAACGACTTGTTTGCTGATCTCTTTTGTCTCCTCGGAATAGCGGGCCATTTCATCCGGCGCTAAGAGGAGTTTCTTTCCTTCTTCCGATGTACTCACTGCCACTCGCCCGCTTTTTACGGCTACATGTACTTGCGCATCCTCCTCGTAAGCCCGTATGACGAAGGACGTTCCCAAAACTTCGGTACGAATGCCCTTGGAAACAATAACAAAAGGTCGTTTCGGATCTTCTTCCACTTGGAAAAATGCTTCTCCTTGCAGCGATACCTCCCGGCTTTTCGTGCCGAACGACCCGGGAAATGTTATTTTACTGCCTGCATTGAGCTTCACTGAACTGCCGTCAGGGAGTAAAAAGGTCCGTTTTTGTCCGTAAAGACTTTCCTTTTGGACCATCGCCAGGGATGTGGCCGCTGGCGACTGGGTGGCGGGCTTTGTGTAGAAATAGAGTAAAGCACCAAAGATAAAGACGAGCAGGAGGCTTGCAGCAAATCGAAACCACCTGGGGGTGCCAGTTCTTTTGTCCCGGGAAAGTTGCTCATAGGCGTTTATCCTGGCAGAAAGATCTTCCCAGGTCTCCTGTTGCATTTTATCAACAGTCTCCTTGCCCGTGCCCTCCAAGTTTAGCTTTAGCTGGTTGAACACCTGTTGGTTTTTTTTGCTTTTTGCAAGCCACTTTTTAAGCCGGGCTTTCTCCTCGGCAGAAAGGTGTTCCCGGTTAAGATACTTTAGTATGAGCTCTTCCATGAAGGTTACACTTTATCGGGTAGTCTACAGGTAAGACCAATGAAGTGATTTTTCAGGTAGGTAGAGCCTGGTTTTTTTAATTCTTGTCCAATAAAGGGGCTATTCTTTAAAAATATCTCAAAGAATAGCCTATTCCATTACGGAAGGTACAACGGCAGGGGAAGGAACTGCCTGGTGGGGCACTAGCTCATAGACCGGTGCATCGGCAAAATGTCTTTCCAATACCTGGCGCATTTTTTTCAGGGCCGTCACCATGTGATGCTTTACGGTGTTGATGGATATTCCAAGCTCTTGCGCCACTTCTTCGTATTTCAAGTTATCTTCTTTCACCATTTTGAATACGAGCTGGCAGTGGGGTGGCATAGCTTCTAAGGTACGATCGATAATGCCAGCCAATTCTTCCCCGATCATAAGGTCCTCGGGGTTAAGGCGCTCGATCGATAATAGGTCTATCGAGTGGTCAAAATCATCGAAATTCAACGTATTTTTGGGCAAAGAATTGATGGCTTGATTTTTAACCGCCCTAAAAAGGTAAGCTTTTAAGTCCTTGATCTCATCGAAGTTGGTCTTAGACTTCCATAGGTTGAAGAAAACATCGGATACCACATCTTTGGCCAAAGCGCGGGAATTGGTGATGACAAAAGCGTAAGCACAAAGCCGCTCAAAGTGATCTTCATAGATCTTCCTGAACCGTTGGTGACAATACACCTCGGGCTCTCTCTTAGGGAATTTGATGGCTGTTTGGAGCTTTTGTAACACGAAATAAATTTTTTATGCCTACTTCATTTAATACTGGAACCAGACACGAGATTTAATATAATACAATAAGACCATATTACAAAATGATGTTGGTCAAGCGGGAGCATGACACAGGTAAGAAGATGTAATGCCAGGTTTCCGTGGGTAGCATTATTTTACCCCTTCGGGGTTGGTGCATTAGGTATTGTTGTTTTTCTATGATAATGCCATCCCTTCGGGATTCGATAATCCTCGAGTTAAGGAATAGGTAAGCTTTTGTGATCAAATAGTTTGATCTACTCCATGTGGCACACTGCTGAAATTCTTAACGCTATTGACGCTACATCCATTATGGCAAAGTTTTGTGCTTAAATGAGTATCAAACGCCTGGGCGTAGAAACATATGGGGTACGGATACACAGTTTTTGACGCTTTCGCCTGAAGCTTCAGCTAAGCGTACTGTGTAGAGTAGGGTCAAATCGCTGGGTACCAGGCAAACAGCTCAAGCCTAAATAAGCTGATTCCATTTGTATTGGGCTAGTTAGTGTTAAGTTAAGCACCAAATGGCGGGTAGGGTTAGATTATGAACCCTGTTTGCAGTGTTGGTAAGTTTTCGATCAGTCGGCGGTTGGCAAAGGGCAGTAGGCAAAATAGGGGGCTGCCGATGGTTTATTGCTGGCTGCCGACTTTGAGAATAAGACCGGAAAAATAGTGCGTCCTTGAAAATTAGCTTTGATAGGAAACGTTTATTTTTGAAAGTTAGGCTGCATTTTACAATGTTTTGGGTAATGCCAGCCTGTAAATGAGCATTTTAAGGGTGATTTTGTGGTCCTAAGCCCGGTTTTCATTTTCTTTTGCACGCCCAAAAGAAAACGAAACAAAAGAAAAGGGCGCCAGGAACAAAGCCCATTTTCCGCGCAAAACGCGCTATCCCGCCCCTATAGGCTGCTTACCCACAGGCCTCAAATGTGCCGCGCTGTTCCTGGAGGTCTCCCCTCCATACGCCACTTGAATTTTCAATGATGCCCGATCTTCACCTAGTGCGCATTTAGCG
>JANQLQ010000111.1 GCA_028280565.1 Fulvivirga sp.
GAAGGATTGCCTTCTGGAAAATGTTCTCGCACTTCCAGAAACCTAATGCGGAACTCCTTAAAATTTGTGAAATTAATTTTTAGACTTTATATAAGTTAAGTGAAATTGTACGGTTAGCTATTTTTTCCATCCCGTTCTTAAAGTCGGCTGTAGGCAAAGGGCAATCGTCAACCTCCTATTTTTTTGCCTACTCCCCTTTGCCTTTTGCCGACTGATCGAGAGCCGTAAATATAACGCTTCACGTGCCCTACTCGTCAATTAACGCGTGGCATGACACTCGGACTTTCGCAACTCCCCAGTCCCGGTATTACAAAGCATGGATTTCTTCTTGAGAGAAAATCAATTATTTCTATAAATTTGCAACAATGTTGCATTTATTATATCGCTTGTGGGTTGTCACCTTTCTCTTCCTTCCCCAATTTCTAGCCGGACAAGGTCATCAATTGATATTGAATGGGGTCATTAAGGATAAAGAAAACAGGCCCATAGAGGCCGCTACCATTAAGATGGTCCCAGGGGTAAGGCACACGGTTTCTGGCCCAGGAGGATCCTTTTCAATATCATACCCGATCGATGAGAAAATTAAATTCCTTGAGGTGTCACATCTCGCCTATACACCGACCCGTGTCCGGCTGGAAGACGTGGAAAATTATTTCGACATTCAAATTACCCTGCAAGATGCCGTACATGTTCTGCAGGCGGTGGAGGTTTACCGGCAAAACCTGTTGGCCACGCTGGTACAAGAAAGTCAACCCATACAAGTGATCGATAGGGAATTCATTGAAAAAAATAATACAGGCACTTTTTCAGGGGCCTTAGCTGCGCTGCCCGGTGTGAGTACCATGAATCTCGGGGTAGGTATAGCCAAACCTGTTATCCGGGGCATGAGTTTTAACAGGATAATTGTCAACAACCGGGGTATAAAGCAAGAGGGGCAACAATGGGGAGCAGATCATGGCCTCGAGATCGACCCGTTTGATGTAGAATCTGTGGAGGTTATAAAGGGGCCGGCATCGTTACTGTATGGCTCGGATGGTCTTGGGGGTGTGATCAATATCCGGGCTGATAGGTTCTTGGAAGCTGATGGGGACCAGCTCAACTGGATTTCTTCCTACCAAACCAATAATGATGCATTTTCGAACTCTATCAACTGGCAAGGCAGGAAAAAGGGTTGGGTGTACAGCGCACGGCTCACTCACCAAGATTACGGAGACTATACCGTTCCGGCCGATGAATTTACGTATGCCGGGTTCAATTTACCGATCTATGAGAACCGGTTAAAAAATACAGCCGGTCGAGAATTGCACTACAGTGTAATGGTAGGGCGAACAAGTGAACGTGCGACCTCTACCGTTAGGTTTTCCGCTTTTAACCAAGAGGCCGGTATTTTTACAGGAGCTATTGGCCTCCCCAGGAGTTATAACCTCAGGCATGAAAACCGCCACCGTGACATTGATTTCCCCAGGCAAGAGAACCAGCATTTGATGTTGGTAAATAACAATACCTTTACCTTGGGGAAAAATACACTCGAAGTAGACCTAGGGGTCCAATGGAACCGGCGTGAAGAACTTTCATTTCCGGGAGCCCATGGGATCGATCCATCCTCGGTCAACAGTGATTTGGCACTGGGCCTAGGGCTTACAACGTACACGGCGAATGTACGCTACCAAGTAAACTGGGCGCCTGGCCATAAGGTATTATTTGGAGGCCAGGCCCAATATATGGAGAATGAGCGAGACGGCTTCGAATTCTTACTCCCGGATTTTAATTCTACACAACTCGGACTTTTCAACTATCATGTATGGGAAGTAAACTCTAAATGGATACTCAATGCAGGGATACGGTATGATCATGGGCGACATGATATCCAACAACATTTACAACCGGTCTACGACCTGGCTACGTTCGAGCCAACTGGCGAATTCATGGAAAGGACACCTAATTTCAACCGGGAGTTTGAGAACTTCAGTGGTGCGTTCGGTGTGAACCATGTCTTAAATCGTAAGAATAATGTAAAGGTAAACTTTGGGAATAGTTTTCGATTTCCTTCGGCCATCGAACTATCCAGTAACGGGGTACACCACGGAAACTTCCGACACGAATTAGGAGATCCTGCATTAGATATTGAACGAGGCTACCAGGCGGACGTTACCTTCTCACACGAAAGTACGACCCTGCTTTTCGAGCTCTCCGCCTTTTATGCCTACTACCAGCAATACATCTATTTAGCACCTACCGGGAGGTTCTCTGACCTGCCCTCGGGCGGGACCTTATGGCAATACCGGCAGGATGATGCTTTGTTCAATGGCTTGGAACTGGCTGCGAACTATAAGTTTCCATTTCATTTGAAAGCGGAATTAGCTGCTGAGTGGGTCCAAAACCTGAATCTTGACACGGACCTGTCTTTACCACTTACCCCGGCAGCATCTATCCTGGCAAATTTAGAGTATAATGGATTTAGTTGGACCAATTCGATCTTCAGCGACACGTATATTTTTGCCGGGGCTGAACAGGTGTTTGCACAGGATAGGGTGGACCGGAATGAAAGAACAACACCGGGCAGCTTTATCCTCAATGCCGGTATGGGATGTCGTATACAAGTCGCTGGGCGCCAGTTACAATTCAGGATGAACATGAACAATGTGTTAAATACCTCCTACTTCAATCACATCAGCAGGTACAGGCTCATCAACCTCCCGGAACAAGGAAGAAACCTCGTAATATCTCTAAAAGTACCGGTAAAATTCTGAGAATAATTGCTGCAACATTGTTGCGAGTAAAGTAGTAGCCATTATATTTGCAACAATGTTGCATCTAAGATAACTAACCCATGAAAAAAGGTTTTGCTTTATTTTTCGCTTTACCACCCCTTCTTTTCAGTTCATGTTTGGATTCCGGGGATGATGATGATTTAGACATACAGAGCCCGAGGATCGGGTCTGTCGATGACATGCAGACGGTCATGCCTAGTCACTTTATGGAAGTTGGAGTGGAAGCATCCAGTATTCCATTGGCTTTTCAAGTGGAAGACGAAACGGGTATTTCAATGATCACGCTTGGGGTACATAGTGCTTTTGATGGTCATACCCATGGTAGGATAGCCAATGCAAATAATTTTCAGCGTTTAGGTTACCTGCATAGGATCAACCAGCAAGACATGGAAGACCCTAGGCGCTTTCAAGTTGAGACTTCCGATAGCCTGCTCATTTACCTCGATGATAGGAACACCCTCATCACTGAGGGAAAGTTGATACTGGCAGGGCCCTATCATTTTTCCATTAGCGCTACGGATATAGAGACTAATGAAACCTCTTATGCGGATAATTCGACCTACCATACTACCCTTTTCATCCACCGGGAATATGCTCCTTTGATCCAAGTGGATAGGATAGATAAGGGCACAGGTACGGTAGAAGGAAGCGTCCGCCGGAATATGGAGCATGAGTTATCGTCGGATATTGGATTCTTGTGGGTCTATATTTCACGACCTGACCCCGCAAACCCTAGCCAGGAAGGGGATATCCGCGAGGAATGGATCTGGGGAAATGCAGGTTGGCAGCACCTGTTTCGAGATAATTCCGGGGATCCTTTGGCAGATCCTCAAAGCATAGACCTGTCCGAGCTATTATCAGGAGAAGAAGCAATACGTCAAATGGACGATGCCGAGATCCTTACCATCTGGGCAGAGGACGCTTTTGGGAATATTTCCGTCAAATCTTTTAACCAGTAACAACTTATATCATGACCGGGCCGGAAAGAAGGTTGACCTAGCCCCGTTTGACCAAGCTTCTTGAGCTCAAGGTTTTGATCATCCACCAATACATAACCAAAACTATAATAATAATGAAAAGCATAACTTTAAAACTTTTGCCTTTTATGGCTTTATTGATCTTCACCATGGCGTGTGACGATGACGACGATTCAACGGGTGCAGAGCCCTTGAATTTTGCAGAAACTGAGAGTGATTATGTGAGTATTGCCTTATTTCATGATAATGGGATAGACGTACTACGGGCGAATAACGGCCAAATTAGGAGCTCGGTCAATGAAGCCTTACCAGAAGGGGCTCGCTTTTATACCAGTAGCACCGGCCGGCATTTGGTCGTTGTGAATAGAAATGGTAACCAGGTCAGGTTTTTTGATTCAGGAGTATACTTTCATATAGATCATACGCATGACGACCCTTCAAAATGGTTGGAAACAACGGTAGAGACCCCTCTTCCAACCCACTTCAAGAGCAGTGGTGACCATATGGTCATTTTCAATGATGGGGACGGTTCTATTACCTATGTAGACGAGGAGCGGCTTGAAAACTCTAATTACACCCCCGACGTAATACAGATTGAAAACACGGTGGCGCATCATGGTGTTGGATTTAGGTTTACCAATGGCCAGTTTGTGACTACTTTTAAAGATGAAACAGAACCTGAAGGGCTTCCAGGAAGTGTTAGGTTCGTTGATATCAACGGATCAGTGATGGGTGATAACGGTGGGGTAGAAACAGCCGGTATCCACGGTAGCGCGGTGAATGGTACTCATGGTGCTTTTGGTTCTAGGGATGGGGTCATCATCGTGGATGGTGAACGCAATATAGACCTGGTCGAAAACACGGGAAAACTTGATACTGCAAGAGGTTTCTGGATTGCTACCATGAAAGGCCATGATGATGCTAACCTATTCTTCGGCAGGGCTGGGGAACTTGGAGCGTTTGTCGTGGACCCAGTAGCTAAAACTATCGATGTATTGTATGAAGGGGATGACATAGAGGGTGATATGTTCAGCTTCAATGGAGAGTATTACCTTTTACATACGTCAGACAACAGGATACGTGTGTATGATGCTACTAATGCTAATATGATTACTGAAAGGGTAGTGGAAATGGTAGATATACCTGAAGTAGGATCAGCGAACGGAAGGTCTTCGCGTTCGGAAATTGAAGTGCTTAGAAAGATGAATCAACCCAGCCCGGTTCTCATCTGTTCTGAACAGTTTTTATACGTCCTAGCTCCGGACAGGCAACATATTAAAGTACTACACATACGCGATCTAGCCCACGTGCATACTATCGAGTTAAGCAGTACTGTAAATAGCATGGCAAAAATCGGGTTTACGGATTAAGGGTAATCTACATTTAAGGTTGATCATTATCATGAAATAGATGGGTTGACCTAATACTCATCGCGAGGGGCGAGCGATGAGTGTTTGTAATCCGTAAGAGCATATTTTTGTCTCCCAATATCTACATCAGCCGGCTGGAAGGTATACGAACCCAGCCGGCTGATGTGTTTAAACCGGGCGGTGTATAGATGCTGAATATCAATTGCCCCCCTATTGTACCATTGCCGGCTTTTCATTCACTAGTGGATAAACATTTAGAGTAAGATCCGGCTTCTACTGATCCCCTTAGTAGATAATGGTTTTGTAAAACAGGGAATCTCCAAAGATCATATCCCCTCGTTTTTTAACAGACCAGGAGGCCTTTTCGTGTGAGGCAGAAAAAGCGAAAAACCTAAAGTCAATCCCAAAAACTTCACTAAATTAACACCATGAGCTTGGGTTTTTTAGGTAGGCTCACGTTGGACATGTTTTCAATTAACTCATGAACTTCCTCAATCCTTACATAGAAATTTACCTGGGATATCGAAACGAGGATCAACATGAACTCATGCCATTCTATAGAGAGGTATTATGGCTCTTCTCAAAGAATCTCGATAACCGGTTGCGAATGTTCCAACATAGAGTAAACATTGAAATTGAAGAAGGTTATGATACACCCCAAAACTTTAAGTTTGATAGTATCTATTCTTATCGAACCAGCATTGACATTACGAATTTCAAGAAGCTGGATGAACATTCAAAACGAAAACAAGTACTTGAATTAGTTCATTCAGGGTTCAACTCACTGGCTGAAGAATTTAATTGGGATAAAGAAGCAATTGCCGATGCTTATAAAAAAAGTGTAGAAGAGAATTATGGTTTTGTTTACTATACCGACTATAAATTAAGTCGAAATAAAAAGTTTAAGGGAAGAATACGAATTGACCTGGACAAGAGACTCGCTATTTTTACTTCCGAACTATTAGATTTAAAAACAGGGGATTTAAGAACGGCAGAACTACTTCAAACCGAACAGGGAAACTTTGCTTGGTGGAGATACATTCGGGAGTTTGGCTGGATGGATTCTGAAAATTTCGGGCTCAAGTTAAAAAATAGACAGGTTTGGATAACCATTAATACTATTTCGGGCGAAGTTACTGGGACCATCAATCCAAAGAAAAGCGACTCCAGGTCCCTGGAAGATTTCCTAAAGAAATTGAAGGAACCCATTAAGCCGCTGAGAAGTGTACAATAAAAAAACGTACCAGGCGCCTCTAACTAGCAGGTTTAACGTGAAGTTCAAATCCGTTAATAGGGAAGAAATAAAGAAAGACTAGTGCCATGTGCTTTGTCCAGTGTGCCATGCCGTCTAAAAGCCAGTGATATGGTTCATGTAGTCCTACAGGTCTTCAGATTGACAGAAATATCGAGGCTAGATTTAGGTCTTGAATGAGCTCCCTTTGAAGAAGACTGATGATAATATGAATAATTGCGAGTTCAGCTTCATAGCAAGAATTTCGGAGTGATGCCCTTGAAGCTCAACGCACTAGGAATCATTCGCAAAGTTCTTAAGAATCAGTTATTTTTAGTGCTATTGGACAGGTTGACTAGCGCGGCTTACCTGCGTCATTTTTAAAAGTAATTAATTAAAAATGGATAATAAACTATTTGGAGCTCATTACTTTAGTTTAGATAAACCTCAAACATTTGAGGTTGATCATCAACAGCTTTATTTTTTTCGAACCTTCATAGGGAATCATGATATAAAAGTAGAATTGGGCGACTGCATCTATTATTTTGATGAACATTTGGAAAGAGCAGAAATAAAAAAAGGCCCCTGTACTGTTTCAACAAAACACTTGGCAACCGTAATTCGTGGTTACATGCATCCGGATGCCTCTGCATCGCTTGAGGGGGTTACTACATTGCCTTATGTTAATGGTTGTTCAACAAAACAGGTTTTCCCGCCGCTTCGCCCTGGTGATCCTACGCTACAATATCTTAAAATGCCCCCATGCAGTAAGGAACAAGAACACCATATTCACTCAACTTTTCGTGTGGTCCTGGTCTTAAAAGGAAAGGGAAAAAGTATAGTAGGTATGGGGAGCGGGAATATAGAAACAGAATTAGTCCCGGGGTCCGTATGCATATTAGAGCCCATGTGTCCGCATCATTTTGAAACGTATCCGGGTGAACACCTGGAAGCTGTACCCCTGCATATTTTCACTTCTATAGGAGCAGGTGAAAAAAATCATCCTATGTTCAACGGTACAGTAGCAATATGATGGATAACTCGAGCTTGGACAAAATTATTCATGAATTCCTTCCTAAGTTCAACAAAATGTGCGCCACAGAAAGAAGGGATTTTTTGGTGAGAGAAAGAACAGTGAACTATGAACATGGTTCAAGGATCAAGAAGTACCAGGTTACCCATCAAATACGAAAAAGAAAAAATGAGTGGTTAATTGAAGGGGTGAGCAATGGATTCTGGATATTCAAAAGACGTTTCCCCCTGCTTAGAATAACTAGGCGGCGTAACTTAATCAACTTTGCGGGAGTGTTTACCAGTTCAATACATGATTTTAAGGAAGAGCAACTCGAAGAAAAATTAAACGAATATTTGGAAATATGTAAAAGTCAGCCGCATGATGTTTTTATCAAATCGTAACCAAGGCTTTTACTACTTATCAAAAAACCAACTTTTTAAAAACCTTTTCATTAACCGTAGAGCAAACCCCGTTTATCTAAAATGCTGTGAATTCTTTGGTACGATACTCATTGACAGGACTCATACCATTGAACCTGGGATAAATTTTCAAATCATAGATAAAATACCTGCAACCCAGGGATTTAATTTGTCTTTTCAAGATGTTTGTGAGGCAAGAGCTAGCCAAATCATTCGCCAGGTAAAAGGTGAAATTAAGCTACTGTGGTCGGGCGGTATTGATTCCACCGTGGCTTTAATATCCATTTTGTCAGCATTAGTGCAATTAGATCAACTCCATCGGCTTACTATCTTACTTTCCAAAGAGTCAATTTCTGAATACCCAAGCTTTTTTAAGGATGTAATTAAAGATAAGTTGAATTATCAACTTATCGAGACGACCATTTTTGACACTATAGACAGTCATGATATAATTGTTACGGGGGAACATGGTGATCAGCTCTTTGGTAGTGATAAATTGAAATACCCGGTCATTTCCGGTGATGCCTATAGCCCTTTTGACCAAATCATTGATTTTATCATACCACGAAAGCTGGGAACGGATAAATACACCGTTCAGATTATCGATTTTTTGGATCCCTTGATCGGTAAGTCCCCTGTAAAAATAAAAACCCTATACGATTATTTATGGTGGCTGAACTTTTCGTTAAAGTGGCAGACCGTTTCCATGCGACTCATTCATGGATTAAACCGAAGCTATCTCGACCTGGAAAGAACAGTATTCCATTTTTTTAGAACAGAAGACTTTCAAAACTGGTCGATTTTTAACCATGATAAGAAGATAAAGAAAGATTGGAACACTTATAAGTACGTGGCAAAGGAGTACATTTATAATTATCATAGGGATGAACATTATTTGCAGAACAAGGAAAAAGAACAATCTCTAAAAGAGGTAATCGTTAATCCAAAAGAAGCGGGGCTCTTCAAAAAACGGTTGAAAAGGATGAAAATGCACAAGGAGACGTCTCGTGAATAAGCTTCATGGAATTCTTGCCGATCGTTGTTAAGCATAATGTTTTTACAAATGGAAAGGACATTAATTCAACTGTTTCTTCTCCTTTTTTTGACTTCCTGTGGACAGTATAAAGAAAGAGATTGGCTGGCAAATCGTCTTTCAGAAGTGCAATCCATTGATCCGGCGGATACGAACTATAGTGACTTAGCACCTTTGAAAAAAGCGATCGGAAGCTCAAAAATTGTACTGCTTGGTGAACAAGAACATGGTGATGGTTCTACTTATTTAGCTAAATCTCGTTTGGTTAAGTTTCTACATAACGAGATGGGATTCGACATCTTAGCATTTGAATCAGATTTCTTTGGTGTAAACAAGGCTTGGGAGGATTACCAAAAAGGGGATAAGGATTATCAAGATGTTCTTGACCAGGTCTACATTTTCTGGTCAAAGAGCCAAATGTGTGAGGATTTGTTTCAAACCGTCGAAGAATCGCAGGACACCCAAAACCCAATAATTTTGGCAGGTTTTGACAATCAACAACTTACAAATGTCTCTCGCCAGGAGTTAATCCCCTCATTGGACTCCATTATCCATCAACACGGTGTTTCGATCAGCCCGCCTGACCTAGGCTTTTTCAAAAAGACACTTGAAGAAGCTATGAATAAATTCCATGACCAGCAAATTACCCCGGGAAATCAAGATCGATTCCTTTCCATACTCCATGCCTTGCTAAAGGAATTTCAAATGAAAGATATCGATCCTTTTTGGATCCAAGAGCTAAAAAATACGAGAGGTTTTATGATGCATACCTGGTATTGGTGGATAGACCGTGAAAAGGATATGGTAAACAATAACTATAGGGACTTCCAAATGGCACAGAATTGCTTGTGGCTATTAAATGAGAAATACAGTGGTAAGAAGATGATCGTTTGGGCTGCCAATGGGCATATTACAAAAACAGATACGCTATTTAATGTTGAGACAGAGGGCTGGAAACCAAGCATGAGACAATATCCAATGGGTGAGGTTCTCTTTGATAGCCTAGGGGAAGAAATGTATTCACTGGGTTTTACTTCATTCAAAGGAGAATCCACTTTCCTCGAATATGATAGTGAAGCGCATGATTTTGTCTTCCAGTCTTATCAATTTGAACCGGCTGATAGCACTAGCATTGAATTTGAACTAAAAGAAACTGGATTCGAATATGCATTTATCAATTTGAGAGAACAGCTCGGATCACGGAATAAGGTGGATAAGAGAATAAGAATTTGGAGACCCGAATATGTTACGGGACAATTATCAACTATTTATGATGGAATATTTTATATATACGACATGAAGCCCAATGAAAAAACTCTGACAGCTGAATGAAATATATAGGACCAGGTACGTAAATTTCAGCCCCACAAACCAAGGCTTTAATTCATGCAGGGATCATGATCAATAATTAAAGGGTCCAAGTAATAACCTAGTACTACAAACCTCCCCCTACTCCCCATGGTCTCCTTTACCATAGGGTATCCCTTTTCGATGTACCACTTCCAAATACTTCCAAGACATACCAATAAACGATGATCCCATTCCATTGAACGAAGGGCTAACACCTGTCATCGAAAACGTGCCAAGCTTGGCAACTCGCATTGTTCCAGGGTGTTATCCCTTTATGCAACTAAAACCTCTAAAGTTCATATTTCTAGTGGTAGGCATAGGAGCTGCGTACCATCTAGATGCCCAGTACTATTGGGTAGGAAATGGCGGTGATTGGAGCGATTTCGCTAATCACTGGGCTACGACATCGGGAGGATCAACTTTTCACACTTCTGCCCCTACCGTCAATGACGACGTTTTCTTTGATGCAAATTCGTTTTCTAGCAGTGGGCAGACGGTTACGCTAGATATAAATGGTTTTGCGGCTAATTTAAATTTCACAGGGGTTACTAATACACCTACACTAGCTGCTGGGGTCACTCGTACCCTTACCGTGGCAAATGACCTTACCTTCGTCTCCACGATGAGCTTGACATTTACCGGTAAAATTGTTTTTACGAACGGTACTAACGTCGCCGTGGAGCTCGGCAACGCTGCCAAAACCATCCCCGACTTGGAATTTCCTAACGCTGCGGTAAGCGTAGTGATCAATACAGGTACTACCACCAACCTTATAGATCGTGTTACGTTCGGTAACATCACCCTGTCAACAGACGGTGTGGAACTTACCATAGAAACGAGTGGCACTAACAGCAATACTAAAACCTTTGCCAATATCAACCTCCCTAACAACTGTATTTACAACATATCCGGTCCCAATGCCAGCAATTTCGGTGATGCAAACCGGGTCATCTATACAGGGGATATTTTGGTAGGCGATAATGGTGATGGACGTTTCAGGGGACAATACATGGAATTTCAAGGGAATTTGACCTTTGGTACTTCCAATGAATGCCAGTGGGGACAACGGGCGGAATTTACGGGGAGTACATTTACAATAGGAGGCTCTTCTGGTAATGATTTCCTGTTTTCGAACGATGTGTTATGCTCAAATAACTTCAATATCAATGGGAATACTACGATGGAATTTATCCACGAAACCACGTTGACCGGTAATTTGACAGTAGCGGCATCTGCTGATCTTACCATTACAACTGCCAGTAATGGCGACTCCGGTTTTAACCTATCCGGGACGACGACATTGAACAACAGCTCCAGCCTAGAGGCTGGTGATCCGGGCAACAGCGCTCCTTTCTCATTCAGTGACATTATTTGCAACGAATCCGTGACACTGGTCTTTCAAAACGGGGACGAAACCGTAAGCTTAACCAATTTAACCATTGGTAGTTTCAACATTGTGGAGTTTAACCATGCCAATGACAGCAAAGGGGGAACTGTTTTTTCAGGGAATTTAGTTTCCAGTGGCGATTGCGCAGATTGGCGCATCTTAAGGTCTACCTCGGATGGCGACCAGGCCAACCTATCTTTTAGCAGCGCTCAAAATGTAGGAGGAAATTTCATAGTCGATTTGAATGTTTCGGGGGCTACTTTCACGGACACGAATGGAGTGAATGATGGGAATAACACCGGGATCACCTTTACGAGTGATCACATCCCGACTACCTATTACTGGAGGTCGATCAACTCGGGCAACTGGTCAAATACAAGCAGCTGGTCAACGAGTAGCGGAGGTGCGGCTGGCTTTTGTGTTCCCGGCCCGGCAGATGATGTTATTTTTGATGCCAATTCATTTTCTGGAGCCAGTCCTACCTTTACCATGAACCTGGACCAAGCTTTTGCCAATAACATGAGCTGGTCCGCCGTAAGTACTGCGGCTACATGGGAAGGCGGTTCGGGTAACGAACTCATCGTATTCGGAAACTTTACCATGGACGCCGATATTACGAATAACTTTAACGGCCCGGTAACTTTCACGATGCTAAGTACAGGTACCAACACCGTACAAATGAATGGTGGTACATTCAATGGAGATGTAGAATTTGACTACAGCGGTGGCACATGGAACCTGCAGGATGACATGGATATTAATGGTGATAACTCTAACCTATCCGTAACGAACGGCACCTTGAATGCTGGGGCAAACCATATCACACTGGAAAATAATTGGACCATCTCCAGTGGCGCTGTTTTTAACGCCGGCACAGGTAGTGTCACCTTCGACGGGCGGGATACAAGTGGGGACCAAGTCGTTAACCCCGGGGGTAGTGCTTTTTACGACCTGGTCATAGACCGCGAAAACCGGACCTCTGATGATATTGTAAGACTATCCGCTCCTATGACGGTTAACAATGACCTAACGCTCATCCTAGGCAGGTTGTATGACGACGGCCATCAAATTACAGGGAATGCCACAGGTACCTTGAGCGTAGCAGATGGGGATCGGCTCAGGTTGGGAACAGCTACGGCGAGCACGTCTTTTCCCACTAATTTCCTGCCGGTTAATATTTCTTTAAGCGATAACAGCAGGGTAGAATATCACTCCCAGTTAGACCAAAATGTCGCGGGTAATATCAGTTATGGTCGTCTTCATATACAAGGGGGTGGATCTGCATTTCGTAACAAAACGCTTTTGGGACTGATCACAGTAAAACGGAATATGGTCATAGCTTCCTACAATAACTTCTTGGACAATGGATTCCAGGTAGTAGGTACCGCCGGCCGGACTTTCCAGATGGGCAGTAACACCTCGTATACCATTGGTACCTCAACTACAACTACCCAATTTCCCACGAATTACGATGATATAGACCTTGATCCTAATTCCACGATCATCTACGCTTCAGGGCAAGACGATAACCAGGTTGTAAAAAGCTTGTTGGGTAGCGGGAATACAAGCTATGCCAATCTAACCCTAACCAACACCTCGGGGACGATGAGAACAAAAAATTTGGAGGGAAACATTAATGTAAGGGGAGACCTTACGATCAATACGGACAACACCTTGGATGTGACCTCGGCTAATAACTATACGATCAGTTTACAGGGAGACCTGATCACTAACGGGACAGGGGGTATTGACTTTAGGCAAAATACGGTCACCTTGAATGGATTGACACAACAAACGATGAGCTACGGGGGGAATACGATGAGCATTTATAACTTGGTTATCAATAATGCTTCTGGCGCACAAGTGGCAGACAATATCAGTATTGTGAGCAGTGGAAATATTGATTTTCAAAATGGGATCATTACCCCACAAGGCTCTGAAGTGATCACCCTACAAGATGGCGCCACGGTAACTTCAGCTTCTGATGCCAGCTTTGTAGATGGAGTGGTGGAAAAGGTGGGGAATGATCCCTTTACTTTTCCCATTGGCGATGGTTCGTTCTACCGGCCCATCACCATATCTGCCCCGGGCAACAGTACGGATGCTTTTGCCGCGCAATATTTTGCTACCAACCCGGATGGCAGCTTCGATACCAATGCCAAGGAGCCCAGCATAGATATCGTCAGTGCCCTAGAATACTGGCAGTTAGCGGTTACAAATGGTACCCCTACCGTAGATGTAACATTATCATGGCGCAGCAACAGTGGAGTAGACGATCCCAGCAGTTTGACCATTGCCCATTGGAATGGGTTCTTATGGGAAGACTATGGTAATAACGGGACCACAGGGGATGTTACCGCTGGCACGATCACCGCGAACAATATCAGCAGCTTTAGCCCCATCACCTTAGGGTCGACGGACTTGAATAACCCCTTGCCAGTAGAATTGATCAGCTTCCAAGCGACGTTGGAAGGTAACAGGGTACAACTGGATTGGGCCACGTCTTCAGAACTGAATAATGACTATTTCATGGTCCAACGATCCGATGACGACTTTGAATGGTACGACTTGGGTACGGTCAAAGGGGCTGGCACCACGGTAGAGCGTCAATCCTATACTTTCGAGGATACCCGTCCTTCTTTCGGTCTCTCGTATTACCGGCTGAAGCAGGTAGACCTTAACGGGCAATTTGAATATTCGCCCGTAAGAACGGTTGATCTTTTCAGTAAAGAAAATGTTAGGCTTTTTCCTAACCCTGTGCGCAACTACTTATCGATTTTTGCTACTGGCACCGTTTCGAACGTTGCCATCACAGATCTTCAAGGTGTTGTCCTTTATTTTAATTCCCAGTTAGAGGAAAAGATCCCGATGTCTGCTTTTAAAGAAGGAGTCTACCGTATCACGTTTGATCATAATGGAAGTGTGATCAACGAAAAGATCGTGGTACACTAGTCCTCCTTGTCATATTCAATTATTTGATAGGCAGGGATTTAATTATAAAGGAGCCCGTTGGATATCCTCATCAAAAACGAAAAAAACCTTCTTTATCGTCATTCCTGCCAGCCTTGCCGGGTAAGCGATGCGCGAGAGCATGAATCTGCTATGTCATTGAACGTGAACCTTTTTTTAAGTCTACTGGGTTTTCGTTTCACGATTTCACAGATTCTTCCAAAGGAATCCCAATGGGGCTTATCACGCCTAGCCCAAGGCACAGGCTGCAAGGAATGACGAGGGTAGAAAGTAAGGAATGACGTACCGGGAGCAGGGTGAGCTATGTTCGAGGTATTGATCAGTCGGCAATCGGCAAAGGGCAGTAGGCAAAAAAATATAGGATTGCCAATTGCTCACTGCCAACAGCCAACTTTAAGAACAGGACTGGAAAAAATGCTAACCGTCCAATTACACTTAACTTAACACTAACGGAATAGACACTGAGGCACCATACTATGGCAATGATCTGATCAGTGCCTATCATCAGTATGTTCTTTTTCTTTTGCAAGAAACTTTGAGAACATAAAAAAGTATTTATCTTTGTAAGTGATTACTCACAAATGACTGAAAAAAAGGAAAAGATACTGCAAGCAGCCTTAGAACTTTTTGCCCAAGAAGGATTTAAAAGTACTTCTACGAGTAAAGTAGCCAAGAGAGCCGGGGTCTCAGAAGGGTTGATTTTTAGGCATTTTGAGAATAAAGAGGGGCTGCTGGCAGCCATTATCCAAGAGGGGGAAGAAAGAGCTAAAATGCTTTTTGCCAATATTGTATTGGAAACCGAACCAATGGAAGTGGTCCGTAAGACGTTTGAGATCGCCCAAATGATGAGAATAAGTAAAGAAGCTGCTGATTTTTGGAAGTTGCAATACAAGATCAAATGGGAGCTGGAACAGTACGGTGAGCATAAGATGGAACCTTTACAACGGGCATTGACAGACGCCTTTGCGAAGCTAGGGTATGAAAGTCCGCATTTAGAAGCCCAGTTACTTTTGATCAGCCTGGATGGACTGGCAACTCGATTTTATTTGCAGGATGATTTTGATATCGACCCCGTGATAAAGCTGCTTAAATCAAAATATGGTATTTAATTTACTTTAAAAATAAGTGAGTACTTACATTTTAACTAAAAATGATGGAAACAAAAAAAGTAATTTTAATTACGGGAGCTTCTTCCGGGATAGGGAAGGAGACAGCCCTAAGGCTAATTCGTGAAGGTCACACGGTCTATGGCGCGGCCCGTAGAGTCGAGAGGATGAAAGACTTGCAGCAGGCAGGGGGCTATGCCATAGCCATGGACGTAACCGATGATCAGTCAATACAAGAGGGACTGGCGCAGGTGATCAAAGAACAAGGACAGGTCGACGTTTTGGTAAACAATGCCGGTTATGCTATCTATGGTTCAGTGGAAGAAACGTCGATTGACGATGCCAGGAGACAATTTGAAGTGAATCTTTTCGGCCTGGCCAGGCTGACTCAATTGGTTTTGCCTCATATGAGAGCTGCGAAACGGGGTACGATCATTAACATTTCGTCTATGGGTGGTAAGGTATACTTTCCGCTGGGGGCTTGGTATCATGGTACCAAACATGCCCTCGAAGGGTGGTCAGACAGTTTGCGATTAGAGCTCAAGCAGTTCGGAATTGATGTGGTGATCATTGAGCCCGGCGCCATTAAGACAGAATTCGGTGAAGTGATGACAGCGCCTATGATGGAACGCTCTAGTGAAGGTCCCTATGCAAAAATTACCAAGGTCATGGAAAAAGCTGTCACGGACTCTTACGAGAAGCCCAACAGTAGCTCTCCTCCTTCTGTTATTGCCCACGTTATCTCGAAAGCGATCAAAGCCAAAAAACCAAAAACGCGTTATGTGGCCGGCAAAATGGCCAAACCCATGATGTGGATCAGGAAATACCTCGGAGACCGGGTTTATGATAAGGCGGTAATGAGCCAAGTTAAGTAAATAGTAAATAGTCTTGAGTCGTGGGTATTGAGTACTAGCTCCTCACGACTCATGACTCAAGACTAAAAAGATTCAGCTATGCCTACGTACAGGCCCTGGCTGTCTTGGCCCCAGGCAAAGTCTAACCGAAGGTTGATACGATTCTCGGGAAGTAATGCATATCTCAATCCAACACCAATAGCAAGCCTAGTATCATCGAGGTCTAATTCGTTGTATTCGGGCATGGTATTTCCGGCACTGGCAAAAAATACGGCACCAAATTTTTCATCGAGCATTTCCCGGTATTCGGCCTGTATGGAAAGTAGGTGCTTGTCGCGGTAAGCCCCGGAGAAATAGCCCCGGTTGATCATGCTTCCTCCTAGCATACTTAACTCTGCAAAAGGAACTTGCCCGAACCTAGCTTGGTGCTGGACCTGGAAAGCTAACACATGAAAAGGCTTTTTCGATAGTGGTATGTACTTCCGGAAATCCGCGGTAAAGACCTCAAAGGGATGAGAGCTGCCTAACGCCGTACGGTGTAATTCACCCCTAAGGTTAAAAAAGCTGCCGCGGTAGGCATTCAGGATGTTATCGCGGCTGTCCCATCGTATGACAGCTGCTGGGCCTGATGCCGTAAAGCCCCGGTAACCCCGGGGGCGATCTGTGTCTAACAAACCCCCTTCAGAAGGTGTGGGAATATACTGGTGATTATAACGATACCCAGCTCCTAGGTAAATCTTTGGGATGACCTGGCGAAATAAAATAACATCACCCGTAATGGCTCGAAAGTCATAGCTATCGTATTGCTCGAGGTCTACTTCGGTACCGATCCCGTAATAGCGCCACACATTGATTAAGCCACTGATCGTGAATTCCAGTATATAGGTATTCTGCTGGAAAAACAAATTGCCCTGGGTGGTGAGGCCAAATTGTTTCTTAAACGTTCCAAATAATTGGGCGCTCAAAAAGGAAGGTCGTACAAGGCTGTCCGATGGATTAGTTTTGAACGTTCGTATTGGGTTTGCTCCTAGGAGTAATCCTGTTTCAGGGCTAGAACTGATCATAGGAATGATCTGCCACCTCGTGTTTTCCAAGCCCGATGAATCCTGCTGGCCAAAACAGTATATTGAAAGAAACAAGCAAGCCAGGGCCAATTTAGTTTTCAAAAGAAGCATGATTTAAGTCTATTTGTTTTTGTACCTCTGCCGAATGAATACCTTTTACGATGTCGTTTTTGCTTCAATGTTAAGACCGACATCGCAGATAATTTTCATTTCTTTAGCCAAAAATCAGGGAGAAAAGCCTGGATAACAACTCTTTACCGCTAGAATGGGACCGTCGGCGGATGAATAAGGACTAAACCCAAGGGAAGCGTAACCTTATGCAAGCTGTCGGTAGTGACGCGGATAAAGCCAGTTCACAACCCTTTTTGACTTCTTCACCCTTCAATGGTACTGGTTTGGCGCCCGCCTGGTTGATATAAAAGCCTCTTGTGATTAACTTTCCATAAACTAAACTGGTCTTTGATATGGTAAAGATTCCCCATCGTGTAGTTGCCTTCATGCGTGAAAGAGCCCTCCAGTGGTTGTCCATACCTATAATCTACTTGCTATTCTGGAGCGAAGACAACTATGCCAATTGGAACCCTTCCTACCATGCTTGGGAGCCTGTATTTAGCATGGCTTATATTTTTTTACTTTGGGAGGGCAATTACTCTATCGGTATTTTTTGGTGCAAAAAACTTCCCGAATTTGAAGCTACTGTAAAACGCCTGGTGCGGCAACTGCTAACCTCGACGGTCTTTATTTTACTCGTGAACCTGTTATTCTTAGGCGTGTTCCTTTTTATTGGAGTCATTGATGATGTCCATACCTATTCATTCAAAGGAAGTTTGCTTTCGGGGTTATTGGTGAGTTATCTCATTATAGCAGTTTACGAAGGAGTTGATTTTTATAATGGCTGGAAAACCCATGTGGTCAAGTCGGAAACGCTGGCGCGTGAAAAATCAGAGATCCAGTTAGCCCTTGTAGATGCGCAACTGTCAGCCCTCCGGGACCAGCTCAACCCGCACTTTTTGTTTAACAGCTTAAATACGCTCTCCAGTTTAATTGATCTCAAGAATAAGAAGGCCATTACCTACCTCGAGCAGTTGGCAGATGTATACCGGTATTTACTCGAAAACCGCGAGAAGCACTTGATCTCGTTAAATGAGGAGCTCACCTTTGCCAGCGCTTATATTTCACTTAACAAAACCCGTTTCCGTGACGACCTTTCATACAAGGTAGAATTAGACACATCGATGGGAGGTGCGTTACTACCCCCGTATGCCCTACAGCTCACGTTAGAGAATGCTATAAAACATAATGCCATAGGTCGTGATAAGACCCTCCGGGTCGAGGTGACTAACGAAGCCGATTACCTGGTGGTTAGCAATAACAAAAGACCAAAACCCGTATTGGCTACCTCCACGGGCATGGGATTGGAAAACTTAAGACATCGTAGCTTACTGGCTACGGGCAAACCCATCGAGGTGATCGACAGGAATGATCGATTTACCGTAAAAATACCCGTAGTATTCCAAGATGACCAATTTTCAAACACCCCGGGGTCCACAAATGTAAACACCTCACAACATGCGTACAGTAATTATTGAAGATGAGTACCCAGCTGCCGAGCGGCTACAGGAAATGATCCAAATGGTAGCGCCTGAAATGACGGTTGAAACGATCTTAGGTTCCGTGTCAGCGGCTGATGACTGGTTTGCAGCACATCCCATGCCCGATCTTATTTTCTCCGATATCCAATTATCGGATGGCCTGGCTTTCGAAACCTTAGAAAAAAATGACATTAAGGTACCAGTGGTCTTTACTACCTCTTTTGATCAATATGCCATTCGAGCCTTTAAGCTCAATGGGATGGATTATTTGCTGAAACCCATTAAGCAAGTTGAACTGAACGAAGCGATACAAAAGTACAGGACATTGCATGCGGACCATTCCCTGCAGGATAACTTTCACCGGTTACAGAACTTGATCGAGACGCTTAGCCCGGGGCAGCAATCCATGTATAAAGATCGTTTTTTAGTAAAACACCAGGAGCAGCTAGTCAAAGTAAATGTAGACGAGATTGCCTACTTTTATACTACGAACGAAATGATACTTTTACAAAAGCTGGATGGCGAACAATACTTAGTGGATTACACCTTGGAAGAACTTGAAGGGAGCTTAGATCCAAAGAAGTTTTTCCGGTTAAATCGGCAGTTAATGGCGAATATAGACGCAGTAGATGCCATTCACCTGTATTTTAACAAACGCCTGAAAGTGGAGTTAAACCCTCCTTTACGAGAGGAAGTGATCATTAGTAAGGTGAAATCGCCGGCTTTTAAAAAATGGCTGGAAGGCAAACTTTAAGGCATGACACTTTCAAAGAATTTGCAAAGAGAGGTGAGAAATTTCACGGGTTTGAAACAGCCGTAAAAAGAATATGAAAATAAATGTAGTCATCACCGGTGCTTCGGGGATGGTAGGCAAGGGAGTACTTTTGGAATGCCTGGATCATGAGCGGGTAGGGCAGGTGTTATCTTTAGGACGTTCCGTATTAGAAATAGACCATCCGAAGCTGAAACAGGTAATTCACAAAGATTTCTCTGACTTTTCCACCCTGCAAGAGGATCTTGGGGAATATGACGCCGCCTATTTGTGTATGGGGGTCAGCGCTGCCGGGTTAAGTGAAGAAAAGTACACAAAGCTTACCTATTCGTATACCATGGGGCTGGCAAGCAGATTGTACCAAGCCAACCCTGCGATGACCTGTATCTATGTTTCCGGGGAGGGGACAGACTCCACGGGTAAAGGGCGTACCATGTGGGCCAGGGTAAAAGGCAAAACAGAAAATGATTTGCTGGCGCTGGGTTTTCAACAGGCATATATGTTCAGGCCCGGGGTGATTATTCCGCTGAGAGGAATTAAGTCAAGGACCAAGCTCTACCAGTTTGTTTATGATTATTTTCTTTGGTTAGTCAAGCTTGCAAAAGTCATTGCCCCGGGGTCGGTAGTCAATACCACGCAGATTGGGTTGGCCATGATACAGGCTACGTGTCATGGTTATGAGAAGGATATCATCCGTCCGAAGGATATTCTCCTATTGGCTGATCAAAAAGAATGAATGCACCCAATTGGTATCCCGGCAAGGAGGTCACCTGGTTTTTAAAAAACATCAATTCTTACACCAAGTTTAAACGTCAAATAACAAGCCGTGCCTTTTTACAGCTTGGCCTTTCAGCACGTTTTGTCAAAGAAGAGACACGACTATTGCTGTGAAAAATATTAGATTGCAATGGCTTGAGAAGAAAAGATCATATCGCCCTAATTTACTTCAGCAGGACCCCACATGCCGAAAGTGAGCATAAACAATGGTTTAAGGAAGACCGTTCCGGCCGTGCAAACAAGGCCCTCGCCACTTCCTTAGTAACCCAAAGCGCGAGGACAGTAAGGCAATCGGGTTTTCCAATATTCCACTACCACGAGGGAAACCAAACCGGGAGTACATTCGGTGAGAAGATCACGAATGCTTTTGCCGAGGTCTTTGAACAAGGTTACCGCGCGGTGATCGCCGTGGGTAATGACAGCCCCGGGCTGGAAAGAACGGATTGGGATCGTATTGCGCAATGGTTAGATCACGGGGAAAATGTACTCGGCCCTTCGACCCACGGAGGCACTTACCTGGTGGGCCTTACCGCCGCTACCTTCAAAAAGCTACCTTTTCAGCGCCTTCCCTGGCAAACGCAGGGGCTGTTCGAAGCACTTTTCCAGTTTTGTTGTGATGGAAATGTACGAACGCACACTTTAGACCAGCTTCATGATGTTAATTCTTTTTCGGATCTCATCACCCTGGTCAAAAGCAAAGCTCTAAGCAGGGCCTTTAAAAGGGTGCTATTGTATATCCTGGGCCGGGTAAAAGTATGGTGCTCGATCCCCGAAACATTAGCGTATCCTCTTTTTAACAAATTCACAAGGCCTTTACGTGCTCCTCCTACGTTTACAGCCCTACCCTCATAAAACGGATGGGTGACCGGTTGACCCGGTTCTAAAATCAAAACTTCTGTAGTTTACTTCATCGTATTAGACCATGAAAAGGATATTATTTGTGGCTGTATTGGCTGCATTTAACCATTTTGTGTATTCACAAGCTGGTATAGAGATCTCTGTGATCAATGGCACTACGGGTCTGCCAGTAGCTAACTACCCCATCACCTTGACCAACCAGGCTATCGGGTTTCAAATGGAGAAAAACACGGATAGCCAAGGAAAGGCCAGGTTCCGTGGGCTTTCTACTTCCGGCCATTACGCGATCACCACGCCTGCCAGTGAGCAGTACCATGCTTTTGAAAAAAATGACCTTGTATTTCGCTCCAACCAGTCATCAAGCATAACCATCGTATTGAATATGAAGTCAGCTTTGCAACTGGAGGACGTGGTAGTCCAGGGTGGAGGGTTCTCGCAGATCAATACGGTCAATGCCGAGGTTACTTCGGAGCTGACCTCCAAAGAAATAGAAACACTGCCGATAGAGGGACGTGACATCACACGCGCACTTTTCAGGCTACCTAATGTTACGCAGGCCACTGGTTTTTTTTCAGAGGCGCCTAACGTAGCCATCAACGGGGCCAATTCGCTGTACACAAGCTATCTTATCGATGGCCTTGATAACAATGAGAATTTCCTGGGCGGGCAAAAGTTTGCCATTCCGGTCGGTTTTACGCAGAATATTACCGTACTGGCTAATAACTATTCCGCAGAGTACGGGCAGACGGCGAACGGCATTTTTAATATTACCACGAAATCCGGCAGTAACGAGGTGAGGGGAGAGGCGTTTTATATTACGCGCCCGGGCCCGGTTATCGATGCCAGCTCTCCTTTTGCGCAGCGCGACCTTTCCGGCAACCCGGTAAGGGATGGGTTCCAGCGCCACCAAATAGGGTTCGGTATTGGAGGGCCCATTGTCAAGGATCAAACCTTTTACTATGTCAACATGGAATACACCAAAGATCTGAAAGACAATTTGCTTAACTCGCCCGTTTTGGGAGTCAATGAAACGGTAAGGGGAGAAAATGACTTTTTATATTTTTCGGCTAAACTGGATCATACGTGGAGCCCAAGCTGGAAATCCAGCTTAAGGGTAAACATGGGTGACGTTGGGATAGAACGACAAGGTGGTGGATTGGAAGGAGGGGTGGCTTTTGAGTCGGCCGGTAATGTCCAGGACAGGAATTCGTTGCTGGTCGCTTCGCAAAATGTTTACCGCTGGGGAAATTTCCTTTCCGAAACTCACTTGCAATTTGCCCGGTTCCGTTGGGATTTTGCGAACCCCAATAACCCTTCTAGTCCCAATGTTACCGTACTGGATGCCACTACCGACGAAACCATCGCGGTTTTGGGACATCCCGGTTTTATATTTAACTCGCTGGAAGAAACGCTGGAGTTACAACAGAAATTCACCCTCTTCAAGGACAAACATACACTCAAAGCGGGTTTTGGAATAATCAGTTCAGACCATTCGCTGCTTGGCGGTGGGAATCCTAATGGTAGCTATACCGTGGCCTTGGATGAAACCCAAGCAGCACAAGTACGAAACCTTCATGCTGGCGCTGGACTATCTGCTTTTGATATCCCGCTGGATGCCGAAGTGCGGGGCTACAGTATAGAACTGAGACCACAGTCATTCGGTGCGCGACAGAACCGGTGGAGCGTTTATGTTGAAGATCTTTGGTCGGTTACCAACCGGCTTAATGTAACCCTTGGCATCCGCTATGACTATGATAACCTTTCCGAAGGTGGGAGTGCCAGGGGCGATTTCAACAATATAGCGCCCCGTGTCAATGCGAATTACAAGATCGGCGAACGCAGTAATTTGCGCTTTGGCTATGGGATTTTTTACGAGAAGATCCTATACGCCGTTTACAGTGATGCCCTGCAGCAAAACCGGGTCTCACAAGATTACCGTCGCCAGTTGCAGGCATTGATCGACCAAGGTATTTTACCGGCGGACACCGACTTAGACAAGGTGACTTTCGAGGGAAATCTCGGGGCAACATTCGACCGTGCGGGGGTACAAGAGGCAGGCATCACGTATTTGAACGGACCGGGGTTTAGCGAATTACAAGGACAACGTGAAACGATCTTTGATGGCGGAGATACCCGGGTATTGAATCCCGAAGGCTATGATAATCCCTTCAGCCACCAATTTATGTTAGGCTATCAAAACCAGGTCAACGATAACATTTTATTTTATGTAGACCTGGTCCATGCCAGGTCCTTCAACCTTTTCCGGCTTAGGAACCTGAATGCCCCTGCGCCGCACCCCGTGGTGTTTGATCCCGGTTTTACATTATCGGATGTTCGCACGACGCAAGAGGCGGATGCAACAAGGCCGGTTCCGGTAGGGCCCGGGTCTTATGCGTTAGTGGCAGGAGACACACTTCATGGCGGCGCTAGAAACATCGTAGTTTCTGAAACTGGGGGCACATCTACCTATTATGCGGCTAACTTCAACTTAGTAAAGGACAGGGGAGATGACAATTATGCTTACCGCCTCTACTATACCCTTTCCAGGTTGCGAAACAATACGGAAGATATCAATTTCAGGGCATCGGATGCTAATGATTTCAGCCGCGATGAAGGGCCATCGGTTAATGATCGCACCCATGTGATCAGCGCTATCGGTTATTTTTATCCTTTCAAAGATCTTTCCGTTAGCCTGGCGTCGTTAATACAAAGTGGCCAGCCCATTAATCGCATCCCGGGCGTTGACGCACTGGGTACTACTGATCTTAATGGTGACGGCCAGTCGTTTGGTGATGCTTTTGTGGGCAATAGTGACCGTTCACCGGGAGAAAGCCGCAACAGCGACCGGCTGCCTTGGTCCACTACCTTTGACGTAGGCCTACAATACCAGTTTTCGTTCGGTGGTGGTTCTGCGCTGGAACTGAGGGCAGATGTCTTCAATCTTTTTAATGCCGAAAATCTCAGTGGGTACAGCAATAATGCTACCCAGAGCAACCAAATACAGCCTGGCCCTGCGAGCTCCGGGGTGTTGATCATTCGTAATGCTGCGCCGCCACGCCAGTTCCAATTTGGCGTGCGCTACTTGTTTTAAAACGACCTGTTATGCCATCAAAATTCAACTATCTTTTCCAAGCCTTGTCCTATTGGCTTGCAATGCACACCGCCAAACCGGGCCAGCGGTCACAGGAGGTAAGACCTTGGGTGCTTTTCACGCACGGTTTGAAAGAAGCGCTGGGGGTGGGAGATAAGATCGCTATGCCCCGCGGAAGAGGTCTAGGAAGTATTCCCTTCGGTAGAAGCTTTAGTAAAAGCTCCCGGTCCGGGAGCAGTGGATGAGATCAATTTTTAGAACCCGTTTAACCTTTGAATCATGAAGGACTTTAATCATATAGAATCAATTTATTGGGTTTTTACCCAGCTTTGTAATGATAAATGCGATCATTGTTATAACCTTTCCGGCCCGCAAGGGGACAGGATATCCGAAACCGACTGTTTAAAGATCATCGATAACTTGCCGGATAGCGCCGAGCGACTGATCTTGTCAGGAGGCGAGCCTTTAGCGGAAAAGAAGAAGCTTTACCTGATACTGGACCGGTTGAAACAAAAGTATGCTGGCGAGACCCAAATTATGCTCCAGACCAATGGGGACCTGCTCAACGGGGAGATCTTGGATACCCTGGTTGAAAAAGGCGTCACGCGTTTTGACATTGCCAGCATTGACCGGTATCACAAAGCGGCCGGGGGGCGGTTAATGGAACTTGCCGAGCTTTTTGAATCCCGGGGAGTAAATGGCGATGAAAAAGATCCGCTGGTACGAAAGGAGAACTACCTGCATCATTATCCTTTGAGCTGGGGCTACTGGGGAGCTACGGAAGATATGTGGCTTGGCGGAAACTGGGCCAGGGGCAGGGCCTTACAAAAGAATATTTGGAAAAAAGACCCCGGACACAACTTTTGCTCTATTTTATCCGGGGCCATCGGGTTCCTTAACGGCGGCGACAACATTCCGCAGGAGATCTCCATCCAACTGTGGCGCATCAACCCGTGCTGTCCCGGTACAAAAGAACCCTTAGGAGATGCCCGCGAAGAAAAAATATCGGGAGTATTACAGCGCGTCTCGGGCAATCCCGTGTTTAAAATGCTTGACAAAGGAGACCCTTTCAGGATGGGAGAGTCTATCGGTATTTCTGAAAGTCATGCCCGCAAGCGCTGCGGTGAACTGCAAAACGTATGCCTCTGGTGTGATGAGTTCTTCGAGAAGTACTATGATATGAAGAAGATGGAGAAGAAGTTATGGAAATATCCGGGTTGAAAAAGGCGAGGTAGCTGCTGGCTTAAAGGTCAACTCTTCTTTCGGTGGTAGTACCGCAATGCCTTATCCCGGCTGCCGCAATCTTCCATATCACACCACCTTCGGCGGCGATTCCGCGAAGTATCATGAAAGATCCATTGACACCCCGGGCAGGAATTAACCCGGGCACGATCGATCTCGGTCACCACCAACGCCGCATTCCAAATGATAGGAGATGCAATGTTTATGATCGTCCCAGGATCCGCCCAGCTCCATTTTAGGGTGGACGGGTGAATGTACCTGGAAAAGCTAGCCTTATGAACTAACTCATTGAAATGGTGAACGGCCCCAGGCGATGGATCTTTACCGGAAGCGAATGGACGGAGTACGTGGGCCAAGGTAGCACGTATTTCAAGGATTTGTTTCATTTCGCCTTGAAACTTGTCGTTAGGATAAGCCTGTAAGTCATCAAACTGGGGTTTATCTATAACCCCGGCATGCAGTGCCCAAACCAGGAAGTTGCCAATGGGAGTCAGCCAATCGTGTTCTTTCACTGTACCGGGCCATGAAATGGTATTGACAAAATCCAGGCTTACTTGCCCCCCAATTAATTTGTAGGTGCCTTCGTAGGATCCCCGGGACAAAGGTAATGGTTCCATGATGTGTCATAATTTTAGTAAAGATACACTTTACGTTTAAAACTATTTTTAATAGTAAAGTTTTATTCGTACTTTACTATTAAAATTATAATAGATAGTAAAGTAAACGATTTCAATTCATCCTTCCATGAGTTTTCGTTTTCCACCTCATTTGTATTTCGTGCTGTCTGCCATTTTCCATTATCTTGGGCCGTCATTTGCAGTACTGCTTTTTGCCCGGGTCCCTGTAGAGGGAGTAGCTTGGTTACGAATTGTGTCTGCGGCATTGGTTTTTGCTGTTTGGCGCAGGCCCTGGTACGTTTGGGTAAAGGCTAACAATGAAACGAGGTGGCTTATTGTTGGGCTTGGAGCTGTACTTGCGGCGATGAATTACTCCTTTTATTTCGCCATTGACCTGCTCCCCTTGGGCACAGTAGCTGCCATTGAATTTACAGGACCTATCGTTTTAGCTTTGATCGGGACTAAGACTTTGAGGAACTTGCTGGCACTGGGTTTTACAGCTACAGGCGTATACTTGCTTACCGAAGTCAGGCTTACCGGCGAACCAATGGGCTTTGTATGGGCTTTTGTCAATGCCTTACTTTTCACCTTTTACATCATACTGGCGCACCGTATTGCAAAGGTTGGGGGGAACACTCGACCGGTTGACAGGCTGGGCGCTTCCATGATGGTAGCTGCCCTCGTGATCACTCCATTGGGCATACAGGATGCTCTCCCGGCGTTTACCGATGGTGTCCTGCTTTTGGCAGGGCTAGGGATAGGGCTTTCCTCATCGGTGATCCCCTATATCTTGGACCAAATGGCCATGACCCAGCTTTCACGTGCTACTTATGCGTTATTTGTGGCCCTATTACCAGCCACAGCGGTATTGATCGGCGTAATCGTATTAAAGCAAGTGCCCACAGGCTTGGAAATGGTTGCAGTGTTATCCGTGGTCGTTGGGGTCTTAGTGGCCCGGGAGAGCTGAAAAACATACGGTAAAGAACGATACATAAAAAAAATAAAACGGTCACGGCTTAATTAACTAGGACTTCCTACATTTGAAAAATGATCCATCGAGCCAGGAATAGCCGAATGATACGTTTTCTATGCGGTTTCCTCGCGTTGTATTTGCTAAACATTAGCATTGATTCCCCTGACCCTAATCCTGATGCCATACCAGAAGACTTATCGATCAATGACCAGGAGAGTATTCTTGAATTGGTTATAGAAAAGGTCATGGGCTATGAAAATGCTGTAGCTGAATATGATGACCATGATCCTAACCCGGAGACTTCATTAAAAAAAGGCTTATCGGTAGATCATTTTGTCTTGTCTTCGTGTCATCTAAAAACTGGCCGGACCACATTTTTTGACCTGGATAAGGCCAACGCATTCTATTCAGAACGCCTTCCCAAGATCTATCTCGAGATCTTCTCTCCACCACCACAGGCTTGATTTGTTTCCTCGATTCGTTTTTCCTGGCCTTAAAATAGGGGCCAGCGCTTTCTTATTTTCTGAATTGAAACAAATTAAAAATGAAATTAGAATTTTCAATACTAATATCCCTTATGGGTATATTGTACATATCACCTTATACCCACGCCCAAGTAACTAGTAAAACAACTCTCGATAGTCTTTTTTTGAACGAAGTAGAAGACAAGCATGAGCCGGGCAAGGTGCTCCATGCGGAACCTTTGTACATTGACCTTATCCGTGACCTGGGGGCTAGGAAAGGGGAAAAAGAATGGAATATAGGGTTTGGCATCACCGACAACGAGAATTATGACGAATACGAAGCTTTGATCGAATACGAATGGGCTCCCGTGGACCGGCTAGGGCTGGAAGTCGAACTCCCGTTTACTTTCTACTACCCGATCAATGGAGATGCCGAGGCCCCTAGCAATCGACTAAACAGCTTAAAATTGGCGGCTCAATACTCTTTTTTCGTTTCTGAGAAACATAACACCAGCTTGGCCTTGGGCTATATTCATGAATTTGAATTGACGGAATTCGCCAACTACCAACGGGAAACTACCGTTACCGGGAACTTGTTTAACCCGTTTTTTATCGCTGCGAAAAGATGGGGAACTAATTTCCATAGCTTACTCTACACTGGGCCGAAGATTGAACGTCCGTTTAACGCAAATAGAGCCCACACGAGTTGGGAGATCAATAGTAATTTTCATTACATGGTCTCCGGGACCAGGAATTTTATTGGAGTTGAAGTGAATAAAAGTGTAGAGCGGGGGGATCTTGACATGACCCTTAGGCCCCAAATAAGAGTAGGGCTCAGTGATAACTTGCTTGTAGGCATAGTTACGGGTGTACCTGTGAGTAGCCGGGAAAATGAAAGGTTCAGTTCTTTTCTAAGACTTATTTATGAGCCAAAGCATAAATAACCATTTTGCCGGGTGAAGTTTGATACAGGTTGTAGGATCTTGAAAGAGTGGTGACAACCTGTGTTCAACACTACTTAGGGCGTCTTCTCAAATTAGCTTGGATAGTAAAATGCCTAATTTTGGTAAATTAGGCTATATTTTTAAGATGTTCCAGGTAATGCGAACCTACCTATGACCGGCTTTTGTTTTATCGTCATCGCGGACCTGGCGGGTTGGCCTTAGCGAAGCGTGAAGCGATTCCCCACTCTTAAAACGTAAAATGACGTGCCCGTAGAACACTACGAGAGGGGGCAGCTTCGTCGGTTTTTATTTTTTCCTCTCAACTCCAAGCAACTGCTCGTAGGTTGAGCAAGGCGGTCCTAATACCCACATTTGAACGAGAGCGTCCGCTCGGCGACCTCCCAAAGCATCTCCCTGGCCTCAACTATAAGGAAACAAAAGAAAAGGGCGCCAGCAACCAAGCCCATTTTCCCCTCGAAACGCGCTTGCCAACCGCTAAAGGCCGCTTGTCCACAGGCCTCTGAATGGGCTGCGCTGTTCCTGGATGTCCTCCCTCCATATGTCACTTGAATTTTTGATCATGCCCTCTTACCCGTCGTCTTGGGTGAGTCTTAGACGGCGTTACTTAGCTAAAACATTCCATAATTCTTTGTCTGTCATGTAATACTTATCCATAAAGCCCTTTTCCACCTCGTAAAGAGCTTTACAACTTGGATCATTCCGCACAAAATAAGCGTATTGATAGATTTGGCTACCCAACCCATGGTAGACAGGCATCAGGTCCGTAGATCGCTCGTGGGCGGCGCGAAACTCATCATTTCTCAAATAACTTAGCCCCCATTTACCAAACTCAAACAGGTTGAGCTGGTGGTAATAAGCCACGTGGCCTAGTTCGTGGGCCAAGATCCCTACTTGCGCATCGAAGGGTAGAGAGCGCAGCAGGATGGGATCAAAAAAGGTGTTTTCGGCATTGTTTAGTAATACCCGGTACTCCCGGTTTTCCCTCCGGCCGAATAACGACCAAATATTGAGGTTTGATTCCATCGGGGCGCCTTCTTGTGTCAATATCATATCAATGTTCACGTCTTTTAGCTGGGGATAAGCGGAATATGCAATGGCTGCTGCTACCTCGAAGCCCGGGGGAAGCCCTTTATTGTCGCCGATGAGGGCTTTAAGGCTGTCTAAGTCATACGGCCTGGCGGCGAGTGTATCCGCGAAAGGATAGGGGGCAAATGTTGGTTCCTGCTGGACAGGATCAACATTTTGCAACACCACGGCAGCAACAAGCGCCAAAAACAAAAGGAGAATTACGGATAGGATACCTAGGAACCATTTCATCACTGGATAGGACTTGATCTAAAACTTAGGCAAGAAAGCAAATGACAACAGTTGAACCAAGTAAAAACTAAGGTAGACGAGTTAAACATCGTGAATTATGTTAAATAGCTTAGGAGATTTCCCCAGGGTTATTTTTTTCCTAACCCGGAGAGGACCGAGCGTTAAGAAACCATCGAGTGAATGGTTTTAGCCAGGTGCCAGCAAGCGAAGCGGGCAGGGGAGACGAGCCGTGGGGTCGGCATAAAGTTTTGGAGGACATAATGTGTTCCCTGTGTCCCTCGGCTACTCTCTCCTTTTTCTTCGTGGTTAAACAATTGATTACCGGTTAATTAAGCGCAACCTTCCATGTTAAATACAAGAGGCTACCAACCTTTTTAAATATTTTTTGCGTGCTGTCTATGCTGTGATTAAAAAAATAACCATTACGATTTATGGATCACTATTCAGAAGTGAGGGACCCCCAAAGCACTATGGTATTGGACCGTGTTCGGCCAGGTCATTCGTTAAATATTTTATTCATTACCTACCAGGGAGATATCGCTGGATCTACCAACTCTATCGCCTATTTGACCCAAGCACTGGCCGACATAGGCCATAATGTATACCTTGGAGTACGCCGGGAATCACTTCTTTTTGAAAAGATGCAGGGCACGGCTGTCAAACTTATCCCGATGGTTTTTAAGTCTAAATTTGACTGGGATACGATAAACCATATCAAGCGCATTGTTAAACGTTATGGCATCCAGGTCATTAATGCTCAATCCAGTCGCGACCGGTACCTGGCCATCTTTGCAAAGTGTGTATTTGACCTGGACGTGAAGGTGGTACATACACGGAGGCAAGTTTCCAAGAGTATTGGTCTTTTTACCAATACTTTTTACGAAAAGGGGACGGAGAGCATTATTGCCGTCAGTGAAGGTGTGAAAGCATCTTTGGTCCAAAATGGCATAGCACCAGGTCATATCCATGTAGTCCATAATGGTACACCCAAGGAGAAATATCAAAACATAAACCAAGAATTAATACTCGAACTCCGCGAGAAATTCGAAATTAAGGAAGGAGATTTTGTGATTGGGTGTATATCCCGGAGAAAACACCAGCAGCAGATCTTACAGGCTGTCGGGCTATTGAAAACTCCTGTCACAGTCATTTTTGTAGGTATCGAGAACGACCCCCTTTTTCAAGAGATCATAGCGGGATACAAAACAGGTCACCGGGTTTATTTTACCGGGCTTGTGCCTTGCGAAGAGGTACTAAGCTATTACGGGTTATTTGATGTGAAAATACTGGCCTCTACTACGGAAGGTCTTTCCCAGGCCCTGTTAGAAGCAATGTACTTGCATGTGCCGGTGATCGCCACAGCTGCCGCCGGGAACCTTGACCTTATTGATGATCAAAAGAATGGATTGCTTTTTGAAGATAATGATATTGAAGGGTTAAGCTCCCGGATCGCCATGATCAAGGAAGACCCTATTTTAAGAAGTATTATCACTAAGAACGGCCGTAGAACGGCAGAAATTGATTTTTCAATAGAAAAAACCGTTTCGAAGTATGAAGAGTTCTTTTATTCGTTAATCCAATAAATCGAAGTAATGACGTGCCTGGGTGGACATCATTTGAAGTACTATCTATTGAAATAAAGTGAATTCCGGGTACGCAATATTTTAAAACACCTTCAATCGAATCAATTCGAGTTTTAGAAGTTTTCCGTTTTGATCTCAATATTCGTTGGTTACCTGTATTACAAATGCTGACTTTAGTGCCCTGTAGTACTCAATGGGGTCCGCGTTGCAAACGCGGACCAGTTTAACCAGTTTAAGACAGGAGGACGGTAATAATGTGCCTGGAAGTCATCATTTGGGGCTTGAGATGACACTAAGCCCCGTTCAAATCAAGCAGATTTTAACCAAGCTTTCCCTTCTTCCACATTGTTAAAGGTCATTATTATACCTCCATCGGTATTTTGGGTGGACTTGTCCGTTGAGAATTTACTGAATACATCGGGTGAATATATCCAAGAAAATTGATTAAGGCCAGCTTCTACCATCCTTGGGAACCAGTCCTTAGCAACCCAATCCGATGCAAACGACCACGTACCCTTCACCAACCGGTTATCATTTAGGACCTTGGTGCAATTTTTTTCTTTTAGAAATGCTAGCATCTTTTCACAACCATTTTGGACCGTATGCAATTTTTGATAATTCTGCCAATTGCTATAGATCCAATGGTTTTCACTATCATATTGGATTTCAACGTACTCATCTTCATATAATTTTTCCATACCTCACAGTTCTGTATACAGTTAAATCAATTGTTAATAGTTTGTCTACAAGTATCATGTAATTGTAAGTTACAATCAATAGCTAATCATGATAAAATAAAGGGTTAAATAATTGACAATCAATTATTTATTCTCGTTGGTGAAGCTCAGGGCAGGGATATTACTGCCAGTAACAAGGTAGCGTATTTATACCAGGCGCCCTTTTACCTGGCCTTATCTTCTAGGAATGCTCTCGCACTTAACACTGCTAATTCCCACGGCTAGGCTCCTGTCCAATCAAGCAGATTTTAACCAAGCTTTCCCTTCTTCAATGCTATTGAAGGTCATGATTATATCTCCTTCGGTATTTTTGGCAGATTTATCCGTTGAGAATTTACTGAATGCATCCGGAGAATATATCCAAGCAAATTGATTTAGGCCAGCTTCTATCATCCTTGGGAACCAATCTTTAGCAACCCAATCCGATGCAAATGACCATGTACCTTTGACTAACCGGTTATCATTTAGGACCTTGGTGCAATTTTTTTCTTTTAGAAATGCTAGCATTTTTTCGCCACCATTTTGGACCGTATGCAGTTTTTGGTAATTCTGCCAGTTGCTGTATATCCAATGGTTTTCACTATCATATTGAATTTCAATGTACTCATCTTCATATAATTTTTCCATACCTCACAATTCCGTATACACTTAAATTAATTTTCAAATGAAAGTCTACAAGTATACTATAATTGTGCATCACAAGCAAGAGCTGGCACTAGTAAAAAATTATTTAGTTAATTGATATTCAATTATTTACGTTCAATTATTAGTGAGGTTCAGTACAAGGATGTTCCCGCCAGTAACAGGGTATAGCATTTGTGCGAGGGGGCTGGATCTGTTGAGAGTTGGCATGTTTCCGGGAGGATGTTTGTTAGGATGAAAATGTTGTCTACACGCCATAGACTTCGCTCACGGAAGGTGCCCAGTTAATGCGCACGGCTGCTTCCCTCTCTACAATAAAAAAGAAAACACCTAGACTAAGTCCGTTCTCCATTACCAGCGCCTGCTGCTCAACAAAAACCTCGAAATTATTCGGAGAAGTATCATCTTCCTCGCAGCCCCATTATTAGATAACCCGGTACCCTGGACTCGATTAAAAAATGAACGTCATTCCTGGCCGGTGGCTGTGGGAGGGCTCATGGCGAGAGCCGGGATCTGCTGTGTCGTAGAACGGGAGCTACTCCCCAGTTTAAAGCCTGTGAAAGTATACTAAACCTCATGTTAAGCCTAGGCTACAATGATTTTAAATCGAACTTAGGTCGGTAAGAAAAAGAAGAGTGGCTTTTAGTGTGTTCATGATGATCCATATCATGTTATGAATCAAACCAACCTATTGTAATGACACATTATACCTACTCAGGGTTGAACCAGTCAAGCTTAGAGCCTATACAAGATGCCAGTTAAGACATTTTGTAGAAACGATCCCGATACGCTTGCGGGGACACATTCGCATATTTTTTGAAGTAACGGCTGAAATACGAAGGATTTTCGAAACCCAGCAGGTAGCAGATCTCCGATACGGAGAGATCCGTGTGGATAAGCTTGCACTGGGCGGCTAAAATATACCGTTCGATGATCATAGTTTTGGCTGATTTGCCTATATGTTTTTTCAACTGGTAGTTCAAATGGTTTGGAGTAGTACAGAGCTCTTGGGCAAAGTCACGGACCCCTTTGGCAGTTACCAGGTTTTGACTGAACCCTTCCATAAAATGCTCTTCCAGTTTTTCAACAAATTGTTGGCTGACCAATGCAGCTGGTTGCTGTGCATCAATATTGACATTTTCACCGGAAGAGCACCTTTTCAGTAAAATGAGCAACTCTTGGGTCCAAAGCCGTATCAGGTTGCAGCTTTGCTTTTTTTTGTGAGAAAATTCATAGTATATCCGGCGAAAGAGCTGGCCTATTTGAGTATGATGCCAAGTATCCAAATTGAATTGTACATTCCAATAAGGTAAGAGGTAATGGAACTCGAGCAACATGTTTTTCCGGTATTGCAAGTTGCTTAGGTAATTCCTCGAAAAGGCTATGAAATACCCTTCTGTGTCTTTTACCGAGCACCATCTCTTGGTTTCCCCGGGCTTTGATATGAAGATCTTCCAGTCCTGGTGGTGCGTCTTACCGGTTTGGCTTATGTTGACCATATTTCCTTTTTCTAACCAGTAGATCTTATAAAAATCTTGCAAATAGGAAGTGGGCAGCCTTTTGTAGTTGCTGCTAAAGACAGCCATTTTTTCCGTGTAATAGCCATTTTGTCCTAATGGAAAAGAAAGCGGGTCTAAAAATGATTTCCCAGCTATGTGAGTCACAAAATCATCCAACCCAAGCCTGGGGATGTGTTTAATTGTCGGCTTCATATACATTCATTTGTGTAATGGAGGGGTATCCCTACACATGTTGGTTTTATTACATATGAAACTTACCAATCCTTATGCCGCAACTTGCTGAAATTATAAATTATTGATAATCAGTAATTTATTTTCTAATACTCAACAAAAGCAATAGATTAATCCTGAATTTTTCAATAAAAGAACTCATGAAATCCCTGAACTTTTCGTGAATTCTAAGGTTGTTTTACCTGACAACTTTTTCAGAAACCAAATATCAATAGCTCAGCTTCTTTATGGGACCTAATGCCTATGAAACCACCATCCGAGAGTTGAAGAAAGAAATTCAGTTTAAGGATACTTTACTGAAGATTACGGGATCAATAGCGCAGATTCAAGACACCCCGACACTTTTTGATATTATTTACACGAAGGTGAAACCTGTCTTTCGATTTGATTACGCAACTATATTGGTACTTGACGAGAAGCAAGAGACGTTTAAAGTACTTTGTCATAGTCGCTATCCGAAATCATTTGATACTTTCTTTTCGCAGCCTCAGCTTCTCAAAGGAACGCCTTTTGAAGAGATCTTTACAAACGATACTGACTTTACAGTATTACGATCGTCGGAGATGCTAAAAAAATACCCGGGTTATCCGGGCCTTCAAATTGCTAAAAAGGAAGGATATGAAGGAGAAATATTCGGTAAGCTTTATGATGGAGATAAATTAATAGGCGGTGTTGAATTTGTCTACAAGGAATTACCGGGAATAACACCTAAGCTGCAGTACCTGTTAAAGAGTTTCATCCCCCAACTGGCCGTAGCGGTGAGCAATACCCTGTCCAATGAACAACTCCTGCGCGAAAAGCAATTCAAGGAAACACTGCTGGGCATAAATGATGCAGTGGCAAAGATCCAAAACCGTAAGGAACTATTCCGGGTGGTCTTTGAGCACATCAGGCTACACATCCGGATCGATGACTTTGGATTAGTAATTTTTAATGATGACCACACGCAATGGAAGAACCTGGCCATCACTCATGATTATGACTACGAACATACACAATCGGCACAACTCTACCGTGAGCATGGGTATGATGACTGGATGCCGATGGATTCGCTTATCAAGCGCATTAGTGTGGGAACGGGGGTCATAACCGCGGCGCAATGTGCCGAGCACCAAGACTTCCCCATCAATGAAATTATTCAAGCTACGGGTTTCGAAGAGTTTATCTATACCCCCCTGCAAGCAGGAGGTGATCATTTTGGTATTCTCATATTGGACTCCAAGTCAAAAGGAGCTTACTCAGAAAAAGATTTCCCTCTCTTCCAGGCCATTGCCGACCAGTTAGCCGTAGCCGTAAGCAATGTAATGGCCAATGAAAGGGTATTGGAAGAAAAACAGTTTAAAGAAACGCTGCTCGAGATCACAGGATCCGTCGCTAATATCAACAAAGGCAGGGACCTGGTCAGTGCTATTTTTGATAAGCTGCAGAAGGTTTTTCCTTTTGATGACGCCGGGTTGTTTGCATTTGACCGGGAGAACACCATGGAGCGCGACCTTATGGTGGATTATGAATACAGTGCTACGGGGGTGAATACAAAAATGAGCCAAGCAGGGATAACGGGTTGGATGCCGTTGACCGACCTTTCCAAATACCTGCCAGGTGAGGGTATAACTATCATGGATACAGAAACCTTGTATTCGAAGTTCCAACACGCCCATTTCAAGATCGATGAAATAGAGTCCTTTCAACAAGCGATGTTCGGTCCTTTAAAACAAGGTGAGGAGGTCATCGGGGCACTTTATTTTTGGTCAAATCAACCCGGTAGATTTACTAGGGAAGATATTCCAATTTTTCAATCCATCGCCAGCCAATTAAGCGTGGCTTTATCCAATGTACTGGCTAATGAACAGATCCATAAAGAAAACCAGCGTAAGCAACTTTTATTAGAGGTAGCCCAGGCGATCAGCAGTGCCCGTACCATTGACGTACTGCTCCAACAAGTAGTAAAGACCGTAGCCCCTATATTTCAATCCCAGGAGCATGCCTTGATCCTGATCGATGAAGAGAATGATGAATATAAAGACCTGGCGGTGTTGTACCACGAAATGGCCGGCAGTTTATTGGATACGAAATACCACGAAATGGGATTTTATACTACCCAAAAAATCTCGTATCAAGGATCACAGTTGCAAGCTATGGTGAAAGCCTGTGAAAAAGAAAATGGAAACCCGATCTGTTTCAACTACAACAAGGATTACAGTGGATTTGCAGACCGTGTATTGCTAGAACAGTTAAAGCTAGATATGTCTGAAGCGGTAATTGCCCTATTAAAAACGGCAGGTAAAACCTATGGTGTATTTATGATCGCATATACCGAGGGTAATCATTTTGACACTGAACAGCTTCCTATCTTTAGATCGGTGAGTGACCAATTGGCCATAGCGGTTAGCAACGCCCTGGCTAACGAAGACATATATAGGGGGGAAAAAGAAAAAGTACTGCAGGTAGACCTGGTAAATACCTTGAACCAGGATATTCCGTGGAGCACTAAGTTAGAAAAAGCCTCGGTCCTTTTAAATGATCATGTACAGGGTGACCTGGTGATCTTTGCCATCCAGCCTGATGGTCACAGCGAATATTGCCATACTTTTGAGCATATTGGGTCGGATCAGTATCGCCATTTCGACTACCATGCACTTTTGGACTTCGTCGGTGTAGAGGAAAAGGAATATCAACAGACCCGGGAAATGAGCATGGAGACTATCCTAGTTAATGGCAAAATACTGGGGGAATACGCCAAAAAGGATCGTTTGCTGGCAGGTATTGTAAAACGGTTCGGGATACAAAGCTGGCTTTCCGTTGCACTTAAACTTGGACTGCCAGGGCGCTACAGGGTCAGTTTCCTAGGTAAAAAGAACGATGCTTACGGCACGCAGGATAAGGACTTTTTATTGCGCTTGCGTCCTGTTATGCAACTTACCATCGAAAAACTGCTAGCTTATGAACGGATTGTTCACCTAAGTACCCAGTTAAAGCAAGAAAAAGATTATTTGCAGGAAGAAGTGAACATCACCTACGATTTTGCCAACATGATCGGGCAAACGCAGGTGATGCGGCAAGTATTCACGCAAGTAAGCCAAGTAGCCAAGAGTGACACTACGGTTTTAGTCTTAGGCGAGACCGGCACAGGTAAAGAGCTGATCGCCCGTGCCCTGCACGATGCTTCTCCAAGGAGCAACAAACCCCTGGTAAAACTTAACTGTGCTGCTTTACCCGAGAGCCTGATCGAGTCAGAACTCTTTGGCCACGAGCGAGGGGCGTTTACAGGAGCGTTGAAAAAACGCATGGGTAAGTTCGAATTGGCGCATAAAGGAACGATCTTTTTAGATGAAATTGGGGAATTGCCCTTGGCCATACAGGCAAAATTGTTGCGTGTGATCCAGGAAAAAGAGTTTGAACCCCTTGGGAGTAACCAAACCATACGTTCAGACTTTCGGCTCATTGTTGCCACGAATCGGAACCTGGTGGAAGAGGTTCAAAAAGGTACGTTTCGTATGGACCTTTTTTACAGGCTTAACGCTTTTCCTATACTGCTGCCACCCCTTAGGCAGCGAGCAGAAGATATCCCGCTGTTGGCCAACCATTATGGAAATCTTTTTGCCAAAAAACTGGGATATCAATACCATGGGATAGTATCATCTTCTTTGAAAAAACTGCAAGCCTATCATTGGCCGGGCAACATTCGTGAGTTGCAAAACCTTGTAGAGCAGGGGTTATTGATACATGGCAACAAAAAACTGGTACTTTCCCCTCAAACCGATAATTCCGCTTATGGGTCTGCCAATACAGCTACTTCCCTGGCGAACCTGGAGATCAACGAAGAAGAATTAGATGACATCACCCTGCAGGACATCGATGCAAAAAAAAGCCAGCTGGAAAAGGCTTATCTCGAGGCGATCCTGCAAAAGACCAAGTGGCGCATTTCCGGCAGGCATGGAGCCGCAGCTTTGCTGGATGCGAAGGCACCCACGTTAGAATCGCGTCTTAAGAAACTGGGGATCACCCGGAAGTAGGGAAGTATAAGTGATACTTTGAGTCTTCGTGCCTCGGTGGGCAGGAAAGCTTCGCCACCAAGAGCCACAAATGCACTAAGATTCACCAAGCACACTTGTCAAAACTACCCGGGGTAACATCAAACTGATCAATAGTTATCGAGTCCAGGTTTCTTTATCGTTATTCTACCGGCCTTGCTGGGTGAACGATGCGCGTGAGCACGAATCTGCTGTGTCATTGACTGTGCATTGTCGTCTTTGTGAGCGTACCGGGTTTCTGTACGACGACTTCACAGATTCCTTGTCACGACTAGCCCAGCGCACGGGCTGTAAGGAATGACGATGTTAGAAAGTAAGGAGGTTGATCACCTATCCTTTGTAGCTAGCTGGCGCCAGGTTTGAAACTACAAGCCTAATTATCAATTACCTAAACCTGGCTAGCACTGGTTAAGGAAAGTCTGCTCTAAGTGGAGCAGGGTGTTCTATTATTATGCTTATGTACCAAATGGCCCAAGTTTTCTAAGCCCACCTCACTGGCCCCAATTATCAGCAATTACCTGTAATAGGAATGTAATGAGAAACGAAATGAATGAGTGTAGTTTCAAAAAACAACAGCGTTTCCATGAAAAGTGTATAAACAATGGCTGCACAAATACTGATCTTGAGATGAATAAGAACGGTTTTTGAAAACTAATGACTCACCAGGGCATTAGATGCCACTTTACAAATGCTTTCAGCCCAATGATATAACATGAAGAAGATCTTAAAGGAAATAGCCGAGCGCGAATTAATTGGGATTAAGGCAGGTAATGGAAACCATCGATTTCTGCCGATCTGGATGGTAGTAGTAGAGGATCAAATCTATGCTAGGTCTTGGGGGCAAAAGAAAGGGTGGTACAGGGCATTCCAAGAAGAGGGAGTGGGAGAGGTCTCCGCCGGGTCAGGGCAATACCGTGTCAAAGCCGAATTTATTGACGAGGATGACAAGGTAAATGAATGGGTAGACAAAGCGTATGAGCAAAAATACAATAAATCAAGCTATCAAAAGTATGTAGATGATTTGCAAACCTCTTCGTCAAGGTCAACAACGGTGCGGTTGGTGCTGCAAGAGGAATGAAACATTTGAATCCAACGTAAAACATTGATCCATTAAATACACATGAAAATTTTAGTAGCAGGAGCCAATGGTAAAACAGGCAAACTTGTTGTAAAGCAGCTCATGGAGGCGGGCCATGAAGCCATGGGGCTCATCCGAAAGCAGGCACAAGAAGACCAATTGCTTTCCAGTGGCGCTAAGCCGTTGGTCAAAGATATCAACGATAAAAGCCTTGCTGAAGACTTACCGGGGACGGATGCGGTCATCTTTGCTGCCGCAGGGGGCACGGGCCATCATCAGCAGGTAGATCATCATGGCGTAAAGAATTTGATAGAAGCATGTCAAGCGGGTACTACCGATCGATTCATCTTGATCAGTGCTTTAGGAGCGCATGACCCGGGCTCATGGGGATTTGCTTACAAAGGATACCTACAGGCCAAAGCAGATGGGGAAGCCGAGTTAAAAAGCAGCTCGCTCAAGTGGACCATCATTCGACCTGGTTCTTTGAATAACGGGAATGCCGGGGGGCAGGTAACACTCAATCAAAATGCCGGGGGGATGGGCAGTATCGCTCGTGCCGATGTAGCCGCAGTTGCCGTGGCCTGTTTGGAAGACGACCGCTCCATTGGAAAAACATTCGAATTGTATGATGGCAACATGCCGATCAAAGAGGCAATTGCCAATTTATAACTGATAAAACCAAAATGACATGATAGGAGAGGCTAAAATACGGGTAGATGGTCCTTTAAAAGTGTCCGGAGGGGCAAAGTATACCCTGGAATTTCCTTTGGATGATTCTTTATACGCTGTTATCGTTAAGAGCAGCATCGCCAAAGGCCGTATTACCGATATGGATACCGCTTCCGTCGAGCAAATGCCCGGGGTGGTAAAAGTGATCCACCCTGGGAACGCTTTGAAGTTAAAACCTTATCCCACGGGAGGAGGTGACGCGCTTGCCCTTGCCCCGGGAGAGCCTTTCATCCCCCTGCAGGATAATAATGTTTACCATGTAGGGCAACACATCGCTATCGTGCTGGCCGAAACGTTGGAAGATGCCCAGTTGGGAGCGTCTCAACTCAAAGTAACCTACCAGCAAGAGCCAGCAGCACTGGACAAAGAACATGTACTGGAGGAGTTTTTTGAACCGGAACGGTACAATACCGGTGAAGAGCTTCAACATGAGCGGGGTGACTTCCGGCAGGCTAAAAATAATGCTGAAGTGGTAGTAGAAGAAGAATACCTGGTGCCGGCGGAAAACCACAACCCTATGGAACCGGCAGGGACACTAGCCATTTGGCAAGGCGAGAGGCTTACCGTTTATGATTCCACCCAAGGAGTAGATAATGCCCGCAATTGCGTGGCCCACTGTTTTGGGATGAAACCGGAAAATGTACGGCTTTTAGCTTACTATATCGGGGGAGGCTTCGGGTGCAAGGGCTTCTTTTGGCCACATACGCTACTGGCGCCAATGGCCGCCAAGATCATGGATCGCCCGGTCAGGCTGGTCTTAAGCCGCAAGGATATGTACACTTCTATGGGTCACCGGCCAGAAGTTATTCAAAAGATCACGTTGGCTTCCGACCGGAACGGTAACATAACGGCAGGCGAGCATATTACCTATTCCTACACCTCTATCCTTGGCGCTCATTACGAGCCTTGCGGGCTGACCTCTGCCAAGTTGTACGCCATTCCCAATTTTTCTATGAGGCACCGCTACACCCAACTGAACTATCCTACCCCTACCCCTATGCGTGGACCGGGAGAGTCCAATGGCACCTTTGCCCTGGAGTCGGCGTTGGACGAGCTGGCAGAAAAGCTCGGTATGGATCCTGTAGCACTGAGGATTCGCAACTATGCCGCTGCTAACCCAGTGGACGGTCTCCCTTACTCTTCTAACAAAGTAAGGGAATGTTACAGGCGAGGTGCAGCGCTTTTTGGGTGGGAAAACCGGAACAAGTTGCCCGGTAAAATGCTTAAAGACGGGCAACTGATCGGTCACGGGATGGCTACGGCCACTTACCCGGCATATCGCGCCGGCGGCGCTTGCCGGCTTACGCTTAACCAAGATGGTATTTTGACGGCACAAACGGCCATCCAGGACATTGGAACAGGTACTTACACCGTGATGGGACAGATTGCCGCCGATGCTTTGGGCATTCCATCCAGCCAGGTAAACGTAGAAATCGGGGACTCGGATTTCCCCGTAGGGCCTTTGTCCGGGGGGTCTATGGTTACGGCCAGTGCCGGGAGTTACATCCAAACTGGGGCGCAGAAGTTAAAGAATGACCTCATCGACCGTGCAGTAAGCCAGCAAAAAAGCCCGTTTTATGGCATGCAAAAAGAAACACTTAGCATAAAAGAAGGGCTTCTCCAAAGCCGTACTGGTGTAAAAGAACCTATTCAAAACGTTGTGCAAAGGAGTGGGAAGAAAGAAATAGTCGTCGAAGATTCCTCGTCGGTTATTAAAGGTTTTGCTTTTGGCCAAGAGGCAGAATACGCCTATCAATCTTTTGGGGCTGTTTTTGTAGAGGTGAGTGTGGATGCTGACCTGGGAGTCATTACCATACCAAGGATCGTGGCAGTATATGATTTAGGGAAGATCATTAATCCAAAACTTGCCGATAGCCAATTCTACGGTGGGATCATCTTTGGCTATAGCATGGCACTTTTAGAGGCTACGGAATTCAATGAAAAAGGACAAATTGTGAATCACGACTTGGCCGAGTACCATGTGCCTGTCAATGCAGATATCAATGACCTCACGGTAGAGGTGCTTGGCGAACCCGACTATAAATTCAGTGAACATGGCGGCCGTGGTATCGGCGAGATCGGGGCGGTAGGAGTAGCGGGGGCCATTGCCAATGCTATATACAATGCTACTGGAAAAAGGATCAGGCAACTGCCCATTACCTTGGATAAACTTATGTAACATGACGGGAGTAGAAAAAACCGCCAATGCCTTCCTGGATTTTCTCAAAGAAAAGAATGTGGCCGGAATACATAACATCTGGCATGAGAAAGGGGTACTGGAATACCCATTTGCCCCGGGAGGCGCTTATAACGTGCAAGGAAGGGATGCCATTGTAGAAAAACTCGAACATGCTTTTACCTACAAGACGGTTTCGCATTTCGATCATAAAGCCACTTATCTCATGAATGACGAGAACCATGTATTCCTAGAATTCGATGGCTACCTCGTCAATGAAAAAGGAGAGTCTTACACCAATAATTATTGTGCCCTGGTGGAGTTTAAGGAAGGAAAGATCATCCTCTTCCGCGAATACTATAATTCACTGATCCGACAAAAGTTTGACAGACAGTAAAACCAGTTAACTATGAAAAAAGAAACGACCCAACATAATGAAGAACGCTGGCCGGAGGAAGTATCGCAGGAAAAAGCGCTGCTGAATAGAAGGGAATTTATCTTTTTATCGAGCCTGGCCGCTGCGGGACTTGCCGCGGCACCCTATGTCCTTACCGCTTGTGACCAAAGAGACCCGATACCGCTGTCGGAATACACGGAAATACAGCTGGTGATCAATGAGAAGGAAATGAAGATGAAAATTGACCCGAGGACCAGCCTGCTGGATCTCCTGCGCGAGCAATTGGGACTTACCGGCACGAAAAAGGGGTGTAATCAAGGGGCTTGTGGAGCTTGTACCGTACACTTGGATGGAATGCGGGTAAACTCATGCCTTACCTTGGCGGTACAGGCGGATGGTTTACAGGTGACCACTATCGAAGGAATAGGCACTGACGATGAGTTCCACCCGGTTCAAGGCGCTTTCTTAGCTCACGATGGCTATCAATGCGGCTATTGCACCTCCGGTCAAATTATGTCGGCCATCATGGTATTGAAGGAAAACCATGCCGATACCAGGGAAGAGATCCAGGAATGGATGAGTGGAAATTTGTGTCGCTGCGGGGCCTACAAGGGTATTGTTGCCGCGGTGGAAGCGGTTCGTGATAATGCCGTGCCCAAAGAGCTTTTAGTTAGAAAAACATCTTAAAACCGTAACTCATGCATCCCTACAAATACATCAAAACCAACGAGGCCAATACAGCGATGAAGGCCGTTACCGAGTCGGAAAAGGCTGTTTTTTTAGCTGGGGGAACCAACCTTGTCGACATGGTCCGCCGGGACGTTACCCACCCGGACCTGTTGGTCCATATTAAGGACTTACCCTATGGTCAAATCACCCCGGATGCCGGGGGGCTCCGCTTGGGGGCTTTGGTGAGCAATAGTGATACGGCTGATCATCCGCAGGTGATGAAAGATTACCCGATACTCTCACAGGCCATTCTCTCGGGGGCTACAGACCAGCTTAGAAATATGGCTACCAACGGCGGTAACCTCATGCAACGGACCCGCTGTCCCTATTTCATGTCGCCCGACTTCCCCTGCAACAAGCGAAACCCGGGGAGTGGTTGTTCGGCCAGGAACGGCATGAATCGCATACATTCCATTTTTGGCACGAGCGATCACTGCATAGCTTCCTTTCCCTCGGACATGTGTGCTGCCTTGGCTGCCTTAGATGCCCAAATACAAGTTAGGCGCCCGGATGGTACGGCGAGAAGTATTCCCATAACGGAATTTCACCGGTTGCCAGGAGATACACCCCATATCGACAATACCCTGGAGCACGGGGAGTTGATTACTTTTATTGATCTTCCGGGGGAGACAAAGGCGTATGCCCCCAAGTCAGTATATTTAAAGGTACGAGACCGTCATTCGTATGCATTTGCCTTGGTCTCTGTGGCGGTAGGGCTTGTTCTTGAAGATAACCGCATCCAAAAAGTAGGGATGGCCATGGGAAGTGTAGCCCCGAAACCTTGGCGAGCTACGGAAGCTGAGACCATCCTCACCGGCAAAACACCTTCCGAGCGACTGTTTAAAGAGGCAGCAGCAGCCACCATGGCTTCCGCCCAAGGTTTTGGAGGGAATACGTTTAAGATAGAGCTTGGCAAAAGGACCATTGCTCGCGCACTCCACATGGCTTTGAATAAAGCCTGAATATGAGGAAGATGTATTTCATTTGGTGCCTTGGGTCTCTAAGTATATTCCAAGAAGAGGGGTATGCCCAGTCGGGAAGCGATTCCTGGGGCTGGTCGGACTTATGGGTCCATATCACGCTGCCCGGGAGTCAATTCTCCTTTGATGCATCTTACCAATACATCGTCAACGACAATGCTTCGGCATACTTTCTCCAGTTTGGTACGGTAGGGGCTAACTATCGCCTTAAAAATACAAACTTGCAGGCGACGGGTTCTTACACTTTCGGAGAAGTAAATGATTTTGGTTTCCTCCATTTTCCCCAGTTACGCTTAAGGCAGAATTTTCCCAAATCCAAATGGCACCCGTTTGCCCGGTTTACTTATGATAGGTTGATGATCGACACGTATGGGGAAATACCTTCCTTTGAAACGAATCACCGGTATAGACTGCAGGTAGGAATAGTCCCAGGGCTTAACTCGTTCCTTTCATTGATCGCTAACACCGAACATTTTATACGGCGCAGGGAAGGCTGGGCGGCCGAGCAACGTTCCGTAGTGGGACTGGATTGTAAAGTCAATGAACGCTTCCATACCCGGGTCTTTTATTTTAACCGCTGGCTGAATTTTGAAGAATCTGACCTACGCTGGAACCATGCCATGATCATTAGCCTGCGATTTTTCGTTTCGGCGCCACACAAAATAAACCGGCTCAACAAAAATTAGATACCTCATGGAAAAACTCAATACAGGATTAACGGAAAAAGACCGCTTTGGCTCTGTAGAACTTTTACACCACCTGCTGGCAGATGAATTTGTGCTTTACACCAAAACACGGAAATACCATTGGAACGTTACCGGCATGCAGTTTAAGTCGCTGCATGAACTTTTTGAAGAGCATTACCGGGATATCGAAGAAAAGATAGACGAGGTGGCGGAAAGGGTACGCTCCCTGGGTTTCATGGCCATAGGCACGCTTAAGCAATTTTCCCAACTTACACGGCTGGAGGAGCATGAAGAAGATAATGGAGAGGCCAGTGCCATGCTCGAAAACCTGGTGAGAGACCATGAAATGATCATCTCTCATTTGAGAGCAGATTTGGAAACTGCCCAGCAAAAATGCAATGATGCCGGGACTAGCGATTTTCTTACGGGGATCATGGAAGATCATGAGAAAATGGCTTGGATGTTACGGGCATATTTGGGTTAGCAAGTAATGTGTCACGGAGTAGCACGGATGCGACAACCATTAAAATTATGATTTGGAGTGAGGTAAATAAAGTTTTACAGGCAGCCAGCAACAGGCCTCGTAGTTATGTGCTGGCCACTATGGTAAGGACCAAGGGCTCTTCTTACCGGAAGCAAGGCGCTTGTATGCTCGTTGATGAGGATGGATCGGCCGTGGGTGCGGTAAGTGGAGGATGTATCGAAAAGGAAGTGATCCGCCGATCTCGCGAAGTCTTTTCTACAGGAAAACCAACGTTAGTAGAATACGACGGACGTTACCGGCTGGGATGCAACGGGACCGTTTATATTTTGATCGAGCCATTCGATCTTAAAAAGAACGAGGATTTTTGGGATCACTATTTCGAGGCTTTTGAGCAAAGAAAACCCTGGAAAATGATCAGCCGGTTTGAAGGTAAGGTGCTCGGTTCAGCGTTCCAATTTGACAATGGAAAAGTATTTCCCATCAATGATCAAAACCTAGCTTTTTCGTTCAGTGTGTTAGGTGAAGACCAAGAAGGAGTTTTTGTAGGAGAAATACAGCCTTCTAGCCAACTGTACATCATTGGGAATGAATGGGATGCTTTCAAGCTTGCCAAGATCGCCGTGGAGGCTGAATTTCAAGTCACATTGATCGGGCATCCTCAACACCCGCTGCCTGCGGTATTACAAGATGGGTACGCCGTGAAAAATGTGAGCCCGGCAGACCTTTTAGCGGAATTACAAATGCATGACCAAACGGCCATTGTACTCATGACCCACAGCTACAGCCGGGACCTGTCCTATCTTTTGCACTTGTTACGGTTAGATCATGTTGCCTACTTAGGATTACTGGGACCTAAAAAGCGTAGGGAAAGCTTGCTCTCCGAGTCATTGGAGCATTTGGAGAGGTTCCCGGGCTGGTTAGGGGAGTCTCTAAGGGGCCCTACCGGGCTAGACATCGGCGCTGAGTTGCCGGGTGAAATTGCCGTTTCTATCCTTGCCGAGATACTGTCTGTATTGTCGGGCCACCCGGGAGCTCCTTTGGTTGACAAAAAGACCAATATTCACGACAAGGTTTATATGGATGGGTGAGGGGGTTTACTCTTGATGGGTCTAAAAGTCTTACCAATAGAGATTGAGAACGGGTAAAATCCATGCACCCTATGTTTGATAAAATGGTCAATAATTACTCTTTTCGCATCAACCGGGTAAAAATCGGGGTTCAGGTTTTATTTACGCTAAGTTTGTTTATACTGTTTTCCACGAGCAGCTATGCCCAACACATTAATTACGATGAGCACCACGTGAACATTCATCATAAACACGGAAACCGTCATCACATCGAAGTATTTACCAACTACTATGAAGGATTTGTAGACCTGGTGGAATTAGATTACGAGTACATTCCAAAAATATGGAAGAGCAGGATAGGAATATCCGCCGTGTTTTCACGGGACCTGGGCGAACGGGAAGAATGGTCTTTAGCGTTTCCCATTTATCTTCATCCCTATCGCGGTTTAAAAGTCTTTATGGGTCCGGGTTTTACTCATATTCCCGAGGGGAACGATGGCGATGGGAGAAGCCAGTATTTAACACGCGTTGGGATTGCTTATGATTTTCATTACGGAAGATTTACGGTAAGTCCCACCTTTAATTTCGACATTCAACCCGGAGATACGTTGAAAGATTTCGGGGTGGCCTTGGGTTATTTGTTTTGATTGCTCTAGATAGCTTTAACGCTGACCGAGGTTCGTCCAATGACACTGACTTAACACCTGTGTTACTTTGTAATTTGTGAAATTCAATGATTTAGATAAACAGGGATTTAACGATAAAGGAGCCCGTTGGATATTCTTATCAAAAACGAAAAAAACCTTCTCTATCGTCATTCCTGCCAGCCTTGCAGGGTGAGCGATGCGCGAGAGCAGGAATCTGCTGTGTCGTATAACGTGAACCTTTTTTTGCGTGTACTGAGTTTTCACTTCACGACTTCGCAGGTCCCTTGTCACGCCTAGCCCAACGCGCGGGGCTGCAAGGGAATGACGATGTTAGAAAGTAAGGATGACGGTACTAGCATCAACGACTTTGAAACTATGCATGGGCATTTATTCTATCGTAAGAGTTTAGGCCATGTAAAGCAAGCCTGTGTGTCATGCAGTGACGATCCAAGGTTTTCACCGAAATCACCGAGCTTGGTGAGGATATCAAAATATACACAAAACCGCTCGCTACCCATAGTTTCCTGGAATTACAATTGATCACTTAACCCTACTTTGTCAAGTTCCTGCCTGTAGATAACATTTGTCTATCCTTACAGGAAAATAGGAAACCAGGAACAGGAAAGATGAAAATGAGTAGGGATTTTGATTTGCAACTCATCACTCTTCGCCTGGAAAACTGTCATCCTCAAAGGATACAAGCTGTCAAGTTTAACCCTTTTCTAATTTTTTTTAGCAGCTCACGATTTTTCATCTTCCCGATTTCATAGGCTTGACCCTGGTTCTTAAGTCGACAAAGTAAGATTAATAGTTGTGAGCAGATTGTTATTGGCTGGACCAGGCTTAACCATTAATCCATAAAAGTTGAGCGTGACATTTACCGGGAATGACAAAAAATTGAAAACCGGGATACTCCTAAGAACTTATGACCTGGACTCGATTACTATTTATCACTTTGATGTTACCCCGGGTAGTTTAGACGAGTAAGCTTGGTGTACCTTAGTGCATTTGTGGCTTGGTGGCCAAGGAAGCTCTGCCACCAAGGCACCAAAGCTCAAAGAATCACAAAAGGATCTTCTTTACGATTTCATCTAACCGTATTTCTATATCGAGCCCACGTTTATGGATACTTTTAGTAGCGGGCGCGAAATATGTCATTTAAAAGACAAAATCGTTTGAATTTCAATATCCCCGTCATAAGTGATTTGTACTAAGTTTCTGTTTATTAATGGCTTAGGATTGAATGTGATACTTCTGTGATCTTTCTGTGATATTGCCACAATCTTTCATCAGTTGATTTGAGAATAAATCAATTAATCAAACACGATGAAACAACTCATTAAAAAACCAATCTTGGCTCTAGTCTCTATATTGGCTTTGACTTTGGCAGGATGCAGCGATGATGATGACGGGGGAATTATGCCCAATGCAGGCACTATTAGCGGTGGTCCGTTCACCTTTGTGGTAGATGGAGTAGTAGATAACGTAAGTGGCATTACCATTGATAACTCGGACGCAGCAGGAACTAACAGCCGCTGGGTAGTCACAGATGATGCTGGTAACATTCTAGGCCTGCCGCCAACACTCGAAGCCTTGGAAGGAGTAGATTTTGACGAGGCCGGGGTAGGAGTTTGCCTTATATGGTACATCCGTTATGAGGATGGACTGCAAGGCCTGGAAGTTGGCATGAATACCAGCGGCCTTTCCGGGGTTTTTGACCTTTCTAATTCGATTACTGTTAACCGGGTTGCCTTAGGCGGCGCTACACTCACAGGGGGTCCGTTCACGTTCGTGGTAAATGGTATGGTAGATAACGTAAGCGGGATCACTGTAGATGAAAGCAACGTAAATGGTATGAATACTGTTTTCATAGTGACTGATGAAGATGGTGACATACTAGGGCTTCCGCCGACCATGACAGATTTGGAAGGTGTAGATTTTGATGAAGCAGGAGGTGGTATATGCTTTATTTACCATCTTACCTATCAGGACGGGTTACAAGGATTATCAACCGGTATGAATATCGATGACCTGGACATGACCGGCTCTACTATTTCCAACGCGATAACTGTAAACAGGCTTGATGCACCTACACTCAGCGGCGGCCCCTTTACATTTACAGTAGGTGACGGTGTGGCTGATAATTTAGCAGATGATGCGATCACTGTAGACGGTGGTTTTGCTTTAGAAGGAATGAGCGGCTGGGTGATCACCGATGAAGATGGCACCATACTCGGGTTACCCCCAAGCTTTACAGCGCCTGATTTTGATGATACGGGAGAGGGGATATGCTTTGTATGGTACATTACTTACGCGGAGGGTCTTCAAGGCTTGGCCATGAATAGTAATATAGATGATCTCGCAGGTGTTTACGAGCTCTCCAATAGTGTAAAAGTGAAAAGGGTAATTGCCCCGGTAATCTCGGGTGGACCTTTCGATTTTATTGTAGACGGGACCGCAGATAATATCCCGATGAACGGAATTACCGTAGATAACCCTGGTACGGCTTTGGATCAAAGCGGATGGGTGGTCACTGATGATGCAGGAAACATCCTTGGTCTGCCTCCTAGTTTTACAGCACCTGATTTTGACGAGGCAGGCCCGGGAGTTTGCCTGGTATGGTACATCAGCTACGACATGGGATTGACAGGTTTGGAAGTAGGGATGAATGCGAATGACCTAAAAGGAGTTTACGCACTATCTAACCCTATCACAGTCAACCGGCTCGATGCACCTACGCTTAGTGGCGGCCCATTTACATTTACCGTAGGGGATGGTACCGCAGATAATATCGCTGAAGGTGCCATAACCGTAGACGGTGGGTTTTCAGTGAATGAAATGAGCAGTTGGGTAGTGACCGATGATGCGGGCAATATTCTAGGCTTACCCGCTGATGTTACGGAAGTGAATTTTGATATCGCCGGGGCAGGGGTATGCTATGTATTGTATATCACCTACGCGGAAGGACTGACCGGTTTAGAACAAGGGAATAATGTGAATAATGATCTTAGCGGGGCGGTTTATGAGCTCTCTAATTTTATAACCGTGAATAGGGAGTTGTAACCTAAGCCCTCCCGGGTAGAGGAATAATAAAAAAAGACTCCAGTCAAAGAAGGCGGACCGTGTGTAAGAAATTGTGAGGTATGAGTGGATTCGTCGTGGCTGATCTTCGCTGGAGCTGCTGTGTGAGACAGGCAATCTCTTCAAGGGACTGCCTGTTCTCTTTTTAGCCTAGCCAGTGAACGCCATTCATAGTTTAACCCAGATCCAATACGGTTTAGTTAAGCGTACCCATCGCACCTCTTACGTCTAAAGTCGCAATCCACCGCGCGGTGGGTTCCCCTTTAGGGGCTTTAGGGGTAAGCGCTGGCCTTAATTAGGGTATCCTTGAAAACTAGATTTGCTAATAAACGTCTATTTTTTAGTAAATTAGGCGACATTTTTAAGATGTTCCGGGTAGTGCGAACCTCGCAATGAGTAGTTTAAGCGGGATTTTGTGGTTCTAAGTCCGTGTTCATTTTCTTTTGCAAGCCCAAAAGAAAACGAACCAAAAGAAAAAGGCGCCAGCAACAAAGCCCATTTTCCCCTCTAAACGCACCACTATCCGACCCCTATAGGCCGCTCGCCCACAGGCTTCAAATGGGCCGCGCTGTTCCTGGATGTCCCCCCTCCACACGCCACTTGAATTTTTAATGATGCCCTGACTTAACCGCATTGGATCCGGGTTTAACGGGATCTAACCTTCCAAAAAGGACACTTTTACCGTGTTCTCCTGTTTTCTGATTCCCCCACGTCCTTATTCTGGTACTTCGATTTTTTCAAATTTCCAAACTGGTAAGACACCAAGAAGCGGATATAATTGGTATTAAAGGTCCGTCCATAAATGATATCCGTGGTGCCCAATTTATACTCCCCGGCAGCTCTTACACTGTGAAAGATGTCATTAAAATCGAGGTTACAGGTGATAGTATTGTTGAGTAACTTTTTTTCAAGCCCGATATTCACGGAGGAGTAGTTTTTTTCAAAGTTTATACCATCCCGTTTGTCACTTAAATACCACCCAGTAAGGTACAGGGTGATCCAGCCTTCAACATCAAAGCTATTTTGAGAGTACAAGTAATAATACGGTTCATTGTTGTTTACCCCGAAAATGCCGCTATTATCGATCAAGTGATCATAACTGATCGTGGCCATATTGATCGATCGCCACCCTTTAAGGTTTATGTTTTTGGATAACGAGGCAAAATAACCATGCCCCCTGTCCAGGTTGGTCCTTTGTAAGATGTATTCCCTTGGATTATCTTCTGACTGGAATGCTCCCCCGTCAATAGGATCTATGGTATAATTATATCCTGTCTTTATGCTCCACCCCTCGCGGGTGGCTCCTACTTCTATGGAATGAACTTTGGAGGGCTGAAGGTTGGGGTTTCCCTGGATAGAGGTAAAAGCATCTTGATAGATCACAAATGGATTTAGGGTACGATAAGAGGCCCTGTTTATCCTTGAAGAATACGTAATGTAGGCATTAAAACCTTCCTGTAATTTTATAGTTAGGGATGCATTTGGGAAAAGGTTAATAAAGTTATCATCGATGACCTTTCCGCCTTCAACACTCGTGGATAAGGTGTAATTCGTCCATTCTGTTCTTAACCCTAAGCCATAATTAATCTGTTCATTGAGGCTCCCTTTAAAATTCACATACCCCGCCGGGATCATTTCATCGTATTCAAAACTACTTGAAAGCCTTTCATTTCTTGTCGCCCGTCCACTTTCATCGATATCAAAAAATGTGGTATTGGAGTTGATGTTGACGTACCCGAATTTTGTCCCCCATTCCAGAGCATGTTTCTTGTTAAATACTTTGGTGTAATCCAATTGAACACTAAAGATCTCTATGTTGTTTTCGCCTAGATTATTGATAAAAGAGGTGCTTTCTACCCCGTTAATGGTGTTCAACTCGTTGATATCGTTATCGAAATCATGTCGGTAAGAGGCGTACTGGCTTCCTATGAATAGGTTTGATCCTACGGTGTCTGTGTCAAGATAATAGTTGGCATTCAGCGTATTTTTAATGGACAACTCATCCCATATCAACTCACTAGTGTAAACACCTATTTCTTCATCGGTGATCATGTTATTGCTGAATTGGCCCCCACCCAGGTCTTCATAAGCCCCGGTATATTGCAAAGAAAAGTAGCTGTTCTTGTTGAAATCATATTGAACTCCCAAACCATAATTGGAGAAATTATCATAATCATATTTCCAATCCGTTTCCAGGTCGGAGTTAAAGAAACTCCCGGTTTCATTCCTGGTCCGGGTGGTTTTTAATATCATCCTGTCGTTTCCTATCGTTAAGCCATAATTGCTATTGACGGATAGCTTACCTTTTGAATAGCTGTAAATAACATCCGACCGGTTTTCGACCCCTGCGAAATCGGTGTGGCTTACATAGTTTTTGAAAATAGCCCTAGAACCTTCGTCCATGCGTGTTTTGGTGATGATATTGATCACAGCGTTGCCTTCGGCGTCAAACCTGGGACCCGGGTTGCTGAGGATCTCGATCTTTTCGATGTTGGAAGGTGAAAGCGTGGATAGGCGTTCATTGGCCACCCGGATACCGTTGATGAATAACATGGCATTTCCTTTCCCAAAGACACCGATCTCCCCGTCTGCGTTGTACACAATACTGGGTGACTTGCCTAGGATCTCATCTACCGAGGTACTTGTGGCGAGATTAGTATTCGCCACGTTCACTTCTATCGATCCACCTGGTTTTTCTATGATCAAAGGGCTTTTGGCCTCGATCACCAATTCGTCCAGCATCTTTTCGTTGTCCTCTACAAGAATGTCACCCAAGTCGACGTGTGATAAGCCCGTGTATTCAATCCAAATGTAAGCGTCTTTAAACTCCAGCGATGCAAATTTTAGTAAGACACTTTGCGTATTGAGATTTGACAATTTGAATTTTCCATCGAAAAAGGCGGCTCCTGTGACTAAGCTGGAATCCAACGAGGATACGATCATTGCATTCCCGAATAAGCCCTCTCCTTCGGAGTTCACCACTCTTCCCGAAATGGATTGGATGGATTGGGCTTTGGAAATGGAACAAGTTACGGTGAGACAAACCGTCAATGTGGTGATCTTTAGGAGATTGTTCATAAGCAGTATCCTGGTTGGGTCGAAAATACACCCACGCTCTCCTGGATTATTGAAAAGTAGACCGATACTCCTTGGGGGCAAACAGAAGGGGATAACGTCCCGTGAAATGCGTTTATCCATTGAAATCACCTTTACGACATCTTCAATGGCCAATTCATCTACTTTTACCGGCGATTGGTTTTGGGTACTTTAGTTTTGAGAAAGTTATGGATTACAAAAGGGATGTCTTATCAAAGTTCAATACCCCATTTTTAAAGCACTTACTTTTTTGGGGGATTGTTTTTTCATTTCACACCATCACGGCGCATTGGGCATTTTACCGTACCTTACAACATACATTAGAAGTCTACGCGATCATGACCAGCTTGCAGGTGATCGTAGCTTATATCACCATCTATGTCCTGGTCCCGAAATTCCTGGATAAGAAAAAGAACATCATTTTCGGGCTCTCGTTGCTAATTTTGCTGATACTGGTAGTTACAGGCTATCATACCGCCCGCTATTATTATTTAGAGCCCACTTACCCCCAGTCTTATGCTACCTACCTGCAAGATTTCGGTCATTCAACCGTTTGGGAAAGAGTTATGACGGTCCAAGTTACGATAAGCAAATCCGTGTTTTTTATTTCGCCCACCTTGCTCTTACTGATGTACAAATTTTACAGGGATCAACAGCGGCTATCTAAAATCAACGAGCAAAAAAAGACCGCTGAACTTACGGCCTTAAAGCACCAACTCAATCCACACTTTCTATTCAATACGCTAAATAACTTATATGCGCTGGCATTAAAAAAATCGGATCAAACTCCCGGGGTGATTGAAAAATTGTCTAACATCTTGGACTATATGCTATATCGTTGTAATGATAATTTCGTGTCCTTGCAAAAGGAGATTGAAATGATCGAGAACTATTTAATGTTAGAAAAGATACGGTATGGAAAACGCGTTAATATTTCATTTGAAAAAGAGGTGGACAAAGAAGTGAAGATCGGGCCATTGCTTTTATTGACTTTCATTGAAAATGCATTTAAGCATGGGGTGACGCAAGAGTTGCAGGAAGCTTTTATTTCTATAAAAATACACCTGCACTTAGGGCAAATCATATTCAATATTGAAAACTCCAAATCAAAAAATGGAGTAGAAAGGGATGATAAGTCCAGTATAGGGCTTAAAAACGTTAAGAAACAGTTGGAGCTGTTATATGCCCAAAATTACTCCCTCCGGATCAAAGATGAATTAAACAATTATTCGGTAAACCTAAAACTGGCTGCCAGATGACATATACCTGCTTGATCGTAGACGATGAAGAGCTGGCAAGAGAACTAATTGAAAGCCATTTAGCTCAATTGGACAATTTTGAGCTACTGGCTTCTTGCGGAAGCGCAATAGAGGCCAGCAAGTATTTACAAGAACAACCGGTAGACCTTCTTTTCCTAGACATTGAAATGCCGGTGTTAAAAGGTACCGAGTTTTTTAAGAACTTACTTCAAAAACCGAAGGTGATATTCACCACGGCCTATCGCGACTATGCCCTGGAAGGTTTTGAGTTAGACGCTGTTGATTATCTTCTAAAACCTATCGTTTTTCAGCGTTTTTTTAAGGCCATTGAAAAATTTTTAGCCTCGCAAAAAACATGGATAGCCAACCCTTTAGCTTCTGCAAATGCGCCTACGAACGATGCGTGCCTGTACGTAAGAAAAAACAGGAAACAAGTAAAAGTCAAACTGGACGATATCTTGTTTATTGAGAGTTTGAAAGACTATATTAAAATTCACCTGGTCCACGGCAGTCATATGGTGAAATATGGTATATCTTCTTTTGAAAAAGAACTGGATAGTCGTTTTACCAGGGTTCACCGCTCCTACATTGTCAATAGGGATAAGATTACCGCTTTCACTAAAAATGACGTAGAAATTGGGGATATCGAAATACCTATTGGAGAGAATTACAGGAAGAATATACCGGTTTTGTAGACATGATAGAAAAGAGTCTTGGCTATTCCAGGGCTAGGTCATAGTTTGGTAAGATCTATCAAACTGTTTCTACAGCAACCTTGTTTCAAACGTGAGATGTAACATAGGGCTAGATTCAATCGTAAAGAAGATCCTTTTGTGATTCTTTGAGTTTTGGTGCCTTGGTGGCAAAGTTTCCTTGGCCACCAAGCCACAAATACACTAAGGTTCCCCCCAGGCTTACTCGCCAAAACTGCTCTTGATAACATCAAAGTGATCAATGGTTATCGAATCCAGGATTCAAGATACAGGCGTCCTGTTGAACGTGAGTTGAGCTACTAAGTAGTCAATTGCTTAACCGCAGGGAGCAGGGTAGGTCGCTGAGAGCTACGGGGATCATTCCATGTTTATCTAATCCAAACTCACATTATTTTAAGGCGTATCATAACTGGGCACAAGAGGATGATCACGGACGAAATCCCGAATTTTTGATGCGTCCAAAGGTCCGCCATGTCCTACGTACCATATGGTATAGTTTTGTTCCAGCAGCGTTAAAATACGCTGGTAGACTTCGCGCTTGTCGTCGGCAAAAAAGTGGTAGGCGGGTTTTTTTCGAAACCCCGGGACCAATGACCCGCGGACCAAGTCGCCGGCAAACACTATGTCGCCGATAGATAAGATCAAACTCCCGGCAGAATGCCCCCCGACTGCGATCAAACTCGCACCTTCAAATCCATACTTGTCCAGTCGCAAGGTATCGTTATACATAGTGATACTTGGCGAGAAAGGAGGGAAGTGGCGATGCACCTTTCGGTGAATGAACGCTGCAAGTTTCACCTTAGGCGTGCCAATTTTCAGCGAGTCGATGGTCCCTCTTTTAGCTGCTGCCAGTCCGCCTTTATGAAGTATGACCGGGGTTTTGTATCGTTTTTGGAACCTGGTGACTCCGCCTACATGGTCTCCATGGCTATGGGTAAGAACGATAAGCGTAATGTCCCGGGGGTTGACCCCGGCTTTTTTGATATTTTTTACAAGCTTTTTTTCCTTACCATGAATGCCGGTATCTACTAGCAAAGCGTTTCCTTTGCATTTAACCACGTAAGCATTGTAGTAACCATATCCCACGGGATGTACTTCAACGCTTTGCTGGGCGAGTAGGATTGGCATACTGCTCATCAAACCGCAAAGCGTAAGTAACATCCTATAAAACAGGAAGATCCGCCTTAAAACTGCCATCCGAGGGAAAGACCGGGTGAAGGAAAGAAAGGCTGAAGCTCATAGGTACTCTCTTCGATAGCTCGTTCCGATTCACGGGCAAAGGTGAAAATACCTCCTAGTTTTGGATTGACGAAAAAACCGTCTGAACCCCAAGGAAACCAGCGATATCCTATAAGGGGCACGATAAAACCGTTGTAGATAAATTGTGTTTCGTTGTTTCCTTTTACCCTGAACTCTTCTGCACCCGCACTCAGTTCGGCATAGAAACCTTCTAATGATCCAGTGAAATGATACCTTACTGCCCCGCTGACAAACCAGGTCAAGCGGATGTCTAATGCGTCGAGTTTGGTGCCATCGAAGAGCAGATCACGTGCGGAGCCCTCTACGTCCTGGCCACCCACTCCAAGGCCTACACTCCATCGTGAATTGGGTAATACTAGGAAAAATTGGCCTTCATAGCCATTTTGTAAATAGTTAGTAACCCGGGTTTCAACAGATAGCTTTAGTCCCCGTGGGTCGTCCTGGGCATAGGCCGGCATGCAAAAGCTGGAAAACAGTATGAGAAAAGCGGTGGTGTGTTTCATAAGTCTAATATTGATCCTTTTCTATAAAACCGCCTGCTGGTAGACGGGGTTGTTCACATTTGTTAACTTCCGGGGATTGGCAGGTACTTTTTTAGGGTTTATCTTAGGAGTTAATGATGCTTCAAAAAAAGTAAGTCGTAAATTTTCGAAACGAGAACAGGAAATGATACCCAGCTTTTTTGCCGAACATTTGAACCTGCCTTAGGATCTTACGACTTGCATAAAAGGACGGGTAGAGGTGTCATAAAACTCTTATGAGCTAAAAATGATCAAAAGAGACAAGGCGCGCATTGTGAATTGATGAGGCAATTTATATGTTGTATGGCACCAAAATAGACCACAAGAAACCATGAACTACGATGAAAACCGTCCTAGGGGGATCTTAAAGCATTTTATCAAATACTTTTGGACGTATGAGCATACCGGTGAAGATGCTGATTATACGATTTTGCCAGATGCTTGCTTTGACCTGTTAGCGGATTTTGAAGGTGGGGTCTTGCAAAATGTAATACTCACTGGGATATGGACCAAGCCGGTAAAAGTTACCGTGACGAAAGGGACTACCTTGCTGGCGGTCCGTTTCAAAATTTTGGCAGCAGAGTATTTGTTCCGAAGAGAAATAAGATCACTGTTGAATACGATGATCTCATTACCCACCGACTTTTGGAACCTACATTCTTATCACAGTACCGAGTTTGAAAAATTCGCTGAAAACCTTTCAAGTCATATGGTCATGAGCTTAAAACAGCTAGGGGATATGGACAAACGAAAGATCAAGCTGTTCGAAATAATTAGTCGAGAGGAATGCCCCAGTGTGAAAGAACTCTCGGAAAAGGTAGCTTGGAGTAGTCGACAGATCAATCGCTATTTCAACCGGCAATTTGGATTTCCTTTGAAAACCTACTTAAACATGGTGCGCTGCAATGCTGCTTACAGGGATATCAGCCAGGGTAGATTGCACCCCACGCAGGAATATACAGACCAAGCTCACTTTATAAAAGAGGTCAAAAAGTTTACCAAGGAAACACCCCGTCAGCTCTATAAAAATGAGAACGACCGATTTTTACAATTATCCGTCCTCGCTAGAAAGTAGCTTTATGCCGTTGATCATCGAGATTTAAGCCCATGAGAAAACTATTTTTAGCCTCCTCGTTCAAAGATTCAGCGGGGATTTTCAAGGAATTTGCCAAGGATAACCTGCATGGAAAAACCGTTACATTTATTCCAACGGCAAGTATTGTTGAAAAAGAAAGATCCTATGTCGATGCAGCAAGGGAATCACTCCAAAAAATGGGCTTGATCATTGATGAGTTGGAAGTTACTTCAGCGACACATGATGAAGTTTCAAACAAGCTACGTCGGAATGATTACATATATGTTTCCGGGGGCAATACTTTCTTTTTACTTCAAGAGTTAAAGAAAAAAGATGCGGATACGGTTATCATTGAGCAAATTAAAGCCGGCAAATTATTCATAGGGGAATCTGCAGGTGCAATGATCACATCTCCTGGCATTGAATATGTAAAAGACATGGATGATTACAGGCAGGCAGGGCAAATGGATACTTACGAGGCGTTAAACGTGGTAGATTTCTATCCGCTACCGCATCACACCAATTTTCCGTTCAAGAGGACCGTTGAAAAAATGATTGCTAAGTATCAATCCCAATTGAAACTGTTCCCGATCAGTAATTCTCAAGCCATACTAGTTGATGGCAATGATGTGAGAGTTGAGCAAACAGCTTAGTGCTCATTTCCTTTTGCACGCCCAAGCCATAGGCATCCTTTCGGGGAAAGAAAACGAACCCAAAGAAAAAGACGCCAGCAACCCAGCCCCTTTTCCCGCGCAAAACGCGCTATCCAGCCCCTATAGGCTGCTTACCCACAAGCCTCAAGTAGGCCGCACTGTTCCCGGAGGTCTCCCCTGCATGCGTCACTTGAATTTTCAATGATACCTAACTTTAGAGGCAGTTTTTATTTTGTCCAACCCACTTTTTTTCTCCATTGATCAAACTCCTGTTTTCTTTTTTCTAAGCCTGTTGGTGGAAAATGGTTTTCATTTTCTGCTTGTCTTCTCATTATTAGGGTCTGTTCTTCAAGTGTGTTAAGCCCAATAGATTTTCTTCGTTGATTTACTTTGGCTAAGTCGTCAAAGAGCTTTGGACTTAATTCACCATTTTCGTCCCAGTCAAATTGGGTTCCATAGCGTTGTGGTTGTCCTTCGAATGCCGCTATTCGGTCTGCCAAGTAAGCTAAGTGTATCGGTTCTGCCTTATTTTCATTTACAGCCTTGTCCAAAAGTTCCATGCATTTCTTCATAAAGCCGGGTTGCCCTATGGAATGTTGTATGACCAGCCACGCCGCTTCGCTGGCTTCTTTACCCACTTTATCGATTGTTGGGTAACCGATGGTGTCAATGATGTCATTTAATATCTTCGCATTTTTAGTATGCAATTCCGCCATTTCTTCATTGTACCCGTCTCCAAGTTGCCCGTTTTGAACAAGTCTGTCCCTAAGTTCTAGGTCGGCATTTTTCAGGTCAATTATCCTTTGAGCGGTGTCTTTATGGTTCATACTGGTAGGCTTTTTTATAAAAAAGCTACAAACACTCTAGGTAGGCAGTGTTTTTTGGTTCTTGCTGGGAATTTAAGGAAAGTAAGGGAACCGCACCACATAACCTGGGAATACGTTTGGTCAATTGAACCGTCTACAAGAATAGAAAATGAAAGAAGGGAGGGTAGGGCAGGCACATTGCAGTAGGGGAGTTGCATCTCCGAGAGCGATGAGCACATGGACCAGTGCTGCTCAATAGCTGTTAGGTTCTGGGCTTAGTTGGGTTGCTCAACGGGCGTTTTATGGAAAATGCATGCTCATCGTCAGGTCGAAAAACGACACAGGAGAGATCCGGGTGAAAGCCATTTCAATGGACAGGCCTTTGAAGGAGGCGCAAGTGATCTTGCAAGCGGAATGAATCACTTCCTTGGTTCACAACACCTTTCAATATCGTAGGTGCAATTCATGAATTGCACCTACGATGAGAGCAAGGCAAAAGTGCACCATTTATCGGGGTAATCTATTATGCGGAGGGGTGCCGGGTACTGCGAAAAGCCCCAGCTTAGAATTGCTATACCTGGATAATCCCTTTTTCTATGGCCAGGCGTATAAGGGCTGCCGAAGTGTTTACATTAAGTTTATGCATGATATTCCTCCGGTGAGTTTTTACGGTATGCCGGCTGATGTTTAATTTTTCGGCGACTTCTTTGCTGTTCAAGCCGTCCGCCAGGCACCTGATGATCTCTTTTTCCCTTTCGGATAGCTCATTCAGATCGAGGTTGGTCCTTTTTTTGTCCCGGAAGTAGTCAAATACTTGGTCGCTGATTTTTGTGTGAAAATAGTTTTCTCTTTGGCTTACTTTTTTAATGGCTTCGACAAGCTCTTCTTTAGAAGCATCTTTGAGTATATACCCCTGGACACCTTTTTCAAGCGCCTTTTTTACGTATCTCATAGATTGATGCATGGTCAGCATCAATATAGGTTTGCTGATGCCATGTTCTTTTAAAAGTTCCATTGTTGCCAAGCCATCCATGATCGGCATATCAATATCCATGAGGATCACGTCAACTTCGGTTGTGGCCAAAATAGACACCAGTTCATTACCATTCTTTGTATGCCGCACCATCTCTATGTTATCACCGGGTTTGAACATTGCCTGCATACCCTCGGCAAACAAGGGATGGTCATCCACAAGTAGTACTTTTATCATTCGCTATATCAGGTCAGTGTTTACCGAAATAGGGAGATCAACGGTGACCGTCGTCCCCTTGCCCGGTTGAGCATCAAATATGATTTCTCCATCCTTATTCTTGATCATTTTCATCAAGCTTTCAAGACCCATACCTTCGGTGCCGGGTTGTTCGATCTTCCCGGGATCAAAGCCTACGCCATCATCATGCACAACGATACTGATGAGTCGCTCTTCCTCGAAAAAAGTCAACGAAACCGACAGAAACCGGGCATCAGCGTGCTTAAGTGAATTACTTAAGAGCTCCTGTACGATCCGGTAGACCATGATTTGACTTTCAAAGTCTAAGCTTCCCTCACATCGGGAGGCAGAAAGCTCTACCTCCACCTCTCCTGATTTGCACAAGTAGGTGGTCAGCTCTTTCAAGGCCGGTATTAGCCCGAAGTTCTCCGAGATGCCCATATTCAGTGAGTGAGACATATTCCTTACATCTGCGCACGCCTGGTCAATAAGAGTTGTGAGAATATGATGATTATGGATAGCGCCTTTATCTATGCCATTGAGATTTACTTTAACAGTCGCCAACAAACTACCGAAATGATTGTGGAGTTCTTGGGCCAGGCGCTTTCTTTCATGATCTCTCCCCTCTACCATAGCTTGTAGTGTTTTAGTTTCTTGTGCCGTGAGCAAGTCTTTGATCTTTTCACTATGCTCTCGTCGTTCATTATTAGCCATGAGTTTGGCAGTAAAAAATCGCTGTCGAAAAAAAAGGATCAACACGATAGAGAGGAGTAGTAAAATAACTGCTATGATAATATAGGTGCGCTGTAGCGATTGCCGGTTTTCCAACAGGTCAATTTCTTTTTCCTTCAAACTCACTTCAAAAGCAGTTCGCAGGTCTGCAATCCTGCGGGTCGATTCTGCATTTTCGATGCTGTCTTTATAGGCAATATATTCTTTCTGGTAGATCAAGGCTTTTTGAAAGTTCCCTTTTTTTTCATGCAGTTCAGACAAAAGCCGTGAAGCATCCCTTATTTGCTGCTTGAGGTCCAGCACCTCTGCCATAACAAGTGCTTTTGTCGTGTGGTATATCGCAGATTCGATATTCTCTTGTTCCAAGTAAATGCTTCCTAATTGATTATGATAATCAGCCATACCAAACTGGTCACCAAGGGGTTCCAACATTTCTATGGTTTTCAGCAGGTCCCGCTCGGCAGTGGAATGATCCCCGCTTTTCCAGTAAACAAGGGCCCTATTGCCCAAATTATAGGCTTTACCAATCTCCAACCCTATGGCATCAAAAATGGGCTCTGCCTCATTGTAGAATAATAAGGCAGAGTCCAAGAGGTTTATAGTATAATACACAAAACCTGTATTCAGAAGATTTATAGCCAACTGTTCTTTGTTTCCATGTAATCGAATGATTTCAATGGCTTTTTTTTGATGGGCCAGGGCATTTTTGAAATCATTGTTCGAGATATAAGTATTTGCTATTTCTATGTAAGCCTCCACTTGAAGGTCGATATGGTTACCGTCGATCGCTTCCCCCAGGCTCAAGAAAAGGTGCTCAATCGACTGCTTCAAATTTCCGCTCCTTCGAAGCGCCACCCCTTTGAATTGATAGGCCTTTGCCCGGTATTCCCTGGAACCCGCCTGTTGAGCCAAATCCAACAACAGGTCTGCGTACAAAAGCTTGTCTTGTGGAGCAGCGGAAAACGTTGAAATTGCACTGATGAGTTTAAGTTTTGATAAAGGAGAAAGCGTATCACTGCCTTGTAAAACTTGTTTCAAACTATCCGCTTTTCTTTGATCCTGTGCTGGCATACACTTTGGCAATACCAACAAAAAGAAAAACAATGCAAATACTTTTCTCACAAGCTAAAAAAGATAGCCTAGTGTCGTGTCACATTTAACTTTGTCCCACCCCTAGCTCCTGGAGGGGCAGTCCACTATGTGGTGGGTTCCCCTTTAGCTAACCAAGGAGCGAGCACAGGAATACGTTATTTTAACCGTGACATGATACCGGTTTAGTGATTGATGATTATCCTCTTTGGTTCGCTTGGAGTGTGGGGTCGACCATTGCAAATTGAATATCCCCATTTTTATCTTCAAATTCGAACCATAGGTCATAATACTCCACGTGCGTGTTATCAGGAGGAACCGGGTTGATTTTAACTACCTGGTTATCCTTGCTTAACATAGTATTGCCTGCAATGGTAGGTCTTCCCTGGGTTTCAAACTTGCGGACGAAGCTGCTTGCGTATACTTTTTTATCTTGTTCTTTATCATATAGGTCGAATTCAATAGCTTTCAAACCGATCACACCGATGGGTCCTAGGGGATCAAGTACAGCAAATGGAAAATCTATGTGAAGAGGACCGGGATTTATAAAATACACGGGTATGGGATAGCGGTTAAAGGGGGCGGTCCCTACGATTTTACCTAGGTTAAATAATTGGACATTGACCCGTTGCACTCCTTGCTCGGGAGCACCGGGCGCTGTGCTGTCGTTTACCTTGGGAGCGGAGACTTGTTCTGATATTGTTTCCATAGTTCTGTAATTTACTGGGTGAAAATTAACCTATTGTTAGTTCAAAAGTATGCCTATGCTTGGGGACCTCTATACCCCAAAAGAGGTATTTTCAAAATACCGTTTTATAAGTTAACACCTCTTTTCATAAGATCAAATGAAAGTCGCTCAAGAAAAAGACCTTAACCCCGGGGTGTTCTTTAAAACAAGAAAGAATACTGCGGGGTAATGGGTGGAGATTATAGATTTTCTTCATTGATGATGCCTGGGCAGTATACCTCTTATTTTACGGGCCTATACCTTAAGTGGTAAAAATAGAAATACCTCTTTTACCGGGTCAAAAAACGCTGATCATCTCCAAAATTTGACTTGTCCTTTTACCATGCGCATACGAAAAAGACAAGGCGAGACCCGAAAAGCCCATATCAAACAGAGTAGGGGTTTAATCACAACGAAAATGTTAAATATTGAAAAGCTTAGCACAACCACGAATTACACCATTTATCTAAAAAATGAAGGTGCGGATGGTAAGAACTTCTGGTGCTTTTCACACATTTACCAGGCCTTTTTGAGAATCCGGTGACCTCACAACGACCGATGGAATGATCTCCTATTTTGTTACAAGTATTACTCGTTGTGTTAACCCTGTATCTTGTTAATGGCGGAACATTGAAATTACTGAATGTCGTCAATACCCCCTCACCCTCGGCGTATTTTCGGGAGCCTCATGGTCAAGAACAGTCTTCAACCTGGATGATACACTAAGATCCTACCCAATACTCACGACTCAATACTATGGACTAAACATTACCTTAGGCTGACTTTTATAGTTAAGCGATGGGTTACTAAAAAGCAGACCGGACCTTAGCTGGGTTTAAACAACCTGGTTTGGGTGTGTTTCTCATAAGCCTTGCCATTAGGAAAGGAAACCAATTCAAGTTGTAATCCCCATGGACTTAGAAAATATATCCAACTTTCCCCGGCGCTGGAGCCCTCTGTCATATGAACGGGTTCTCCAAGTACCCTAAGCCCGTTTTTCTTCAATGTTTCTACGCCTTTTTGAATGTCTTCTACATAAAACGAAAGGTGATGCCCCCCGATGTCGCTATTCTTGGGAATGGAATGGCTTTGAACTGCTGCTTTGTACTCAAATAATTCCAAGTTAGGCCCAATATGACACTTTAACATAGTGATTTTCGGTATTTCTGCCCTCGGGTCAACATTCAGTTGTGTTTCCATCCAGTTACCTGTGCTTTTGAAAGGACCGATGTCATATACAGGTTCACATCCTAACACCTGTACAAAGAACTCGACGGCTTCTTCTAGGTCAGGTACCGTAAGCCCGATATGTTCTATGCCTTTGATTCCGGGTAATTGTTCCATGAGATGGCTTATAGGTTTTGCCTAATTTACCATCCTGGATCAACAATAGCCGCATGACACTGCGTGGAATTATCGTGGTAAGGCTATTCCAATACAAGCTAAGCATCCTGGTTGTTTGCTTATGTTACTTTAGTCACACAAGCGTGCCCTAGGGTTGTTATAGATCTTCAAGAGGGGTAGTTTAGTAGCATAAAATAACACCCATATGAAGTACTTTATTTTCTTGATCCCGATTCTTTATTGGGGTTGTTCAGGCTCTTCCCACACCGGGGAAAAGGCCGAAGACGTGGAACCCTCCATGGAAAATGTAGCCTTGAAACAGGGCAACCGGATCTCCTCACAGGCACAGCAAGCGCTGGGAAGCCAGCTTATGAAAATGATCAATAGCGAGGGGCCGGTAGCAGCAGTGGAGTTTTGTAACCTAGCAGCTTATCCCATTTTGGATTCACTGGATATTGATTTGGATGTGAAGATCAAGAGGGCTTCCATCAAAACGCGAAACCCGGGAAACAAGGCGGATGCTGTTGAAGAGAAGATCATAAGGTCTTATCAACAGTTATTGGCAAAAGAGAAAAGCTTAACACCAGTTGTAGAGGCCCTGGGTAAAGAGGAGTTGTTATATGCTGCCCCCATCCAAACGAAGAACAAGATGTGTTTAAACTGCCATGGGGCGGTAAGCAATGAAATATCCGAAGCTACACTGGCCAAGATCCAGGATCTTTACCCGGGAGATAACGCCAAGGGGCATAAGGTCGGTGATCTTAGGGGGATATGGAGCATTACTTTTAAGAAAGAGGAACTTTTAAAACTCCAAATGGACGACAATGCAGCTCTTGACGTCAACGACGGGTTATCCCTAGTAAAACAAAACTGCTACTCCTGCCATTCTCCTAACTCAGCTTCACATGACCATATTATAGCGCCACCGTTGGAAGCCGTGAAGCGTAGGTATTTGAGGGCAGCGGATGATGACAAAAGAGCTTTTGTGAGTAAAATGTCAAGGTTTTTGATGGACCCGTCAGAACAGTCAGCCCTTATGAAAGGGCCGGTGCGGAGGTTTGGGGTAATGCCAAAGTTCAATTGGAGTGAAGAGACCATAGCTAAAATGGTGGAGTATATGTATGATCATGAGCTAGAGCAGCCGGATTGGTTTGAGCAGCACCATAGGGAGGGGCACCATTAATTATTCACGCCCCTGTTTCCCGCAGGTTTTTCTATGGTCACAAATTAGGCGTCCTTGAAAATTAGCTTTGATCGTAGGAAGTTTAACTTTGCCAAGTTAAGCTATGCTGGAGGTCTCCCCTCCATACGCCACTTGAATTTTCTAGAATGCGCAGAGTAAGCGAATGCGGTGGGGGCTACTGCTCCCTTCATTTTTTTGTTATGGGATCAATTCCACTTTGAAACCTACCTTGCCAATCGTTTCTTTCACTTTTTCTGCCGGCAATTCGGTTTCTACGGTTAAGATACGGTCGTCATGCTCTAAGTCAACCTCCCATTTCCTAATCGCTTTTTCATCGTTTAGAACAGGGGTGACTTTGGATAAACACCCGGTGCAATTGATATTGGATTTGAATTTTAATGTATTCATCTTGATTTGATGTATTGGTTTAGTTGTAGTTTCAAGTTGAGTTGCTTTTAGTCTCAAGCTATTGGCCACGACCGATACCGAGCTGAAAGCCATAGCTGCTCCGGCGATCATGGGGTCAAGTAGAAAACCGTTGAACCCGTACAATGCGCCTGCCGCGATAGGAATGCCAATGACGTTGTAAACAAATGCCCAAAACAAGTTTTGCCGGATGCCACGGACGGTCCTGCCGGAAAGTTTGAGCGCTTTAGGAATGGCCTGTAGATCTGAACTGATGAGGGTGATCTTGGCTACATCCATCGCTATGTCTGAGCCTTTGCCCATGGCAATGCTTACGTCTGCCTGTGCCAGTGCATGTGAGTCATTGATCCCATCACCGACCATTGCCACTACTTTCCCTTGAGCCTGTAATCTTTTTACAAAGTCCGCTTTGTCTGAAGGCATCATTTCTGCTTGGAAGTGCTCGATGCCCACTTGATCAGCAACTGCCTTCGCGGTCTGCTCGTTATCCCCTGTAAGCATGTACACCTCTATGCCCCTGCTTTGAAGGGTCCGGATAGCGGGGGCAGAACTTTCCTTGATTTCATCTGCTATAGCGAAAATGGCGAGGATATTTGAGCTATTAGAAAAAAAGATAACGGTTTTGCCTTCATTTCGCCAATCGGTCGACTGCGTTTCTAACGCTTTTGCCAGTGGGATAGCTTTACTTTCCAGTAAGCGTTGGTTTCCAATGTAGAATAATTCTCCATCACCGGTTTTTGCCTCGGCGCCCATCCCGGTGATGCTTTGAAAACCGGTGATATTGGCGGGTGTAAAACCTTCCTTTTTTAACTGTGTAGCGACGGCATCTGCCAACGGGTGTTCGGATCGTGATTCAATCGCTAGAAGGATTTGCTTGTATCGGTCTTCACGAGTTTCCCAGTGCCAATCTGCGACGATGGGTTTGCCTTTTGTTATGGTCCCCGTTTTATCCAATACGATGGCGTTGGTCTTATGCCCGAGCTCCAAGCTTTCGGCATCCCGAATCAAGATATTGTTTTCTGCTCCTTTCCCGATGCCTACCATGATCGCGGTGGGGGTCGCTAAGCCCAGCGCACAAGGACAGGCGATCACCAATACGGCTACCGAGGTGAGCAAGGCACGTGAAAACGCTTCATCACCGCCTATCCACATCCACGTAACAAAGGTTACGATCGCAATCCCCATAACAACGGGCACGAAGATCCCTGCTATTTTATCTACCAACTTTTGCACCGGGGCTTTACTGCCCTGGGCTTCCTTTACCATTTTGATGATTTGAGAAAGTAAGGTTTCGCCACCTACTTTTTGGGCGATGAATCGGAAGCTGCCTTGCTGGTTGACCGTCCCGGCAAAGACCTGTGATCCTTGCGTTTTTTCTACAGGTACAGGTTCCCCGGTGATCATGCTCTCATCTACAAATGAGCTGCCTCCCGATACTTCACCATCTACCGGTATTTTCTCTCCCGGCCTAACGACAAGGGTATAACCTTTTTGAACCGAGGCAATGGGCATTTCCACTTCTTCACCATTTTGGATGACCTTCAGTGCCTTGGGCTGCAATCCCATTAGCTTCTTCATGGCAGAAGAGGTATTGGATTTAGCCCGTTCTTCTAGCAATTTCCCCAGTGATATGAAAGTGATAATTACCGTGGCAGCCTCATAATATACGTGTGGCTGAATGCCTTTGGCGTACCAGTAGCCTGGGAAAAGGGTATTGAAAACACTAAAAGCAAAAGCAATCCCGGTACTAAGCGCTACCAGCGTGTCCATGTTGGCCTTGCCATGTTGGGCCTGTTTCCAAGCATTAGCATAAAAACTACGCCCGAACCAAAACAGGATGGGAATACTTAAAGCCAACGACACCCACCTTCCGGGCATCCAGTCCATATAGAACATTCCCAATATGAATACCGGTAATGTCAATACCGCAGACCAGGCGGTGCGTTGTTTTACATTTTGGTAATATTGTTGTTGCAGGTTCTCTTGAGCTTCTTCCGGGTCCCTTGTATCCACAATGAGGTCATAACCTACGGATCGTAAAGTGTTTTGTAGATCGGCGGAGGTAATTGTGGGATCGTACTCCACCGTTACGGATGACGAAGCAAAATTCACGCTTGCATGGGATACACCATCCGTGTTGGCCAAAATGGACTCCACACTGGAGGCACAGGCCGCGCAGGTCATACCAGTTACTGGGAATGACTGTTTTACCCGGTCATTCGGGTGGGTTGCAGGGGCTAATGTTTTGGTTGATTCCATAGTGCGTTATATTTTGTTCACCAAGGTTGTTAATGGTGTTAGGTAGCGCCTAGTGTCCAGTTAAGTGTTGATGGGACGGTTAGCTATTTTTTCCAATCCCGTTCTTAAAGTTGGCAATCCGCAACTCTCTATTTTTTGCCTACTGCCCTTTGCCTACTGAAAACATGGCTCACCTTGTGCCTGGTACGTCATTGAAGACTTAACTGAACACCAGGGCTATGTTACCTAATTGTGCAACAACTATTCCTGTTACAAATCTCCTAGTTTAAATGCATAGGCCTGTTACATAATCTTGGGGAATAGTTACAGGATTTTGGTCGGGCAGCCGGGGTAAAATCACATCAAGTTAAGCTTTTACATCCACCTGTTTTCCTAGCCCGGAAGGATCCCTGGTCCCCATCCTATGCTTGAATCCAGGTGGATGTTAGCTTTGCCATGATATTTTCCAGCATTAAGCGTGTACTTTAGCAAGGTGTACCCATGAGAGTCCTAGAATTTAATATTGCAAAGGGATATTACAGCTTTGAGTTGGGTGACCTTGAAACCGGCATGCATGCTCATCCTGCCGTGGAAGTGATTGTAGCCATTAACGGCTCTTTTGGACTACAAACCGCCGAAACGATCCATGAAGACCTGTCTATGGCCATCATTGATGATAACACGTGCCATGCCCTCCATGCCGGTAATGCTAAGGTGAAACTCTTAATGATCGAAAGGGTGGACGCCCAGGTATACGATTTCTTCGAACAATGTGGTATTCGATTAACACAAGGAGTTTTTACCTGTAAGAATATTGAAAAAGAGAGGTATTCATGGGAGGCAATTATTAATTACCTTTCAAACACAAGCTTCAAACCCAACTATGACCTCCGGGTAATGAAATGTTTAGCGCTTTTGGATAGCGGTGATTTGGCTTATCATTCTATGTTGAGCATTTTACAAGATCATGTTCATCTTTCAGAAAGCCGGCTTTCACACTTGTTCAAGGAAAATATAGGGGTTTCTATCAAAAAATACTTGGTCTGGAGCCGGTTAAAATTGGCTATAGACGCTGTGCTTTGCCATGGGGATAGTTTATCATCAGCAGCCCATAGGTCCGGGTTTTTCGATCAAGCCCATTTGAGTAAGGCGTTCAAGGAGATGTTAGGCATTCACCCCTCCGCTGCGTACAATAGCAGAACCTTACAAGGATAGCGCAGATAAATGTGTCAAGTTTGCCGGAAAACCAAGATAAACGATGAATATCAATACCAGGCAGGTCGTTAAAGACGATGTACAAGGGCTGAAAGATATTATTGATTCTAGTGACCTGTTCCCTTCGGCACTACTGGATGAAATGATGGAGAATTATTTCAATGACCCGGCCAGTACTGACACTTGGTTAACGGCAACCTATGAAAGTAAACCCATTGTGGTCGCCTATTACGCGCCTGAAAAATTGACAGAAGGCACGTTCAATCTTTACCTTATTGCTGTGCATAAAAACTTCCAAGGCAGGGGAGCAGGGTCTAAGATGATGAAATGTATAGAGGATCTACTTCGAAAGAAAGGGGAGCGGGTCCTTATCGTGGAAACCTCGGGTTCCCCTGCATTTGCATTGACCAGGAAGTTTTACGCTGATCTTGGATACCACCGGGAGGCTGTAATCCGGGAATTTTACCAACGTGGAGAAGATAAAATTGTATTTTGGAAAAAGTTGAACGGAACGTTAGTGCCCTGCCAGGAAGAGTAAGACCACCGGGCATAATAGCAACTTGCCAGGATAACCGGGGCGTGAACATTCCAATGGTCCTACAGTCCATAGCCTCGTTTTGTTGACTATGGACTATAGTTCCGCACTACTAAGCCGCGTTTTTAGGTGCCCAGTGTAAACACAGCATGCCTTCAGATGCTTTTTGTGGATTTGTGCAATTTTCTGTTTCATACCTTGTACAGGTAAGACAATCGCGCTCATCTCGCAAGTCCTCTTTCATCTCAAAAGAATCACACGTGTAGCTTTGACTTACTTTTACACCATGTACGTTACAAGCGCTGGTTCCGGAAAGGTTTTGACAGTTATTGCAGCTATTTGCCAATCTTATTGCCATATCGGTAAATTTTAATGTTCTCAATAAAATTAAATACAGGCTGGCTTGGAATCAATTTAAATAGTTGGCTGTCAAATATTTGTATTTGGATTGGTTTAAAATAATATCAATATTAAAATTGATACCAGTTTCTTGCTTTTCGAACATCAATCAAAACGGATCACCGTATTAGGACCTGGCCTTTCCAGCTTCCTGTTTTCTCGTTCCATGTGGGTCCATCCTGTCTTCCCGAAGTGCTGTAAGTTCTCAAAGAATCCCCAGATCTCGAAGATCTCGAAAGCGAAGGGGACACTTTCCGCGCCAAGTGGAGAATTCTTATCTGCCACATGAAAATGCAGGTGAGGACCGGTCGATTGGCCCGTAAATCCTAGCTGGGCAATAACGTCTCCTTTCTTGACCCTTTGCCCGGGTTGTACCCGGATAGAACCTTTTCTAAGGTGTTCATAAAAAGCAAAAAGCCCGTTTCCTAGGTCTATCGAAATGTAATTCCCTGTCGCTTGCCGCGGGCTATACCTTGGATGTTTAGAAACTTTCCTGCTGTCCGGAAAGTCATTTTTGATGGTTGCGATAGTACCTTCTGAAACGGCCAGGACTTCCTCTTCAAAGCCATAATAGTTTTTTACCAGGTCTTGGTCGCCGGTAGCATATCGCCCGTGGCTGTCCAACTTTATGAAATCAATTGCGAAACGCCCGGGAATGCGTGCTTTTCCATTGACAGTATAAACGACTCTCCTGTGCCCACGCTCCCAGGCAGGATCGTAAATAGCCACCCAAGGGCCTCCTTTTAGAGGTGCTCCCAAAACGATAGGATCACTTCTTTCGATAGCATAACTAATTCCACTGACCTGGTAGGTTTTAGGTTCTTGTGGACTGTTAAGCCGATAGGTGATTTTATGCTCCAATGAACGGGTCTCATCTTTTATAGAACACTCCAAATAGAGAATAGCAGCACTACCGGGGGGCATTGCTTTTTCTTTCTCTTTTCCGATCAAGCTTAATCTTGCATCCAGGTCTTGCTGGTTAAGTAATAAGAGGCTAGATCCTTTTTGGTCCAGGATTTCCAAAGCCTCAATGAAGATCGTGTCGTGGGAGTGATTGATGAGGTTGAGCTCGTAATAGAGGGTAGGTGTACCATCAATACTCACCGCTTGTGCCGGGTATTGCAGCCGTACATCAATCGCAGTGTGGTATTCTTGCCCCATTAAAAGTGTGGGGACGAGTATGAGCCATAAACAGGATATTGCCTGGTAGTTTGATTTCATGGTGGATTTGTTTCGAGTTTCCCGGGTATTCATTGGTACGATGGGCGATGTAATTTGTCTATGTTTTGCTGTTCATCTTTTAACGTTTGATTCCCTAAGAAAATATATGCTTTCCTTAGGGAATCTCTGCATGGATCCATTCAACCTGGGATCGTGAATGGCCTAAATTATTTAAAAACTCGCCGGGCAGGTCTCTTTGAAATAAATGACCATAGCCATCCAGTTCGTGGGTAGATGCACGAGGGAGCTTTTTTTGGTACTGCTTGAGATGAGGGAAAGGGACGATCTCGTCATCTTTACTATGGTATAGGTGTATGGGTATACCAGTAAGTTTTTGATCAAAACCTGGTTTGAGTTCACAGTTTTCCGATCCCCATTCTTCCAGGCCCAAATAAGGAGCAGCTATGACATGCAGTTCTATAATAGGTACTTCCACGGTCCTTTCGGAGAGGTATTTGAATAATACGGCTCCCCCGAACGAATGGCCGATCAAAATTACAGGTCCTTTCAATAGATGGATCTTTGCATCTATAGTATCCATCCAATTAAGGCAATCAGGATTACCGGGCCTTGGCATACTAGGAGCCTTGATCATATAGTTATTGCCGGTTTCTCTATGAAGGCGACGAAGAAAAGGACCGCTGCCCTCCGTGTCACTTTGAGCACCGGCGCTGTGAATGAATAGTATTTGCTTTTTCATTTGAAAGTCATTTATGGGCTGCAAAAGATTGTACAGTTAAGCTTGCAGAACCGTCACTTTTTTTCGAAAGATGAATACCCGTGCAGCTAATATTATGGCTATAACCGAACAAGTGACGGAAACAGTTTTCATGCCCTGTGTAAAAGCAATTACAACCAAAGCAAGGCCATTATCAAACTCAACCGGTCCGTATTTTAGCATGGTAGTATTCATTCACCAGCATTGGCTCAAATTGAATACGTGAGTAAAACAACCCCACTGTTGAAAACGCGATGACTCTCCAATTGACCTTTAAATGGGTTTTTCAATCCTTTGAAGATAGAAGATCCGTTTCCTATGGCTCGAGGGTTGATCATGACCTGGAGTTCATCCAGCAGGTCCTCATTTACCAATTGGGTTAAAATCGACCCGCTGCCAAGCAAGGTGATGTTCTTGGATTTCCTGGTCTCCCTAAGTTCCCAGGCCCAGTTTGTACCCAGGACTTGTGTATTTTTCCAACCTGGCTCTTTCAGTGTTCGAGATACTACGAGCTTAGAAGCGCTATTCATACCTTCTGCCATTTTTGGCATCAATTGAGCTGCCGCAGGAGTAGGCCAGAAGCTCTGCATATGCTCGTAGGTTACTCTTCCAAAAAGAAGGGTATCGCCTAGTGCTAGGCTTTCTTCCGAATATTGCAGTTCTTCTTCGCCGTGATTATGCCAGCTGGTATCTTCATTAAACCCTTTGTAGTAACCATCTAGTGAAGTGAAAACGAATGCCGATATCCTTCCCATGAGGTTAGCTCTTAGGCACTTTATCATGGTCCATATACAAGATGTTCCAACAATGCCCGTCTAGGTCAGTGAAGCCCATGTTATACATCCAGCCCAGGATCTCTTGGGGTTTCGAAAAGACCTCTCCCCCGGCTGATTTTACCCTCTCGGCCATTTCATCTACATAGACTTTGTCGGGTGCATCAACCGAAATGAGTATTTCGCTTCCCGTGGAAGTGTCGGCCACCTTATGGACCGTATACTTTTCAAATTCAGGTTCCGTTATCATCATCACAGGCACCTGCCCGATGTTAAATCCAACCATCCCGGGTGCATCCCGGGTGGGTTCAAACCCCAATGCAATAAAAAAGGTCTTCGTTTTTGCTAAATCTTTTACAGGCAGATTGAGCCATAATTCTTGCTTTTTCATAATTTGAATCATTATGTTTTTTGTGAAATGAATTTGCGATCCGTTAAGATCAATACCAGGCATGCCAAACCAATGATCAAAAAGCTGGCTGACAGGGGTAAGAGCGTTCTTTTAAGGGCTTCACTAATAAATGTTCCTATTAAAGATCCTATGAAGAAAAATGAGGTTCCGTAAATTGAAGTGGCGATTCCCGCCATAGACCCCATTTCTTCAAGTGCTAAAGCACTTGAATTTGGCTCTATCCCCACATTTAGAGCGGTCAATACTGTTACCAGGCAAATGAATAGCCATATGACAGGAGGATCACCAAGGATCAATGTTGAAACGAGCAATCCCGCCCCGAATATGAAGTAAAGTAGGATTAGGTATTTAATCGTCTTTTTTGACCCGAGTTGGATTGCCAATCTTGAGTTAGTCAATGTGGCAATAGCCATAAAGACTCCCATCCCTGCGAAAACCCAGGTGAAAATTTCTTTCCTGTTGTAGATTTCCACGAAGATCCATTCAGAACTTGCAATGTATGAGCTGAATGGAATAAAGAGGAGGGTTGTAATCGCAGTATACCTTAAAAAGCTTGGATTTTTGAAAATTCTTTGACAGGTAGCCACCAATTCACCCAAGTTCAACCCGACTCTATCTTCCCTAGAGAGGGATTCCTTCATCCTAAACGACCATATAAATATGATCGTAGTGAAAAGTGGAGGGAACAAAAAGACCCCTTGCCAAGACGAGATTTGAAGTATTAAAGCGCCAATGAATGGGGCAAAGATGGGAGTCAATAAGAAAACGGTTAAAACAAGTGACATGGTCTGCGCCATGCGGTCGCCCACGAAACGATCACGTACTCTTGCTATGGTGGACATCATAACGGCAGATACACCCATGCCAGCAACCAACCTGGCCATAAGCATGACCTGGAAGCTAGGAGCAAATGCAGCTATAAAGCCTCCAATGATGTAAAGGGAAAACCCGGTCCGCAAAGAAAACAAACGACCAAAACGGTCTGACAAAATCCCAAATAGAAATTGCACAATTTGGCCCATAAAGAAAAAGGAGACGATCTTGGAGGTATCCTTATCCTGCCCTATGTGCTTCCTTAGATCGTCAAATGCAGGCAACATGATATCGATACCAAGCCCTAACAAAGCCATAGAACATGCAGAGAATAGGATGAACTCTCGAGGTTTCATTTAATGATCTCTTTTGTATTTCTTGATTAAACTTAGTGTCCAATAAAGTGTCATTGGGCGGTTAGCTATTTTTTCCAGCCTCGTTCTTAAAGTCAGCAGTTGGCAATAAGCAATCGACAACCCTATATTTTTTTGTCTACTGCCTATTGCCTACTGATCAATACGTCAAACATAGCTCATCCCGTACCCGGTACGTCAGTTGAGGTTTGACTGGACAGTTCATAACCTAGTTTCAAAGGTATAGACAGGGATATTCCTTTTTCGTGTGCTGATCCGACATTTTAGGGGGTTGATCACGACACGAGTATGCCGTAGCTTGCATAGGTTAAATATGTAAGCCTGCAGGCTATCTACCCAGTGATATCAATTATTGAGCTAAGCCAAAGGCCCAGTATCAAAAGACAGGACATATGAAACATATATCGATCTTAGTACCCGGGGGTGATACCAGTTTAAGTAACCTGGAGGCCACCTATAAAATGTTCAGGATGGCAAACGACCACCTGCAGCAGGTAGGACAGTCCCCGCTTTTCGATGTACATTTAGTTGGGCAAACTAAAGACAGCCAGGTGAGTAATGATGTATTCAGCATAAGGCCGGACGCCACTATTGAGCAAGTAGCGCGAACGGATTTGATCATTATTCCCGCCATTCATGGTGATATTCATACGATTCTTAAGCTGAATAATGCTTTTATTCCTTGGATCATTCGGCAACATCAGCAAGGCGCTGAGGTGGCTAGCTTGTGTATTGGAGCATTTCTCCTTGCCGGGACCGGCCTATTAGATGGAAAACGCTGCGCAACGCACTGGATGATGACCGAAGAGTTTCGTAAGATGTACCCGGAAGTCGACCTGGTGGATGATAAAATTATTACGGATGAAAGCGGTATCTATACCAGCGGGGGAGCCTACTCTTCCCTGAACCTCAACCTTTACTTGATCGAAAAGTTTGTAGGCCGGGAAATGGCGGTGCTTTCTTCTAAGATCTTCGAGATCGACATCAACCGCAACAGTCAATCACCCTTTATCATTTTCAAAGGGCAGAAAGACCATGGCGATGAAGCCGTGAGGCAGGCCCAGGAATACATAGAGACCCATTTTACTGAAAAAATACCCGTTGACAAATTGAGTGAGCGTTTCGCTATCGGGAGGAGAACATTTGAGCGTAGGTTCAAAAAAGCTACCTCCAATACGGTCATTGAGTACATCCAACGCGTAAGGATCGAGGCCGCTAAAAAGCTGCTTGAAGCTGACCGGGCAGGTATCAATGAAGTCATGTATGACGTAGGCTATAATGATGTCAAAGCATTTAGAGAGCTCTTTAAAAAGACGGCCGGTATGTCGCCTGCAGAATATCGAGATCGGTATAGTAAGGAAGTGATCATGGCGATAAGATGAATAGTTTTGACGGTCTAGTTGCAGGATTTAATAAAACAATGGAGACCTGGCGTTTCCAATTAGAAAAATACCGTGATGAGGAGCTCTGTGCTCAACCCGGTGTTGAAAGCTGGTCTATTGGCCAGGTTGTCCTTCACATCATAGGGGAAACTACTTGGTATTTTGACCAAATCAGTACATGCCTTAAAAGCGATGAAAATTCGGAAAAAGGAACCAGTTCGCAAATCCAGCAATGGTTTGCGCAAAATAGCTTTCCCAATAAGCAATTTAAAGGACCTCCCGGCTTACCGACACCCCCCCAACCTGCATCCAAGGAAGCCCTGCTGGCTCAATTTGATGATCTTGCTGCCAAGGTTCGAGCCGTTGGCAAGGAGATAGCCCTGCGTGAAAGCAAGGGTAGGGCAGAACATCCTGGACATGGTTTTCTCAATGCCAGGGAGTGGTTCCAATATGCTGAAATGCACATGCGACATCATGCCAGGCAAAAGGACAGGATCGATGCTTTTCTGTCCAGCTAACTCGTTCCTTCGAAAACTGTCCGATCACTCAAAATACTTGGATACTTTCAAAATCCGGGTTATTGCAGCCAAGTTTATTGATTCTTATAACCCACAGGACCATTACTCCTCCATTAGGGATAATACATTTCCCGCCGGATCTTTGAACCAAGCAATAGTAGGCCCGTGGTTATTCCGGCAGATCCCTTTTTCGTCCGTTTTCATAGGTGCTTCGTACTGTTCGAAAGTAATGCCTTTCGCTGCCAGGTGATCTACTACTTTTTCGATCTCCTTAACTTCAAAATTTAAAACGGTGAAGTTGGCCGCTCGGTGATCCTCTCCCTTAGGATAGATGATAAACTTGTTACTGCCTCCTGCCTGTATTTCAAGAATTCCCATTTCATTTTCAATGACATGAAGCCCAAGCGTATCTGCATAGAATTTTTTGGAAGCCTGCAGGTCGTGGGTGGTAAACGAGTTAAAGGTGTATGCGTCTTTTAGCATGGTATTTCGGTTTAAATGATTTCTAATTCTATTCCTATTCCTTTAGAAAGTTCTTTTGGACCAACAGCCGGGAAAAGCTCAGAAGCGAGTTTTGTAGTTTATATCTTTTCATAGTTATTGAAGGCTGTGATTCGCTTTGGTTGAGTGTTTACACAAAGCTAGGGCGCAGGGATATTAAACGAAATAGTCAAACACGACTAACTAAGGGGGGAATTGCGGCGTGTTCTTAAATACCTGGACTCGATTAAAAAAATGACCGTCATTCCGCGCCGGTGGTTGTGAGAAGGCTCATGGGGAGAGCCGGGGTCTGCTGCGTCGTAGAACGGGAACTACTCCCTAGTGTCACGTCAAGCCTCAAATGACGTTCAATCTATTTTTTTCGGTCTCGTTCCCAAAGTCGGCAATCGGCAGTAAACAGTCGGCAACCCCCTATTTTGCCTACTGCCCTTTGCCTATTGCTAACTTGTCGA
>JANQLQ010000114.1 GCA_028280565.1 Fulvivirga sp.
GAAGGATTGCCTTCTGGAAAATGTTCTCGCACTTCCAGAAACCTAATGCGGAACTCCTTAAAATTTGTGAAATTAATTTTTAGACTTTATATAAGTTAAATTGACCTGTCAAAGAGGAATCAAAGGCTTCTTTAAAGCTTAGGCCCGATTCGCCAAAGGCATGGATAAACCAAATGTCATCCGTGTGGTCATCCACACGATGGGTACGCAGGAAGATGTTTTTGTGGATCTCAACATTCATGAATTTAGGGAGGTAGTAGGCCGAAGGCTAAGCTAGTTTTTTTGAAAGGTAGATACGTGTATGACCCTGGGGAAAATTTGGAAGTTCTCCTATGATCGTATATTGCTTTTTCAAGTAAAACTCCTTGGCTTGAAAATCAAAAGTATCCAACATCGAAACAGTGGCCCCTTTCTCCCTAGCCACCTTCTCCACATATTCCAAAAGCCTAGACCCCAGGCCTTGGCCCCGATACTCCTCCTTGACCCAAAGCACCTTGATCTCTAACCCATTCCAATAGCCAATACCTGCCAATACTCCCCCTACCACCTCTTTTTCATCATTTTTCACCACGTATTCCAAGGGAGTCCAGACTCCTGCCAGTGCCGGAACATGTGCTAAATTATACGCATTGATCCCATCCACGACCTGCCGGACATCTTCCTTACCACAAACTTCTATAGTCAACATCTAACACCCCCGTACCTAAACACGTTACCACTATAACACTTCAGCATCTCGTACCTAAACACTTTAACACTTTCCCACTTCATTTCCTCTTTTTCTCCGCTACCGTCCTCACCGCCCTAAAAAACCAGCTATTCGGAATGATCCTTCTAATGAATAACAACGTAGGCGCCCCACTGCCTACTGGGTACCGCATCTTCCATCTCCCGTCCGTCGCCGCTTTGTAGGTCTTCTTCGCTACAATACCCGGGCCCGGGGCCTTATTGCCAATTTCTTGTATATTACTGAAAGCCAAGTCGATGTAAGGATCATAAGCCGTAAGGCCTTTCTTCTCCATTAGGTCCATAGACCTATCATAGAAATCCGTCTTGATCGCCCCAGGCTCTACGATCTTTACCTTAATACCAAACTGCCTTAATTCATACTGTAGCGACTCGGAAAATCCTTCTATTGCCCATTTAGTACCGTGATAAAGGCTGTATAGTGGAAATGTGATACGCCCGCCTACAGAAGCTATATTAATGATCGTGCCACTCTTTCTTTCCCTAAAGTAGGGTAAAATGGCACGTGTAACATTCATAAGCCCAAATACATTGGTATCGAACTGTCGCTTGACCTGCTCTTGGGTAGAGGCCTCAAAAGCACCTACCAGCCCATAACCGGCGTTGTTTACCACGACATCGATCGTACCAAACTGCTCTTTGGCCCCTTCTAAGGCGTCATGGATCGTATGCTCTTCTAATACATCTAACCGGAAAAGTTTTACACGCTCAAGGGATGTGAGCTCTTTTTCCTCGCTGGGCTTTCGCATGGTAGCCGCTACATTCCAACCTTTCGTATGGAAATATTGTGCGATAGACTTACCGATGCCGGAAGAGGCTCCCGTGATTAAAACAGTTTTGGCCATGAATTTTTTGTTTCCTGATAGTGTCCAGTCACATCTACTTTGCTGGTTAAACTATTTTCCAGGTCCCCTGCTTAAAGTCGGCAGTCTGCAATGAACAGTCTACAACTTCCTATTTTTTTGCCAACTGCATTTTACCTATTGCCCAATTAAGTTATTGTTGGTCAAGACCGGCTTCGGAACTTCATTGCCAATAACAAAATCACCGTTCTAAGATCTCAACTTCTACCCTGACGTTTTCATCCGCACGGGTGCTCAATTTATCATACAGCATCCTTCTTCCGCCCCAGGCCTTTACTTCCATACGATCTTCGTTGATTCCTTTATCTATCAAGAATTGCCTGATCAGCTCTGCCCTTTGACGTGACAGGTCACGAGCGGTCCCAAACCCCTCTTTGTTGCTCTTAGACAAAGCAAAATAGCTTTCACTGCCTCCCCTCCCTATGATCTTACCAGGTTGCCGGCCATTGACATGTCCATGAATACGGATGACCAGGTCCGGATCTTTTTGCATCATCTCCAGCAAGCTAGTTATTTCGTACTTCGACTCGGGCCTCATAATGGCAGCGTCCCTGAAAAAAGAAACATTATACATGATCACAATATCACCCACTCGGTAAGGGACCAGGTCAAAGTTTACCGTATATACCCCATTGGCATATTCAATGTACTCCCGGGTGGAGTCACTGAGCGGGTCAAAATAGTTAATTTCTTTTTGTTGCTTGCGGAAACCGAACCGATCACATATCAAAGATAGTTTCCCCGTTGCGCTCCCGGGGTCTTTTATACTAACATTTTCTCCTCCTTTTCGCGTTTCCAGGTATTTTGCTCTTTCTGTATCAATCACCTGTACCTGTCCCTTCACCGCCTCGTTGTTGCTGGCATCAAAAAGATTGAATAAAACTTTGACATCAGACAACGACTCTACCTTGCTTTTTACGCTTGGAGTTGAGGCTTCCACTGGCGCTTCATCGACCAACTCTTTGGAGGCCCGTTCTTCACCTTCCTCTTTATCCGTTACGGCGGGTGTTGCCTCGGCTCGCTCTTGTTCTTTGTCCTGCCTTATGACTTCCCCGTCACTTTCTTGGCGGGAAGGAGTATCGGAAATTACGAGATCGTTCTGACCTATGCCGGTACTTGCAATGCCTCCATCACATACAAACACCCATGAATCACCAAACGGGGTAGTTTGTCGCGTTTGACGCATCCTTCGGATGGCAGAGTTGATACTTTGCGAGGAATAAATATAGACGTAGTAATACTTTTTGCTACTGTTAAACCCGTAAGCGGCTTCGTACCCCTCTTCGGCAACAGTTTTCACATATCGTTGGGCATAATATTCCTTACTTTCAGAATACACCCCGATAACAACATAGTATCCCTCTTCCAGTTCACGCGTCGACTGGGCAGAGGTTTGAAAGGACAATACAAAAAAGACAACAAAGACAACGATCCTTACAGGGGAAAACGGTTCCATACCTAATATCTAAGAGATTCATTGCTTGATCAATTTACAAATTACTAATTATTTTTCAATAACTTCTATTTCAACCCTCACATTTTTGTGAGCTTGGCTGTCAAGCTTGTCATAGATCATTTTTTTACCCCCCCAGCCTTTGATCTCCATGCGTTCTTCAGCAATGCCTTGGTCCATTAGCCATCGCTGGATAGTGTACGCCCGGTACAACGATAGTTTTTTGGCACTGGCCGTGGTTTTTTTATGATCGCCATTGAGTGAAAAGAAATCCGTATTGCCTGTGTCCAGGTGTAATACTGCTCCCATAGAGTTCCCGTTAGTATGCCCATGGATCCTTATCTTGATCTTAGGATCTTCATTCATCATATCCAGCAGTTGGTTGAGTTGGTAAACGGATTCTTCTTTCATAATCGCGGCGTCAATGTAAAAGTAGACCTTCCACATGGTAACGATATCGCCCTTTAAGACACGGACCATATCGAAATTAACGATCGTTTTATCTTCTTCTCTTGTAAAATTCCGCTCATCCAATTGACCCATTTCATCCAGGTCTATCGTATACTCCGCTCCTTTGTAGCCAAAAATATCTGCTTCAAAACGAACACGATGTGTGCCATTATCCGGTCTTCCCAGTTTTATTACTTCATGGGACTTAAAGGTTTTGAGTAACTTATTCCTTTCGGCGTCATACACCTTAATATCACCCACAACTTCCTTAGCAGTAGTAGCATGAACGGCGTTGAAATAAAAAGTGTAAATACCTTCTTCCTCTTCCTTTAAACGCTTCTCAGCCGCCGTCTCTTTCGGTGTGGGTCTTTCACTTACCAAGATCGGTGCGGGTTCTTTCTCCTCTACAACTTCTTCCACCCTGCTCGATGCAGCAAATTCTCCTGATGGAATGTGCGGTCCGTTAAAGTCCCCATTGTACAGCCATGTATCTTGAAGAACGGGGTATTCGGAACGGATCTTATATACGGCTTGGCGAGCGTCCTCTACCTCTTCAGACCTGAAGGTATATACATAATGCAATTCATTATGAAGATTCTTTCGAATATTGGTACTCAAACCTTCTTCCGAATACACGGACGCAAATTTGTCAGCATTGGCTTTTAATTTAAAAGCGCCAATGATCACGTAGCTGTAATGACCCGGATCGGACTGCGCTCGTAGACCTTCTCGGAAAGAAAATAATACCAGGCCTACAGCCATTACGATGAACGTTTTGTAGCAAAGCATAAATCTTTTCATGTCAATCAGCAGTTATTTCTATTTCTACCCGAACATTTTTCACAGCTTGACTGCTGTGTTTATCGTAGATCATTTTTTTTCCGCCCCAGCCCTTTGTTTTTATCCGGTCTTCGGCAATCCCCTGGTCAATTAACCATTGCTTAATGGTATTTGCACGATGGAAAGAGAGTCTCTTGGCGGAACCGACATCCTCCTTGTGATTAGCATTCAATGTAAAGAATTTTTTGTCGTCTTCATTGAGGTGGATAATCTTCCCAACAGCATTGCCGTTGGTATGCCCATGGATGGTCACTTTATAATTTTCATTTTCAGAGAGCATACTGAACAGGCTTTTTAGCTCGTACAATGACTCTGACCGCATAATAGCCGCATCACGGAAAAAGTACACGTTATACATCACCAGCACATCTCCTTTTTTGAAACGCTCCAATTGGAAATCAACGATAATAGAATCGCCCATGGTTTCCACGTAAGCCTCGGTAGAGTCAGTCTTAGGGTTATCCAAAGGAATGACGTGTTGCACTTCTTTGTATCCAAAAATGTTAGTGGCAAATTTCATTGTATTTGACCCATTATTAGGATCAGGAACCTTCACGATCTCGTGGGCATTCACCTCCTTAAGTTTTTGAGCGCGTACAGGATCTATCAGGTTTATTTTTCCATCGATCTCCCGGCCGGTCTGTACATTGAAGGTATTGAAATAATAAAGATAGGTGTTAGGTTTTTCCTCCGGAGGTGCAATTACGAGCGCTGTACTATCCGGTAACGGGTAGTCCACTTCTTCCTCTTCCTCCTCTTGTATCTCTTCTACATTTTTGACGATGGTACTTTCTTTTTTAGGGATAGGTTCACTTAGCCCGGCTGCCGGGGTATCCTGGGTACCCCCCAGCTCACCTTCGAATAGCCATGCATCTTGGTACTGCTGGTATTTTTTACGTACCCGGTATAATTCACGTGTGGCGTCGCTCCTGTCCTTTGAAGAATAGACATATACGTAAAACAACCGCCTGGAAGGATTGAACTCATACTGGGCCGGTAGCTCACTGCTGACCGCGAACTCCACAAAGCGTTCGGCATTCTTTTCTATTTTGAATGCACCGATCACTACGTAGTGAATAGCTTCTTTCGGAGCGCCCGTTCCTGCTAAGTTTTGCTCAATACCCAATGTCAAGGTAAGGACACAAACCACAAAGAACCGGACGGACCGCCACAGTAATTTTCGAGGTTTCATGTTAAAAAGTTCAAAAAATTAAGCCAGTAGTCCAAAAAAAATATTACAAATATGCACTAGTTTCTAGCTTATAATTAAGCTAAGGTATATAACTTATTATAATTCAGCAAATTACTATACGAAAAAATCAGGCATTGGTTGGGTTATCACGCCAAATAATTAACTCGACTTAAGTCTTTTCAATACTTCTCAAAGTGTAATCATAGCTAGTTCAAATAGGAATATTGCAGACTGCAACTAAAAAAGTACGGGCTTGCCGTTCAAGTCGTTTCTATCTAGCTTTAACCCAACCAAAATTGATGAACATGAAACGACATAATTTTAATATTTTATTGGTGATCATAGCAGTACTTTTGACCGCTTCATGCCAAAATACCAAAAAGGATCAATCTTCCGAAACTAGCACAGAGAGTACCGGCACGAGCAAAGATTTGCACGACCAGGTAATGCAGATCCACGATGAGATCATGCCAAAAATGGATAACATCATGAAAGCCAAGGGCCAGTTACAAGAAAAGCTGGATTCTTTGCGCGCGAGTAACGGCAGCGAAGAGGTCATTTCAGAACTGGAAAAGGCCAAACTTGCACTTAGTGAAGCCGATGAAGCCATGATGCAATGGATGCGTGATTTCAAGCCCCAAGAAGACGGTGCGGACGAGAAAGCCATTATGGACTATTACAAAGACCAAGAGGAGAAGATCAAAGCTGTTAAAGACCAGATGTATTCTTCCTTAGAGGAGGCCAAAAAGCTTTTAGAGGGGCAATGATCGTTGGTGCAAGGTCAACTCCTTTCCCTTGTGGGCCTATACATCCTTAACCAAACAGCTCCTTCAAACAGGGTTTGATTTACTACTGTACAAGGTCAGCCAGTAATGTTATGGTGGTTAGAAGGCGTTACATAAGCAGCTGCAACTACCACGCATAGGTTTGTACCCATGCTGGAATTGACCGTTGATGCTAGGATTTCCAACCTGCGTATTAAAGGATCTCAAGACATTTACTACCAACGCAGGTATCCTAGTGTTAAGTGCAATTGGGCGGTTAACTATTTTTTCGAATCCCGTTCTTAAAATCGGCCGTTGGTGAAGGGCAATCGGCAATCTCATGTTTTGCCTACGGCCCTTTGCCTATTGCTAACTTGTCGAAAACTCCTCAACGGGTAAATATAACCTATCATCCACATCGCTATACGTCATTTAAGGCTTGACACGACACCAGTGACCAGGCTAAACAGCATAACTTGCATGTGTATTCTTTGTCACTGTTTACCAACTCGTTAGCATAATATTTAGCCTAACGACCCATATCCCATGACAGAATTAGACAATCGTAAATTTTGAACGTTCATAAGCCCAAGAAAGTCGTTGGTACAGGTTAGAGCGTTGTCAGTCGAAATAAATACCGATCTAAAACTTTACGACTTGAAACTCGATTAATTTTATACATTTCATCATGCAGGCGAGCTTTATTACATACTACCAGCGCATACCCAGGGTATGGAAACATATCTTGTTTTGGCTTGCTTTTATTACCTTTTTTGCTGTGCTCTATGGGAGCTTTAACGAGGACTATGCAAAGCAGTTCCAAATACAGCTCCTGCATCTCCCTGAAAAACTATTGGCTACCTACCTTACCATCTATATTCTTTTACCCAGGTATTTACTGAAAGAAAGGTATGGTGTTTTCTTCTCCCTGGTCTTGATCGTGTTGTTAGTGGCCGGGTTTATCCATTGGACTACGGCTTATTTCATCGAACTCCCGGTATTGTGGGACGGAGAATACTGGGGTCCGCTTTGGTATCCTAGTAAGATATTAAAATCTGCTACGTATATCTACCCGGTGGTAGTCCTGGCCGCTTTGATCAAATTCTTCAAACAATGGTATAAATACCAACAAGCCACTCAACAACTTGTAGAAGACAAGTTAAGTGCCGAGTTGAAATTTTTGCGCTCCCAGGTACATCCGCACTTTCTTTTTAACACGCTGAATAATCTATATGCCCTCACTTTAAAAAAATCTGACAACGCCCCTGAAGTGGTGCTAAAATTATCGCACCTGCTCAATTACATGCTATACGAGTGTAACACTGACCGGGTATCACTACTGAAGGAGATCGAGCTTTTAGAGAATTATGTATCGCTGGAAAAACTGAGATACGGAGATCGTTTGGATGTAGCACTTAACATCCACGGGGTAAACGGGGCGCATAAAATTGCGCCTATGCTTATCCTTCCCTTTATAGAAAACAGCTTTAAGCATGGCACCAGTGATGAGACAGAAAGTTCCTGGGTAAGCATAGACCTGGCCGTTAAAGGAAACACACTGACATTGAAAGTAGACAATAGCAAAAGTAACGAGGTAAGTAAAGACGAACAGAAATACAGGGAAGGCATAGGGCTGCAAAACGTAAAAAGAAGGCTCCAACTGCTATATCCGGGGAACTACGATCTAAGAATACTCGATGAAGATGACTCGTACCTGGTGGTTTTAAAAATCGAGATGGAAGAATAATTAAAACCAGGCATCGGAAAGATGGAACCAGGAAAAGGGTTGAATGCGGAACTTAACCTAGGAGTAAATTTGATAGATTGAACCCTTGGGGAATAGACGATTTTGAAATAAATGGTGACGAGTTATAAATCGAAGATCTACTCACTTTCCTATTTCAGATTTCCTACTTTGCTCCAAGGATGGATAAGCCCTATGCCATAGGTAGAAATTTAACAAAAATAACATTGACGTTTTATGAAAATAAGATGTTTGATAGTAGACGATGAACCGCTTGCCATAGAGATCATTGAATCTTACTTAGACAGGTTGGATGATATGGAAATCGTGGCTAAATGTACAAACGCGTTGCGTGCTTTTGAAGTATTACAAAAAGAGGCCGTTGACCTGCTTTTTCTCGATATTCAAATGCCAAAGCTTACCGGGCTCGATTTTTTAAAAACATTGAAGGACCCTCCCAAAGTGATATTGACCACTGCCTACCGGGAGTATGCCCTGGAGGGTTATGAATTGGATGTCCTGGACTATTTGTTAAAACCCATTTCATTTGAACGCTTTTTTAAGGCGGTGAGTAAAATGTATAAAAAGGAGAACGGCCCCACCCCACAGGAAAAACAAAGCTCTATGGGCATGGAAGAGCCTTACCTTTATCTAAAAGCCGATAAAAAAATGGTGAAGGTACTGCTGAAAGACATTCTTTACATTGAAAGTTTGAAAGACTACGTACGAATAAAGACCCCCGGAAAAGATGTGATCACCCACCAAACCATTAGTTATTTTGAAGAGAAGCTTCCTGAAGACGCTTTTATTCGCATCCATCGTTCTTTTATAGTGCCCCTTCATAAAATAGAGACTTTTTCAGCATCGTTCATCGAGGTGCCGGGTAAGGAGCTGCCCATCGGCCGGATGTATAAAAACGAGGTACTCGCCGTACTTAACCAACTAGATCACCTTTAAAGAAAAAAACAGGTAGAGCTAAAATCCCTACCTGTTTTACTTCCAAACCTCAACTCGATAAGCATTTATAACCTTGATGTAACCTGGGATAGTTTGGCTAGTACGCTTAGTGCATTTGTGCTTTGGTGGCGAAGCTTCCTAGACCTCCAAGGCACGCAAGCCCAAAGAATCGCAAAAGGGGTCTTCTTTACCATTTAACCTAACCCTATTTCTTATCGAGTTCACGTTCCCGGGTATTCAAGTACTGGTCAAAGTTTTGCTACCCGGTACCAATCGCCGGCATGCGGTACCCAACCGCCAAATGCAGGCGCTCCATTTTTGGCATGAAGAATACCGGCCACTACCGGGGAAGCCATGGAGGTTCCGCAGAGTGTAGCATAGCCGCCATTCTTGTAAGTAGAATAGACACTGTTCCCAGTAGTTATGTAATCAATAGGACCACCGCTCCAGTAAGAGCCCTTGTTCGAACCATAGGCAGGGTTGCAGGTAAAAGAAGCGGAAAAGGTTTTGTTACAATTCATAGAAGCCACGGTGTAGATATTGGTTCCTGCCAAGCATGCCGGCTGGTAAAGAGAGGCCTGGCTCTTGTTGTTACCAGCAGCAATAGCCACGTGTACCCCTGTGCCTGCCACACTGTTTACAGCACCAATGTAAGCGGAGGTAGTAGCACAGGAGGAGCCTGCATACCCACCTAGGCTCAAGTTCATAACATCTCCCGGTATATCATACATGGATACGTGATTAATGCCTGCAAGAATAGTGGACGTAGCGCTTGAGCCGGATCCGCCGAATACGTCTACCGGTACCACCCTGGCCCCTGCTGAGACACCCACTACTCCAAACAAGTTATTTTTCGCTGCAGCTATACCCGCTACGTGGGTGCCATGGCCTAAAGCATCATCAGGGCTGCTGTCTACAAAAGCTTTTGCAAACGGAGTACTCGTGAGCACATTCAGGTCAGGGTGATCCAGGTCGATGCCGGTATCTACGATCCAGATCCAGGTGCCTTTGGTGCTACCATCCTGGAAGCCCCCGGCATTATTGATGGCGCAGGTCTTGGTTTGAAGGTTTAAAACCAACGTGTCAATAGGCACGAAAACCGGCGGAGGCAAGATCACTTTTTTATCCAACTCAATAGAGGCTACATTAGGATCATCTGCCATTTTTTGAGCTTCCTCCTCGGTAAGGTTAGCCAGCACCCCACTAAAGGCCGAAGTATAAAAACGCTCTATTTTCTCCTCTTCGATATTTGATTGCCTAAAGAAGGACCGGACTTTGGTAGTTACGTCCTCTTTTACACGGTTAGAATAGGCTGCCTTTTCCTCCCTATTGGCAAAATTGGCACCACGCGATCGCCCGGAAGGAATAGAATTGTCCTTAAAAACGACGATATATTTGCCCTCTATTTCCTGGCCGTCTTGCACAGGTTGATCCGTATTCTCTGCTACCAGTTGCTCATCCAGCTCATTATTACAAGCTGTTACTAATATCGTGGCCAATACAAATGATGAAGCCAACTTTTTCATTAAAGTTTTCATAGTTTTATTACAGGTTAATGTGAATAAATTTGGTTAACTGTATTAAAAACCTGGGCCCAGGCCATGCGGGAGATAATCCCCCGTTGTCAATGCATTAATGAAAGAGAAATAGATTCGTAACCCAAAAAATTAACTTTTTTGATATTTTTTTATTCAAAGTAAATATTACTATGAAATATTATTCTTTTTATAGTACAATTTTATCTTTGTAAGCTGGGATGTAATACACCGTGTTCGTGCTAATTCGGTAACCAAGCCTTGTTTTCAATCGGTCAATAACGAGAGATTTAATGATAAAGAAGTCGGCCAGGCAGCTCATCAAAAACGAAAAAAACCTTCTTTAACGTCATTCCGGCCGATGGTGGTGGATCAGCCTATGCGAGAGCCGGAATCTGCTGGGTCGGTCAGTGTAAATGGTGCTCTTTGTAGCCTACTGGGTTCTCGTTCGACGACTTCGCAGATTCCTGCTCGTACCCCTATCTCCCCAAGGAGCTGGCAGGAATGACGATCTTGCTTATAGTTCTACGAACGTACGTTAACATACTTTCCTTTCTAACATTGAGTTCCGGGCGGACCATAGTGCTGTGCCAAGGCTCACATGGTAGTTAAACTAATTATTCGGTTTTGTTCCCAAAGTCGGCAGTCGGCAGTAAACAGTCGGCACCCCCCATTTTGCCTACTGCCCTTTGCCTATTGCTAACTTGTCGAGAACTTCCCAACTTGGCAAAGAGAGTTCATTGTTTAAT
>JANQLQ010000117.1 GCA_028280565.1 Fulvivirga sp.
TTGTCACATTCAATTATTTGACAGACAGGGATTTAGCTAAAAATGAGACCGTTGGGTGTCCTCATCAAAAACGAAAAAAAACTTCTCTATCGTCATTCCTTGCAGTTTGTGTGTTGGGCTAGGCGCGACAAGGAATCTGCGAAGTCGTGAAACGAAAACCCAGTATACCCAAAAAAAGGTTCAGGTTCAACGACACAACAGATTCCTGCTCTCGCGCATCGCTCACCCGGCAAGGCCGGCAGGAATGACGAGGTTGGAAAGTAAAAATGACGAGGTTAGAAAGTAAGGAATGAGGTTCTTAGGTAGGTTTTGGATGGATTTAGAACAGGATGTGGATCTCCCATCCTTTACAGCTCGCTGGCACTAGGTTTGAAACTAAAAACTCATTATCAATGACTTAAATCTGACAAAGTAGTGCTAGTGTTACTAGCCCACTTGTTCAAGAAACATAAGAGATAGGAATAATAGTTTGTAGCCTGGACTCGATAACCATTTATCACTTTGATATTACTTGGGATAGTTTTGGCTACAGCTTGGCGACCCTTGGTGCATTTGTGCCCTGATGGCGCAGGTTTTCCGGCCACGAAGGCACTAAGACTCAAAGAATCACCAAGAGATCTTTTTTACTTTTTAATCCAGCCATATTTTCATACACCCACATTTGTAAGCTGGCCAAGATGTCCCACTGGCCCGTTTACCCTAGCTCTTGTTGGATAATTCTGATGCCTTCGCGGCTCGATGGGGAATTTCACAGGGACAAAGCCATACCCCTAAAGTCGCAAGGCTTTCTACGCTAGCTGGGAAACTCTGCACAAGCTAATTCAGAAGGTAGGGACAAAAACTGACAAAAATCATGTCAAATCAAGGATAAAGCATTGAAGTAGATCAAACTATATACATACATTTGTTAATGTATGTATAATATAAGGCATGAGAAGAACTAAAGAAGACGCAGAAAAGACCAGGCAGCAACTTTTAGAAGCGGCCAATATTATATTCCGAAAAAAAGGTTATGCCGCCACCAACCTGGGGGAGATAGCTGCTGCCGCGGATCTTACACGAGGAGCCATCACTTGGCATTTCCTCAACAAACAAACCATTTTTAGAAGCCTTATCCTGGACAGTGCCATGGATGCCATGCACAGGGTAGAAGAAAACTTAAAAAGACCTGTCGACCCGCTGGAAAAGGTTATCGGATTTATAAAGGACTTGGTGCATGACCGGGAGCGAAAACATGGGCAGATATGCCTGCTCAATAAACTGCTGGAAGAAAGCCCTGCCGAATTTGAAGATCTTAAAGAGAAGGTAATTAGTACCCAGGGGTTTATTATCGAGTCTTACAAAGGAATTATCCGCGAGGGGATAGCAGCGGGGGTTTTTCGTACCTCGATGGATCCTAGTTTTATTGCTAAATCCTTTCTTACCTTTTTCTGGGGCTTTTTTACGAATTATCCCATTATCTACTGTGAGTATACGGATGACCAATTGGTACATCACATGACGGATTACTTCAGTCACCTGCTTCAACCTACAGAAAAGCTTAAACTCAAACTCGTTGATTCTCATGATTGAAAAGATAGAACCTAAGCTAAGGTCCTTCAAAAAGGACCGGCGGGGATTTATGAAAAAGGCCTCGCTTTCCTTGCTAGCTCCTGTCCTGCCGTTTTCTGCTGAGCCCAATGTCCCGGGAAAGGAGCGTAAAAAGAAGAAAACGGATTTTGCTTTGTTTCGTAGGCAATACGATGCCATTGACGATATCTACGAGATAGAGTCGAATTATCGTCGCATGGACCAGGTGAACACGGTTTTCAATCGTGGTTTCTGGGATGAAAAGGTCAAACCTGTCTTGATGTCCCTAGTTTCCAAAAAAATGGGGATGGCGCCTAATCCCTTAAAGAATAAGCCGGGTTGGTCCCCGGTAGATCTTGCACTGGCTTCGGCAGCTACCAAGGCGACAAGCGTAACCGTAGGCTTGCGAGCTATCGGTGCCACCGATCTAGGCATACTTAATAGCTGGGAAACCCATACGAAAGAAGTAAATCCCAGCAAGCACAAGTTTAAATCTCTGGCGGAAGCCAGTAAGTATGTGAAAAGAGCGGCTAGGTTCCTCGGGGCTAGTGACGTAGGGATTGCTCCCTATGATGAGCGTTGGACATACAGCAAATGGTATGATGGTACGGCGTCGATTCTATCCGGCGGAGAAATAAAGCACGTGGAAGGTAAATTTCCTTTCAAGGTAAAGTCTGTGATAGCCATGGTCCATGAAATGGATTATGACGCCATGAAATGCCCCGGTGCGATCAATGAAGCTGCTGTTCAAAAGGAATATGCCAGCATGGCGGAGGTGGGCTTTAAAGTGGCTACTTTTCTGAATGAACTAGGGTATCGTTGTATACCTGCCGGGAATGATCTTGGGTTAAGTGTTCCTGTCGCAATACAGGCCGGTTTAGGTGAGATCAGCCGTATGGGAACACTCATCCATGAAAAATATGGCTCTCGCATTCGCCTTTCCAAGATATACACGGACCTGGAACTTCAGCCGGATAAACCCATCACCTTTGGCGTGCAGGAGTTTTGCCGAAAATGTAAAAAATGCGCGGTCGCCTGTCCTTCCCAGTCCATTAGCCTAGAGACCGAGCCCACAAAAGCCCCTAACACTGGGACCATCTCCAGTCACCCCGGGGTGAAGAAGTGGTACCAAAATGGTGAAACTTGCTTCCAATACTGGGAACGGCAGGGACTCGGCTGTGGGATATGCGTAGCCGTATGTCCATACAATAAGAAAGACAACTGGGTACATGATATTTCCAAGGCCGTGGTGAGTATACCTGTAGGACGCGATGTGGCACGCCAGTTGGATGATGCCTTCGGCTATGGGGATATAAAACCGGGGAACGTCGAGGAATTCTGGAATAAAGACGATTAAGCCCATGGAACAGCATCATTTTAAAAATGACAAAGAGAATTCAAGAAGGGATTTTCTGAAAAAATCATTGCTTTCCGGGCTGAGTGCCCCCGTTTTAGGAGGATTGGGAGTAGCGAGTGCGGTAGTGGCAGGACAGGAAAAGCAAAAATTTTCCTTTACAACTAAAAAATACAAGTCGATCGATGACATCTATAAAATCTCACCGGCCTATAAGCGTATGCGTCAAAAGAATACCATTTTTTGCCGGTGGGGATGGGACCCCAAGTATAATGAACCTGGAGGGCGTGGGCTTAGTTTCATGACCAAATGGTTTTATATGGTACCTAACCCATTGGTGGAAGAGCCGGGTTTTGGCAAACTGGAGCACGCCCTGGAGCATGCCAGCTTTGCAGGCCAAAACGATACCACTGGGTTAAGCGGGGCAGGGGTAAGAAATGAAGGGATCTTTGCCGATTGGGATAGGTTTACCAACCCCAAGATACAGGAAAAGTACCCCTTTAAATCCCCAAAACATGCGGCGCATTACATCAAGCGGGCGGCCAGGTTTTTAGGGGCTGACGATGTGGGGGTCGCTCCTTACGATGAACGTTGGATCTACAGTAAATGGTACGATGTAGGCAAAGCCCTTAACAAGGTCCCCGGAAACTACGAGGAAGAGGCCGTTTTCCCGTTCGAGATAAAATCCGTGATCGTCACCATCCATGAAATGGACAAGGAGGCTATGAAAGTGCCCGGTTATTTAATGGACGCTGCGGCCGGCATCGGGTATGCGAAAATGGCGGAGGCTGGCCACAAAATTTCCGTGTTTCTTAACAACCTAGGCTACAAGGCTATTCCTGCTGGAAATGATACTTCGATGAGTGTACCTACGGCGATACAAGCAGGATTAGGGGAGTACAGTAGGATGGGCACCATGATACATCCAAAGTACGGTTCAGGGGTACGGATACAGAAGGTGTATACTGACCTGGCGATAGAACCGGACCAACCCATCACCTTTGGGGTACAGGAGTTTTGCAAAAAGTGCAAAAAATGTGCGGATCACTGTCCTTCGAAAGCCATTTCGCTGGATGAGGAACCGGGTGAAAAACCTACAGTAGATTCTATTTCTTCCCACCCGGGAGTAAAAAAGTGGTACCACGACAATGAGAAATGCTTTAGCCAATGGGAAAAATTTGGTACAGGTTGTGGTATCTGTCTTACCGTTTGCCCTTACAACAAACCCGATACTTGGGTGCACGATCTGTCCAAAATGGTCGTGAGCGTACCTATCGGTCGCGATATAGCCCGCCAGTTGGATGATGCCTTTGGGTATGGAAATATTGAAAATAAAAACCTACAAAATTTTTGGAATAAAGAAGATTAAAAGAAAAAGCTATGGAATTATTCACGCTCATTTCTCTCAGTGCCGCTTTTGCTCTTTCACTATATTATTTTATCCTGAAGGCTAAGAAAAACGGCTATTCGACGCGGACTTGGAGTTTTGGAATCACCGCTATTATACTGATTCCCTTCGGGGCGGCCTGGGCGGCTACCAGCTTTGGAGAAGGTGAGCCCATGGCGGCCTACATGGGCATCTTAATTTTTAGCGGGTTAGGTCTTATTTTCGGTTTGCTGGCTTATAACAGCTTGGCGCGGAGTAAAGACCATCCCGATAGATCGGCACAAAGTGACGGACAATCCTCAACTGCCAAACTAGGAGTTACCATTGCTTTGATTATGCTTATTAGCGTGGCAGCCATCCTGTTACCCTTGGCCCTTGGCTTGAAAAGAACAGCCGGGATGCTCGGGAATAAAGCATCTGTGACCGAGCTAGTGGCAGAAAAAGTTCTATCCGATGAAGCCCTTCCCCTTATAATAAAGAAAACACTAGCCTATGAAACCCTCTATGGCAAATACCCTGAGACCTTGAAAGAACGGATGATGCAATCCATGCTTTCAGGTGTGGCCCCTGGGGAGATGGTAAGGCTTTTGGACCCGGTAATTCCTGCCACAGAACGGCTGGCCATACTCGACGAGGCAGCAAATAGCATCAGTAGTTGGTTAACGAGTGAAGAAACTTACCCTCAAATGACGCTGGGACCTGGCTTGTATTTCTCCCGGTTGGGAAACGACCCCGAATTCCTGGTACGTTGGATCTACAAAAATTTTACGCTACCACCTATGCGCGATACGGTAGTGGCAAAATTCAATGCCGGGGAGTTTTCAGACAATTTTGATCACTACATGGGCACACCCCCCGACTCGATCAAAGAAATGCTAATTGCGCCGGCTGCCCTAGCATTGCAGAAGCAACTGGCGGCCGTTGAAGTGCCGGCGGCCATCAATCTCGCGGATCAATTGCAACAGCAGGTGACTGCAGAAGAAATAACGGCCCGGAAGAGCTCTATAAAGCGTGTATTACTGGTTTTTGGGTGGGCATGGCTATTGCCGGTCCTGCTGCTTGTTGCAGCTTCGGTGATTATTGTAACGACCAAGCGACCATTATTCAAATGGCTGGCGATCATGCTGTTATGTCTCGGTGTGGTGGGCAGCTTGATGATCAGCCCCTTGAGGGACATGGACGGAACGGTCTACACCTTGGTAGAAACAGCTTCTGGGCAGGCACCGGCACCGGCATTGGCCATACTTTTTTACACGATGCCAGTACTGCTGGCCCATGTAGGGGAACTGTTAGTACCCCTGGTCAATGGATTATTGATTGTTGGTCTTATCCTTTTGGCTGTGGCTTACAAGCAGTACATCCACGGCGGTTTCGAAACCCTTAAACAAAAATTTGCCCATGGAAAGCACGAGAAGATCGAAGCAGCAAATAAAGCGTGACCGGGTAAAAAAGAAGAAAAGAGAAGAGCGGTTGGCGTGGGTTACCTTGCTATTACTGGTAGCCTGTGCGATAGTTGGGTTTAACCGGGCCACGACTGATCTAACGCCTTACTTCTCGAAACTTTTCCCGGGGGCGTCTCGATTTGAAGGAGATGGCTATGAAACTTACCTGGCCTTTGATTCGGAAGAGCGCTTGATCGGGTGTGTGACCACAAGTGCTTACAATGGTTTTGGAGGGCCGTTAAAGGTGGCAGTAGCAATAGATACCATGGGTGCTGTCCTTGGAATAGAAGTGGTGGAACACCGGGAGACCCCTTCATGGTTTGATCGGGTGCAGCAAAGTGGATTGGCCGAAACCCTAGTGGGTAAAACCTACAAAGATCCCATTACACTCTATGAAGATGTAGACGGCGTGACCGGGGCTACATATACCGTACGTGCTATCGTGACCTCTGTGAAAGAAGCTACATTGGATATCGCCGAGTCAAAGTTTAACATTGACATTACACCCTATCTACCCCAAGAGCGTATCAAATTTGGTATCCCGGAGATCAGCCTGGTACTGCTGTTGCTGGTCGCCACGATTGGTACGGCCAAAGTACCTGCCCGTCATAAAAATACCCTGAAATGGACCATTATGGTATTGGGAATGATATTCGTAGGTTTTGTATATAACCATCCGCTTACCCTGGTGGACATCAATAAGCTGATCATGGGGTATTGGCCGGATGTTTATCATCAACTTTACTGGTACCTGCTGATCTTTGGTATCATCTTGATCTTCCTTACTACGGGTAGAAATACCTACTGCAGGTACATCTGCCCCTTTGGTGTGGTACAAGAGTGTGTAGGTGTAGTAGGGGGTGCAAAAGGGCTACATTCTAAAACCTACCACAACCTGTTTGACTGGACTCGCCGGGTGGTGGTACTTTTGGCCATTATGATCGCGTTGGTTTACAGGAACCCGGGATTAAGCTCTTACGAAGTGTACGGTACACTTTTCAACCTCTTGGGCACTAACCGGGAGGTACTTTTCCTAGGAGTTGTATTACTCTTTTCCCTGTTTATCAAACGGCCTTGGTGTAATTATTTATGCCCTATACCGGTGATCGAACACTATGCCAGGTTCATCTATAAAAAGATACAGCAGCCCATTACCATGATGCGAAGGAAAAGGGAACCGCAATACCCTACTTTGGAAACAAAATGAACAGGTCATGAAAAAGAACAAAGACCAAGTATTGATAGGCCTTTTCGTAATAGGTATGCTATTCATCATTGTAGAGATTGCAGCTAATATTTTCAGTTTGATCTTCTGAGTTATACAAGTGTGCAGCCTAGGTGATAAGCGAGGCGGTACTAGGATTTTGCCTAATTCTAAACGCGCCCACTTCCAAACGTCCTTGAAAATTAGCTTTGGTAGTAGAACGTTTAATTTTGGCAATTTAAGTTATGTTTTAAGATGTTCCGGGTAATGCTATCTTCGTAATGAGCAATTCAAGCGGGATTTTGTGGTTCTAAGCCCGGTTTTCATTTTCTTTTGCACGCCCAAAAGAAAACGAAACAAAAGAAAAGGGTGCCAGCAACAAAGCCCATTTTCCGCGCAAAACACACTATCCAGCCCCTATAGGCCGCTCACCCACAGGCCTCAAATGGGCCGCGCTGTTCCTGGAGGTCTCCCCTCCATACGCCACTTGAATTTTCAATGATGCCCTACTTCCAAACGGATAGCTACAAATGCCTACTCAGCGTTTGAGCGATCGACGCTTTAAAAAACAGAACGGCCGATATAGCGTAGCTTATCCCTTTTTACAAAAGCCGTTTTGTCTCTCCAAGCTACCCTCACCCATACATCCTGCTGGTCCCGGTAGTCGATACGGTGCCCTTTGTCCAAGATATCGATCACCTCTGCCCCGGCAGAGGGGCCGCTCATTAAGTAGGTATTGGATTCGGAGACGATCGCCTTGTTGTAGTCTCTTCCGAAGTTTAAGGTGTAAAAAAGAATTCCTAAAAATACCACCATCAGCGATGCCGGCAGTATAGGGTTTTGCTGTCTTTTGAATTTTTGATAATAAGTCAATGACAACATAAGTACGGACAGCGCCAACAGCCCATAAGTGATGATGTCAAAGTATTTATAAAAATTGGTCCGTAAGAAATCAAAATCGGTAAATTCATAACCGTCTAGCTGTTCTTTCTCTGCCAATTCCTCCATTTTTGTTAGCACTTTTCGATCTGCTGTCTTTAAGTAGTAAGTATTTAAGTAATACAGTGCGCCGCTGTAATCGCCCAACCCCTCCCGGATAAATGCCATACGCAGTAACATGGCCGAGCTAGATACTTTTTCTACTTCCAGCAAGTGATCATATACCTCGTATGATTCGGTGTACTTTTTTGCATCAAAAAGTGAATCGGCATAGGCCAACTGTTCCCCAGGCATGGCCTGGGCTATAGTAGCCAAACCCCCACTTAGAGAAACGCTAATGACAAACAATGCAATCTTTCCATACATAACGTACAAATATATGGTGTTGTAAGAAAAAATGAGACTTGGTCGGCAGGGATTATGTGGGTGGGACCTAGTACAGATATTTTTCCAGTTTTTTTAATGGGTTATTTTGTATTTTATAGTTGGGCTATTACCTTTGCAACTCTATTGAAAAACAGCGCCCTGGAAAGGGTTTTTTAATGGAATTCAGATAATGATCCGATAGCTCAGTTGGTAGAGCATCTCCCTTTTAAGGAGAGGGTCCTGGGTTCGAGCCCCAGTCGGATCACGTTTAAAAGCCCTTTTTGAAGGGCTTTTTTATGCTCAAAGCTTTTTTGCAGAAGTTTGCAGATTTTTTTTAATATTCTTGACGGCTGTTCGGATAATTTCAAGGTAGTCTTCTTCTGTTGAAGAACCTATGTTTTTCTAAGGGTACGTCGCTTTATCAATTTGTAATAGAATTAGAGAATAGTTGTCTACCACTTTGTCTCTTATTAGTTGAACTATATTCTCCTCGGATTTCTGGATTCTGTATTTCGAAAGTGCCTTAACAATACTGTTTTCGCCCACTATTTTTTGGCCGGTTCTTCGACATCTACTTTTATCTCGTTAATGGCCTAGTACCAGTAGTAAAAGGCTTCCGGGTTACTTTTCTTGAGTTTATTGAGCTTGTTATATGTGGCATTTTCGATCAGCCAATCTTTTATTTCTTCTGGGCTGCTGTACTTCTTTGGAGAACTAGTGGTCCCATTCATGAGTATTTGACACAAATAGGCGGTTTTGGCTCCTGCGACAATTGCCTCTTCTATTTTGAACCTGCCAATAATGAAATTGGTAATGTTCTGTATCCCTGTTTTCAGGTGTTGGAAATCCGGTTTTTTCTCATCACGCAGGGCAAGAGCCCAACAAGCCTGAAATGTATCTTCCAGTACCTGGTTTTTATCCAGGTCGAGTTTTCTGAACTTGATCTCTTCTTTTACAACTTTATGGTACGATGCTCTGACCGTCCCTATATCCTCACTTACATCGAATAGATGGGAGATATCAAAAAGCTGTTTGATGATCTCAGTATGCCTGCCTTTGGTATACAGGATTCCGGTTGTTTTTGGGGCAAAGGCAGTGAGCTTGTCTCCCAAGATGGCCTCCGGTACAGGAACCTCGACTGTAACAGGCTTCCCTTCAATTTCCAACCATTCATGAGTTACTTCTAACGTCTGTATCCGTGAGTATGGATTGGCAGTATAGAGTATATCTAGGAGTATAGGCTCATCGCCATAATGCTGATCGAGTTGACTCGTGTAATAGATCTTATAATGACTCATAGGAGCGCCTATTACATGCTTTCGCTCGTTATCTGCTGACCACTTGGTGAAGCTGGTCTCCTTTACAATTTTGTCAAGGGTAGTCTCAATCTCCTCCTGGCTGGTTTCTGTAATAATGTCGATATCTATGGAGAACCTCCTGGGAGGGTCTGTCATCAACAGTAAGCAAGTACCTCCTTTGAAGATTAACGAAATATCATTGGCCCTTAATTGTTCCAGGAGCGTAAATGCATATACTACCTTTTCCAGCATTTTTGGATCGACCCTTCTTCCCAACTTTCCAGAAGTCTCTTTTAATCTTTCGGGGTGATATGTGCTTTCGGTTATCATTTCAAATAATTGGCAAATTCATGTCTATATTGCCGAAGTTTTGACTAAGTATTTTTCTACTTCCTCTTGCTGGTTTCTCCGAGAGGCATACCTTCTCATTTTTTGCTTGTTGATAGAATATTTTTCATTTGCCGCCCTATATATATTTTCAACTTCTCCTTGCTGAGCGGCAAAAAGATTCTTGTCGATCAGCACATCAACTAGTAGTTTCTCCAAGGGTGCTATCCGGTATCCATTCTGTTTGGAAATTGGAGCTTCTGATACCAGGGGCTTTACTATAATGGCCTCATCAAAATTTGAGACGTATCTCTCGTACATCGTAGCATCAGGGTTCAGAAATGCCTTTTTGCTAAAATCTGTAATGGAGCTGAAAACCGATTCCAGGACATCCTTTTCCACTTCTGCTACCAACTGGTACCGAAAAAGTTGATGAATCATAAATTCATTGAACCACCGGCTGTCCCAAACACAGAATTCGACATATGGAAATTCTTTCTTGATCCTGTCATGCAGTCTTTTGAGCGAATTAGAGATCGCCGGCTCGAATCCGTTTACCGGTTCCAGTGAGTATTTCCCCCTTGAAACATGATGAATGGCACCCTCTTCTTTGAGTTTATGGATATTCCAATTAACCGTTTGCTCCGCCCAATCAGGGTAATATTTAACCAAGAAAGAGACCAGTTCTCCTTTTGAAAGAACGGATTTTTCTCCGAAGGCATTCTTGATTAGTTGATTGATATTCTTCAAATTTTCAAACTAAATATTAAAGATAGGTAAAACGACCAAATATCAAAACTACGGCAAATAAAATATACTTTTGCCAAAGTATTGAAAATCCACCCAAAAAAGCCTTTGGAGATATTGTTAGCATATCTAAGGTCCATTCGGGGTGCTGACACCCCAGTCGTACGTCCTTTTAAAGAGAGGATCCTTGGTTCGAGCCCCAGTCGGATCACGCGTATTAAAGCCCTTTCAAGGGCCTTTTTTATGTTCAAAGCCTCTTAGTAGAAGATTAAAAAGATTTACGAAATCTCCTACCCTTATTGCTTGAGGTACTCATGAATATCTCGGCATAACTCCTATGTTGCAGGTGACATTCCCTGTCTTCACCATAGTTTTCATATGTCCTTTTTCCTTGGTCATCAATCATGCTAGCTAAGTGGCACAACCGTTCTTCACTCGATCAGGATAGTAAGCCTGAAACCATCTTTTGATAATAGGTCTTCTCGCAGCAGAATGGAATATGCTATAGGTCCGGTATATTTAAGGACTCGAATGGTAAGCTTGTACTTAGAACGTCTAAGGTCAAAGCTGATTTTCTATGAAATGTTAAGCGCACAGACCCCAAATACTAATCCCTTAAATAGTTGACCCTCTTAAGGTATTTCACTAGCCGATGTAAGGATCTGGTTGCTTTTTAGATGCCGAAAAATCGAGTCATTATTCTCCCATTCGAAAGTAGTAAAACTTACATGCACTCGTGTTTCAGTGCAAATTTTTGTATCTCCAAATAATGGTTTTTTCGTAAATCTTCCTTTGGTGTATTATTTAAATACTAGGGATACTTACAAGAGTATCTAAAAGTAATGGTTAGCAACGGATGGTATTCATTCAATGCCTAGCTTCATGTAACTAAATTTTAAACCCTTACAATTATGAGAACCAGTAAACAATATTTTGTATGGGTACTGATTTCGTGCCTTTGTGTAGTGTATTCCTGTAGCGACACAAACCTAAATGAACTAGAATCAAACTTACCTGATGAGTTACCTAATCTTGCAAGTGTCGAAACCATTGATCCATCCCAAAATGAAACTAATTTGCAGATCACTAAGGAGTTAACAAAGCTCTTGATGGAATGGGGTAAAGAACTGCTTGTTGCGGCAAAGGACCCCAAGGCAAAATCATTGATTTATCATGAGATCAAAAAACAATTTGACGGGGATGAGAACGTTCTTATCTCAACAATGATGGAAGTTTCCACACAACGTAATATTCAATCATTGGTTACGGCTAATGAAAAGCTAGTTGCATTTAACTCTTAACCAGCTATGCAGACGTTGGAAAAAGATGGCTTTGCCCTCATTGAAAAGTCAAGTGGTGAACGTTTTTGTCCACAGCTCTTATACCATCGTTTGAAAAAGTACAGTCGCTTAATATGGACCCGGTACTTGTTATTGGATTAGGAGATAAGGATCAATATCCCGGTTACATACTAAATGAAAATGGAGAGATAGTCGAGTATAATCGCATGATTGATGAAAAGTTCGCTCAAGAAAACGAAGTTTGGGCGCTCACAATCAACGAACGGGTTGACGAAAATGGTAAGGTGAGTATTGATAGAATAGATGCGCCACAAAGTAATAACTTAGGAAGGGTTAATGCACACATGGAATTTTTTAGGCTTGCTGAGCTAAAAGAGAGTTACGTCTCTGGCAAGCCTGATGTTTACCTGAAGCGATTTTCTCTTTTCGATGTAAGGCCGGGACAGAGTGGGAACCGAGAAATCTATAAGGTTGGTGATGAAACGAGGGGTAATCAGATTAATGTGATTAATAGGGGCGATTTAAGCCGGACTATTCCTGTGAATTTTACCTACTACAGAAATTGGGACCCTGTTAATGGGAACGTTCTAGGCGATGTGCTGATATACGTACTGTATGAGAGAGATGGAGTGCCAACTGGTGAAAGAAGAGTCTTTATCACTATTGAAGGAAGGGAGTGTTTCGGGTCAACTCAACCCCTAACCTGCGCTCAACCTAAAAGAGTAGAATCAATCACCTATCGATCAGCAGATAGCTATTACGATGCCGGTACTATATATTTTCCTTTACCAATCCCTTTTATCAACCCCCCTAGAACCGCATGTGACTACGACGGGCGAGATTGGGGTGTAAGATCATGGTGGACTTCAATTTGTATATAAAATCTGCAATTGCAGCACTAGTTATTTTGACAGGCCCTGTTTGCACTTTTGGGCAGGTGAGGGCTGGCCCTAAACTTTCACTGGAGTTTGGATATTCATTAAGGAGCACAGGTTTCCAGGAACTAAGTGAACACCCAAATATTCCTATTTCATGGCAAAAGAACCTAACCGGAAGTAGAGGGAAATTTGGGGTAGGGTATCGAGTCACACCTAAAATTGAGTTAAGATATGCGGCAGGTATTCATTACGATCATTCTAGGGTAGGAGCGCCAGGTAGTGGAGTCATTGAATACAAGGATTGGTTTCTTGATCATAATTTCGGAGTCCGCTATTACCCTAGAGAAACCAATTTGTTAAGTCGCTATTTCATATTCGAAGTAAGCCGGATTAATAGCAACTCGTCTCTCGAGATCTTTTGGAATGGGGAATGGCAAACCTACGATTTGGCCTTTACCGCAGTAGGAGTAGGTGCCGGTTTTAGGGTATGGAGATTCATTCTAGAGCCTCGAATAAGCTTAAGCGATTTTGGGAACGCTTTTAATCGAAGCAAAAGATTTACATTCATAAGTATTGATTTGCTCTACCGGCTTGGACTGATACACAATAAAAAATAGCCAATGGATTTGCAATACAAAAAGTCTTCTATTTGTAAGGTACTTTAATAAATGAGTTGAATATGCATTCTTCCTTAGAGCCATAAACTTGATGACTAGATAGTATCAATCTGACCTTTTTCCACTCTCCATTTTTTTCCAACAATAGATAATAACGCGTTTCCAAGGATCCTCAAACTGATAATCTATGAATTTCCGATGACCCTACCTTCAAACAATATCAACTGCCCCTCACTTCAAGCTTCAGTAAAATAAACTACAGCTCCGAAGTTGGTGTACTTTCTTATTGCTATTGTTCTTACTACTGGTTTCCAATTCTTTGATGATTTACTTCAATCCTTCGAGCATCTTATTGCGCTTTGCATTTTCATTTTTCCAATCACCGTAATCCTCTTCCTTCCATTCGCTTTTCATTTTGCAACCACTGCTATGCCCATTGAGTTTTTTTGAGGTCGGAAAGGTTTCACCTCAGCGAGGACAGCGTTATGGTTGCGCTTCAAGGTAGATACCCGCCTGAACTACAATACTCGAGCGTTTCGCAAATCTAAGTGCACATCATCCGAAATGCTTTTCAGTCGTATAGAGCATATGGATGAAACTAAAAACGATAATGGGTAGTGTGAAACCTATCGGGGCCGATCTCCAATCACTTTTTTTCGGTAGGAACTGGTAGGTTAGGTTATGAGCCAAGGAAGCCAACAATAGCCTACAGCCGTCCATATCCACCCCCTTGATACAGTGCTAGGTATATGCCGGATTGCCATGGTCACAGAGATCTACATTTTCTATTACCCCCTTGTTCTAGTGAGTAATACTTATGCGGCCCATCCTATGTCGAAGGGACTTGACAACTAAAGTTTACAGCTCATAACTTCCAAAACAACATCAATTCAGCCCGCAAACGATTGAAATGTTTGACTTTAAATTCTTTTTTACGTAATTAGGAGGCAAAGTTGAAATTCATATCAAGCGACGTGTAATTTAAAACACTGGTTTTGAGATCTATAATAACCCATACAAACCACTCGAAAGATCTTCGAATACGTAATGGCTCTACCCAGCCAGATGAGCCTGCATTGCTTTGGAGCGAGATGACGAAAGGGAATGAAGCGGCCTTTTGCCAAGTCTACAACACCTTTGTAAAAGATCTTTTCTCTTACGCGAGCCGGATCACCAAAAACAAAGAATTGATCGAAGATAGTGTACAAGATCTTTTTATCGAGATCTGGAAGTCACGCGACAGCCTGCCACAGGTCAAGTCTGTTAAGTTTTACCTGTACAAGCGCATCAAACGCAAGATCATCCGGAAACTCATTGAGAGTCGCAAATTGCCGTTGACCCGGAATATCCTGGAAGAATATAATTTTGAGATCACTTTTTCCCATGAAGCAGAGCTGATCAAGAAGCAGATCTCAAAGGAAAAGCAAGAGCGACTTCTGAAATCCTTGAACAAGCTCACGAGGCGCCAAAAAGAAGCGATAACCTTAAGATTCTATGATGGCCTTCGAAACAGCGAGGTCGCTGCCCTGCTCGCCATGAGCCCTAAATCCGTAAGAAACCTTATTTACCGGGCCATGATCGTGCTCAAAGACGAGATGTCTGTAGTTTTACTGCTGGCAATTTCTGAGTGGTATTCCCTGTAAGGCTCATTCTACCATTCCACAGTCTATACAACGTTAAAATGAACACCTAGCTATTCACTTGGCGCGGGTTTTCCAAACCCGTTTCTACATGTATACAGGTTCTCTGAACCTGCTATTGGCATAGGCCGCATTCCTAGTAAGCGGTATATGACAAGCCCGGGAACCTGCTCCAATAGGTCAACTATACCTCAGTAGCGCTTACCCTTGGCAATTTTTCACCCCCAGGAAAAAGATTTTAAAAAAAGTCGAATTTTTTTGAGGACGCCCCGACTTTTTCTGCCCCTTATAGATATAGAACCATAATTATGAAAAAAGCCGATTCACCCGTCATGAAATTATTGTTGGACCCCAACTTCCAAGATTGGGTGTTGGATCCCACCGATGACCGCGATCATTTTTGGAGCGAATGGATCGCCCAAGACCCTCAGCGGCAGCAGGACGTCGACCAAGCCAAGGCCCTCATGAAGAGCATAGGTTTCCAAACCCCCGTTTCTGGCCTCGACGAAAAAGCTGTTTTCCAAAAGATCAAGGCCGGGATACAACTAGAAGAACTTTCCGATGAGCTGAATTTATCGAGAGAGGGCACGGACGAACAAGTAGATGACACCGTCGAAGAGACCGTGATTTATTCCCTCCCGGTAAAAGGCTCTTCTACCCGGTGGCTGTACAGGATAGCTGCTACCTTAGCGCTGATCATAGCATCCACCGCCACCTATTTCTATTATTTTGTAAACAGTACCGAAACTTACACCACTGCCTTTGGTGAAACCAAAGAGGTAACCCTTCCCGATGGGTCATTCGTTGTCCTGAATGCCAATTCAACCCTTTCACTGGACCCTTCATGGCCCCATGATGAGCGCCGTGTGGAGCTGACGGGAGAGGCCTATTTTTCCGTGATCCATACGGAGAACGACCAAAAATTCATTGTCCGTTCCAATCATATCGAAGTAGAGGTCTTAGGAACGGAATTCAATTTGAATAACCGGCGGGGCACGACACAGGTCGTGCTGGAATCAGGTGAAGTAAAGATCAACCTCCCGGCCGTTGATGGAGTTGAAAAAACGGTTATGATGGCTCCCGGGGACCTCGTGGAAGTGTCTGAAAAGGATAACAAGATCACCAAAAAAGTGACGAATACCCGGGTGTATTCCTCCTGGAAGAACGGGGAACTGATCTTCAACGGCGTACCCTTGGACCAAGTCTTTGAGACCATACAAGACCGGTATGGCTACGATGTGATCGTGAAAGGAGAAGAAATTGAAAATATGCTTTTCGAAGCTGAGATCCAGTCTACCGATTTAGACCTGGTCCTGCGAGTGATTTCACGCTCCTTCAATTTAAGTATAACCAAAAACAACAATGAGATTATGGTAGAAAAAAGATAGAAACTAAAAAACCTGCCAATCTACTCTGCTAGCCCGCATCGAGATTGACAGGATTAATTAATGAACAACCTAAAATTAGTATTATGAACAAACACTTACAACGTTCAGGCAAAATTCTGCTGGTGCTCTTCCTTTTTGTTGCCATAAAGACAAGTGCCCAGGGTTTAGCCTCCATACAACCCTTACCATCACAACAGATCGAGGGTTTACAAAATGAACAATCCTTAAATGCCGTTCTCAAAAGAATTGGAGAAAAGTTCAATATCAAATTTGCCTACGACCTGGAGGCCGTCGTGGGTAAAGTAGTAGATGTGGAACTCAACGGGGATAACCCCGAAGATATGCTCACCAGGCTCCTCAAGCCTTATGATCTTTTGTTTGAAAAGATCGACGCTCAACACTACGTGATCTATACCGGGGATGAGTCAACAGGAAAAACGAAAAAGCCAAAAAAGAAAAGGGCTCTTGATCCTGGTCAGTATCTATCCTCTCCCAAGGTAGAAGTATCTTCCACCCGGATTTTAGAGCCTAATGAAGTTTTACAGCATACCATAAGTGGTTCAGTGGTTGATGAAGAAGGGGAGCCTTTACCTGGTGCTACTGTACTGGAAAAAGGGACCACAAACGGTACGATAACCGATGCCAATGGTGCATTCACGTTGATCGTTGCTGATCAGTACGCTACACTAAGTGTTTCATTTGTAGGGTATACACCCGAGGAAATAGCGTTAAATGGGAGGTCCCAGGTAAATGTGGTCATGTACCCTGATGTTAAGTCGCTGCAGGAGATAGTGGTCGTGGGATACGGAACCCAGAAAAAATCTGACCTGACAGGATCCGTGTCGTCCATAAAGCCGGAAGAGATACAGGATTTGGCCATGCCTTCACTGGACCAGGCCATACAGGGGCGAGCCGCCGGGGTATTCGTCAGCCGGAATAGCGGGGCACCGGGCTCCGGGGCTGAAATATTCATCCGGGGCGCAGGCTCTATACAAGGTACTGATCCGCTTTGGATCATTGACGGTATACGTACCTCGCCTGGGGTCAACTTCAACATGAATGATGTGGAGAGCATCGAGATCCTCAAAGATGCTTCTGCTGCCGCCATCTATGGCTCGGCCGCCGCGAATGGTGTTATCGTGGTCACAACTAAAAGAGGGCAGGAAGGGACGACCAAAGTCAGCTTCAATTCTTATGCAGGGATCACCTCGCCCTTAGGATTACCGGATCCGCTCAATACCGAGCAATATGCGGAAATAAAAAACGAAGCGTTTGACCTGGCCGGTGAGCCGCGTATCCAGGCCTTTGCAGACCCCAACAACCTTCCGGATGTATCCACAGATTGGCTGGATGTGATGTATGGAAATGGGAACATCCAGAACTATGACCTGTCGATAAGCGGGGGTAACCAAACATCTAGTTTTTTCATATCAGGAGGCTATTTCAAAGAAGAAGGAACCCATGTGGGTAGCGATTTTGAGCGATACTCCCTTCGTGCTAATTCTGATTTTAGCTTAGGGGACCGGGTGAAGATCGGGGAGTCTATTTTCCTGACACATTCCCTTAGGGATCCAAAGAATGCCGCCAATAATAGTTGGATCAGGGCTACGCCCGCTTTGCCGGTATTCAACCCTGCCAATAGGTTTGGAGGGTTCGGTACTGTTGATAGGCAAGAGTACCAATACGCGGGGGGAAACCCTTTGGCGGACGAGCTTAGAATCGACGAATTGCGCAAAGAATACCGCGTGGGCGGTAATGTCTACCTGGACGTTAAAATAATAGAAGGCCTTAACTTCAGGGCTAATTTAGGAGGGAATTTCAGGTTTCAAAATGACAGGGAATTTAGAGATACCTATTTAGGAGGCGGCGCAGCACCGCGGACAGTGGCCAGGTTATCCCAGGAATATGACGAGAATCTCAGGCTACTAGGAAATGGCGTACTTACCTATAACAAGCAAATTCAGAAACACAAATTTACGATCTTGGCCGGTTATGAAGCGATCAGGACGGATATCCAGCGATATGCGGCCGAAGGAGCTGGCTTTATAGGCAATTTAGACGTAATCAATGGCTCTGATCCCGATGCCAGGAACTCCACCGGGCAGGACCTCAGTGACCGGATCGTTTCGCAGTTCGGACGTATCAACTATAGCTATGATGATAAATACCTTTTTACAGCCAATGTCAGGAGAGACGGCAGCAGTTTATTTTCCGAAGATGAGCGATATGGCGTTTTTCCCTCGGCATCGGTCGGTTGGAGGATCATCAACGAAGAATTTATGGAGCCACTTTCTTTCTTATCCGATCTTAAGCTGCGGGCCAGCTATGGTATATTAGGAAACAGCTCCGGGCTAGGGAGGTACCTTTTCCAACCTGCCTACACCAATGCCACCACTCTCTATACTTTTGGTGCTAATCAAAACGTTAGGGAAGGTTTGAGACCGGCCCGTTTTGCTAACGAGGAAATAAGATGGGAAGAGATTGAGACCTTGGATATAGGGTTGGACCTGGCACTGTTGGAAAACAGGCTCACCTTAACGGCGGATTATTACATTAGAAACACCAATGATCTTTTGCTTACCGTGGGCCTTCCTCCTTCGGCGGGCTTTTTACAACATGCTTGGTACAGCAGACCTCTCGACCCGATCGTGAACATAGGTCAGATGCAAAACAGGGGACTAGAGTTGGCTTTAAGCTATAGGGACCAACTCAATGACGATCTCTTTTTCAATATTTCTGCCAATGCCTCCTACAATGAAAACGAAGTAAAGAGGCTGAATGAAGACGAAAGGATTGTAGCCGGAAGGTGGGATGGCGATGGAAATGTTACGGTCACGGAGGTCGGCAGGCCGCTCGGATCCTATTACGGTTTCATCGTAGACGGTATCATTCAAAGCGAGGCAGAACTGGAGGCTTTGAATGCAGGTGCACCGGATGGCATTTATACGAATGCAGGTACTGGACCGGGTGATTTCAGGTACCGCGATATTGGCCGCTTTGATGAAAACGGTGAATTTGTGCCCGAACCCGACGGCGAGATCACAAGTGCCGATCGTACGTTTATCGGCAACCCTTGGCCGAAATGGATCTTTGGATTTAATACCAATATCGAATACAAAAACTTTGACCTTTCCTTGTTTTTCCAGGGTATGGCAGGAGTAGATCGTTTTAATAGCTTTAAATCACTCACGCACAACCTGAATGGAGATTTTAGCATGACCACGGATGCACTGGGTCGTTGGACGCCTGAAAACCGTAACAATGATCAGCCCAGGATTATTAACGATGATCCCAACAGGAACCGGTCAAGAGTATCGTCCTACTTCGTGGAAGACGGCTCTTTCCTAAGACTGAAAAATGTGCAAATAGGCTACACGATCCCCGACGGATGGATCAATGGACTCTCCAGGATGAGGGTTTACGTCAGCGGTCAAAACCTGCTCACCTTTACAGCGTATGAAGGGTTCGATCCTGAATTTGATACGGGTAACAATGCCAACAAAGGGATTGACCGGGGAGGATACCCACAGTCTAGGATATTCACGGCTGGGTTACAATTAGATTTTTAAACATACCATCATGAAAAATAGTATAGTTTTCGCAATACCACTCTGCCTGGCCCTGGTGCTTGGCTGTAGTGACGATTTCTTGGATATTTCGGATCCTAACAGCTTGGTCACGGATGAGGTATATACAGATTACCAGGCCTCGATCCTGGCCATTAATGGTGCGTATGCCCCGTTGAAAGAGGTGGACCTTTGGGGAGATCAAATTCATTTTTTTCTCCACCAGGTCACCAATGAATACGGTTTGTTGTGGCAGGGAGATGCCGGGTGGAACCAAATGAAAGACTTCTCCCAGCAACCCAATAACCAGACCCTCGATGCGGCTTGGGGCGGTTTGGCTAAAGTGATCCTTCGCTCCAACGAGGCGATACAAGCGCTGGAGGATTTTGCCGGGACGGAAGCTTTTACCCTTGAGCAAAGAAATGGACTACTAGGGCAGGCTTACTTTCTTAGGGGTTATGCCTTTTTCTTAGGCGTACGTACCTTCGGAGAGCAGCCCGTTTCTGTAGATGGCTCGGTAAGAGGCTTCCCGCTGACCCTTTCTCCACCGACAGAACGTGACGCAACTCTTGTACCTCGCGCCACGGTAGATGAGGTGTACGCACAAATTATCCTGGATTTTGAAAATGCCGAAACCCTGCTGCCTGCTTCATGGGCCAGTGGAGACTTAGGCCGGGTTACCAGCGGCGCCGCTTCGGCTTACCTGGGTAAAGTTTACCTTTACCAGGAAAATTGGGATCAAGCCATTGCACACTTTGATAAGGTCATCAATAATGCTTCTTACCAGCTACTAGCCAATTTTGGCGATAACTTCAATGGTGCAGAAGAAAATGGTTCAGAGTCCATTTTCGAGATCCAGTTTTCCAGGGAGCACCCATTGAATTCTTTTGACGGAGGACCCGGGCATGTATTTGCGACCCGGCACGCCCCAGAGGAGTTGGATGGATGGGGCAATGTATTTGTGCCGGTAGAAAATTATAATAGAATACAAGATGACCCGAGATCGGACGCTACAGTAATAAAACCCGGTGACTTCTTACCTTTTGCAAATGAGGAATACGTGGGTTCGGGACCGGAAGATTACCGGCCTCGAAAGTTCATTGATATAAACTCCGGGCAGATCAACAATCCCCCATTTGGCTTTTTCAACGGGGGAATAAATATGCCTATGATGCGTCTAGCCGATGTGTACCTGATGTATGCAGAAGCACAGAATGAAAATGGTAACACAGCAGTAGCGCTAGAATATGTGAATAAGGTAAGAAGAAGAGCCTATGGCGAACCCATTGATTCCCCATCTATCGTTGCGGACATTGCCGTTGGCGGAGGAGCACCTTTGCTTGCCGCTATCCAGGATGAAAGATACATAGAGCTTTTTGGAGAGGGGCACCGATGGTTCGACCTGCTACGATGGGAATTGGCCGATGATGTCCTGGGCAGCAGGGGATTTATTCCCGGTACCCATGAAGCAATGCCCATCCCGATCGATGAGATCCAACTCAACACAGCGATGGTCCAGAATAATGGCTATTAGTTGCTGGTTGTTATGAATACTTCACTAATTATCATTTTAAAACCCATTTAGTATGAAAAATTCAATCCCCCTAGTACTGTGTTCTATGTTGTTGACTTTGTTCACGATCAGCTGTAACGATGCGTCAGAAGAGGTAGTTTCAGTTGAGTCCGGCACAAAATTGTCGGAAATAGACCTTCTTGAAAAAGAGATGGGAGTCAGCCTGTTTAAAGCTGAAATGGTGTTGACGGATGATGCCAACACCAATACTGTGACCCTGCAAATTGCATCTCGAAATGCAGAAGAGTTAAATCATTATTTGACAAACAATGATTTTTCGATCGAACCGGTTCAGTCCATACAACCGCTTCAATACCTGGCAGATAGAACGCCAGTGACCCAGGATCAAGAATCTAGTTTGGATAATTCCAAACGAATTTATAGTGAGGTCATCGATCAAAATTTATCCCCTGGAGTAATGAGTTACAGCATACATGTGAAGCAAAAGATGAGTAAAGCAGGCAGGGAACTGGCCAATGGGTACACATACCAACTTTCCGTCATAAGCGGTGAATGGCCCACGTACTTCAGTCTTTACTCTACCGCAAACGTAGGAGTCTCTTTTAAAATCAGACCGATATATCGTGACCCATGGGACATTGCAGAAATATGTAATGAATTTACGGATTACTGTGATTTTTATCATACCAACTCCTACCACAACTTATACACGGTAGAAGGTAATTACAAAGCCCAGGCACTTGTAGACTATAATAATATCTCTGATTTTTCTTATAGCTTCTTATGAGCCTATTGTTTCTGTTCTGAATGGAATAGAAATGTTGAATGTCTCACCAGGCAGTTAAATGGTCAAACCGTGATCATTTAACTGCCTATAAATAAAACACCCATGAAAAACATTTACCATGGATGCAGGGCTCTTATTGTGTCCTGTCTTATCCTAACCTTGATACAGGCCGGCTCTTTACCCGGCTATGCGCAAGCACCGACAGCCCCAGCAGGGCTGTCAACTACCGACATAGGAGAAACAACGGTGGACCTGGTATGGAATGCCGCTACTGATGATGTCGGCGTGACGGACTACGAGGCCGTAGAACTTGGTATAGTAGCCTCCGTACTTCCCCAGGCGGATGCCTTTGTAAGAGGAGGGAATAATGCCAACGACAACTACGGGCAAGACGAGCTGCTGACCGTTAAAAAGGACGGTAATCTCACCTTTACACGCAGGACGTTCATGAAATTTGATGTTTCCACGATCCCGGCTTCTTTTGAAAAGGCCATTTTAAGGCTGCATGTGATCGGTTCAGGCGTAGATCTGCATGATATGCACCTGGTCCCAAGCAATAGCTGGACCGAAAACGGCATCAAATGGAATAACCAGCCCCCCGTGGATAGTGAGATCCTTGCTACATGGACCACCCCGGGGGTAGGAAATGTCATCGATGTAGATCTTACCGGACTGGTAAAGAGCGAGTTAGCAGGAGACCAGTTGTTTTCCATCCGGATCAGCAGCCGGGGGCCACGCTTCATTAATTACGTGAGCAAAGAGTCCAGTGATGTTGCCCTGCGGCCGGCATTGTTGCTGTTTGACCAAACCTCCGTGTTGGGAACCTCTGCTGGTGATACAACGCTTACCGTGATGAACCTCACACCCGGGCAAAGCTATGACCTCGGTGTGCGAGCCCTGGACGGGGACGGCAACCGGTCTGCTATGAGTAACCTCCTTTCGGTAACGACCAACGTTCCCGTGGAAGAACCATCAGCTCCCGCCAATCTCACTACCACCAGTGTTGCCCAAACTACAGCCGACCTGGTATGGAATACTTCCACAGACAACGTGGCAGTGACGGGTTATGAAGCCATACAGCTAAGCCCAGCCGATTCTGTGCTGCCGGTCGCGGATGCCTTTGTGAGAGGAGGCAATTCTGCCAATATCAACTACGGGCAAGATGTGCAGCTCACGGTCAAAAAAGAAGGCAATCTCAGCTTTACCCGGAGGACCTATATGAAGTTTGATGTCTCTTCCTTACCCACATCTTTTGGTAAAGCCATATTACGACTTCATGTGATCGGTTCCGGGGTGGATCAGCATGACTTGCGACTTGTAGCCACCAACAGTTGGACGGAGAACGGCATCAAGTGGAACAACCAACCTACAGCAAATAGCGAAGTTCTAGCCACCTGGACCACCCCCGGCGTTGACAATATCATCGAAGTAGACCTTACCGACCTGGTGAGAAATGAAATGGCCACCGACCAGTTGTTTTCTATCCAGATCCGGAGCCAGGGCCCACGCTTCATTAATTACGTGAGCAAAGAGTCCAGCGATGTAGAGTTAAGACCTTACCTTATCCTGCTGAATGAGGCACAAGTACTAGGAACGACTCCCGGAGATACCACGCTGACCGTGACAAACCTAAACCCCGGCCAAGTCTATAAAAATATAGCGGTAAGAGCCCTTGACGGCGATGGGAACAAATCGGAGTTCAGTAATCTCGTTCAATTCATTACCGTACCCGACCAGGCTCCCGGTCCCCTGATCGAAGCGGAGAGTCTGGTAGAGGCCACGTCTGAATTTCCCAAAATATTCAACAATGCCAATGCATCAGGAGGGCAGGTAGTAGCCAATAACTTCACCACCACCTTCGTGGACCTGCCCGAGATCTATGGCTTTGATGATGGTACCTTTGTCCTAAGGATAGGGTATCGCAACACGGTTGATCAGCAGAAAAGCCTCGTGGTCAACGGGGACAAACAGCTTATTACACTTCCAAACAGCAATAACCAATTCTCGGCCACCCAATTTTTACTGCGGCTCAACGTGGGCACATTCAATACCGTAAGGCTATTGACAGATTTCGGGGACGGAGAAGGAGGGGATTATGACTTTTTCGTACTCGAACAAGCGACAGACGAAATCCCCGATGGCCCCTTGGTCGATGACACGAATGATACTTTTGGTTGGAGCCTTGCCGCCAACTATCCCGAGATCGCATCTTATGAGTACTCGCTGGACCGGGGAGAAAGCTGGCAAGATGTAACGGCAAACCCTCAACCTGTAGGAGATTCCATCTACGCCGTAGGGCAGGTACAGGTACGTGTGAAAGCCGATCCATTGGTCGATAGGCCGGCAGGTTTTCCTGTGCTTTCCGATAAAGCTTACAGCATTAATGTTTCCACTCCACCCGTAGTGCCGGGGACCCTCATCTGGAGGTTAGGCATAGACGATCAGTCAGCAGGCGAGCTGACTGCCGAATACGGAACGGTAGATGTAGACTCTCTCACCGTGCCCGCGGATTGGGAAACAAGAAGTGATTGGAGTATCGTAAGAAAGGGACTCAAGCTGGATCAAAATGGCACATTGGTCTTGAGTTATTCCTTGAGTGAGGTCCCTGGATTTGGCGCAGAGTTCCGTTTCAGGGTACTGGATGCCCACCGGGTCATTCCGCAACTCAATGTTTTTTCCAATGAAACCCTGGCAGGACTGATCCAAATTGCGGGGCTGCAAGGGAGTAACGTCAGTTTGAAATACAAAGAGACCTATCGCCTTTATATCCCTAAAGAGCTCCTGCAGGTAGGTGAGAATACCCTTCGTTTATCATTGGATAATGGTCTGTTTGCCAACGACCAGGGGGATGCCTTTCATCGTTTTGAATGGGATTACCTCGCCTTGGAGGCGCTTGGGGCACCTGCCAATGAACCCATACATGGCCGTTATATCACCTTGGGTAATGATTTCCGGGCAAATGATCAAAACATCAAAGCACGTACCGCCTTCTTGCTGTCAAAATGGAGTGGCATAGCCTACAGCGGTAACTGGATGCGAGTAGGGATTACCATCGAGGAAAGTTCATTGACGGAAAGTAGAAGGGCATACCTGGAAGCTCTGAAGCAACTGAACTTGAACACCATGCCCATAGTGTTCACCACGAATTTTATCAATAATGAGGCGGGCGATGGTTCGGTCAGCAGTAATGGTATAAAGAGATTCCAGGATTATCTTACCAACTACGGCGACCTTATTACAGCCATCGAGATCTCCAACGAACCCGGGCTTTTCAATACACCCCAGGTAGGTAACCTGGCATTAACACAACTGGCGGTAGACGAGCGACCCACCTACGCCCCCCACATGAAAATAGTCGCCCCGGGATGGGCCTATTGGCCTACCAATGGTACGCCTAACGGCTGGGCACGCGATCCTAACCAGCGCAGACCCATTGAACTGCTTTGCGATTTCACCAATGGTCATAGTTACACCACTTCCGGTACACAAGGCATCGGGGGATCATTAGCGGAAACCCTTCGTGTCTATGACAGCTACACCGGGGATGGCTTCCCCAAGCCCATGGCCATGAGCGAGACCGGTGGTAACGACAACGCCTCGGATAACGATGCCTATGGAACGTCGGAAAACCGTTTTGCCGCGGTTTTTGACCGGGAAATGAGGGCTAACATCGGCTACGTGGACGATATTATGTATCACGCGGATTACAGGCCGGGCAACTTCGCTTTATTTGATTACCCGGGCGGCGTCTCCAGGATCAATCCTTTAGATGCCGTGGCCCATCCCAATAGGAATGAGCCTCAAAACCCTCGCCTTAAAACCTACAGGCGATTGGCCCTTGCTTACGCCACCCACGGAGCGCCTTTGACGTATGAGTATGTGAATCGGGCTGAGCTGGAAGGTAAAAAAGCCTACTTCCGTGCCGTGAATACAGCCACCTTACCTAGGCTGGCTACCGGCGCCCAATCGGACAAAGTGCTGCTCAACTTCACAAATTTTGACAATGAAATACTCACCATGAAGGTGAAAGTGGTAATGCCGGACGGTTCGCAGTACGTAGGGGACAGGTATGGTGCAGGAAGATCCTATAAGGCTTCACACTCATGGGTAAATTATGGTCCTGGCGCAGAGAATACGATTGAGCTTACGGAAACCCTGGGTCCCGGTGAGTCGGTTCAGTACATCCTTAGCGCCCAGGAATCACAAGCACCGTCCATACCCTCACAGGTCGTAGCCACCGTCCAGGATTTCAAACGTATTGACCTGGATTGGGAACCATCTTCCGATAACCGTGCAGTAGCAGGATATAACATTTACCGCGACAATACCTTGCTGAACGTGGTGCCAGCGAGTGTGACCTTTTTCTCAGATGTGACCGTCGATGAGAATACCACCTACGCTTACCAACTTGAGGCCTTTGACGACTCCGGGAATCATTCCGCATTGAGTGACCCATTACTGGCTACCTCGGACACGATACCGACCACCCCGGGTGGGCCAAAATATGAAGCAGAAGATTGCATTCCCCCGGGAGTTAGTTTCCCCAGGGTAGCGAATGATGGCAGTGCTTCAGGAGGCCAAGTGGTCATCAATAACTTCTTCGAAACAAAATGTAAGATCTTCGGTGTGGTAGCCCAACAGGAGGATTACATCATCACCGTGCGTTACCGTTCGCCAAACGACGCTGCAAGAGACTTTCGGGTTAACGAGGAACTGAACCTGGCCAGGTTCAACACCTCCGTATCCCTGCCAAAGACGGGCAGTGCCTTTGGAGAAGTGAAGCAGCAACTGAAGCTGGTTCCCGGCGAGAAGAACATTGTCACGATATTTACACGTTTCGGGCAAGACCAGGAAGTAACCTACGATTATTTTGTACTGGAGCCCGGCGTTTTACCGGATCCCGTCCCGGAATGGAAGACAGTGAATCATGACAATTCCGTGATCCTGTACTCGTCTAACTTCCAGCAAAACGGCACATGGCACGAGGCCAATGCAGCAGGTGAAAGCGCCACTTTTACGTTTGAAGGCACTGGCATCCGGTGGTATTCCAACGTGGTGGCTGACTTTGGAGCAGCTGCGATCATTATCGATGACGTACCTGTAGACACCGTAGATATCCCATCGGCAGCTTTTGAAGGCCCTGACAAGTTGGTCTTCGAGCTCACAGGGTTGGAGGATGGACTACACACGGTGAGAATTGTAAGCCAAAGTTCAGCAACCATTACCCTGACCAAATTACAATACCTGGGTATCGAGGACATCTTGGTGCCTCCGGGGCCGGATGTAGTAGTAGAAGACATCAAAACCATCCCTGCCAATGCACGGGGAGGTGATGCCATCAGGTTCATCGCTACAGTGAAAAATATCGGCTCACTTCCTACTCCCGCCGGTGTAGTTACCGGGGTAGCGTTCAGGATAAACGGGGGGAATGTAGGATTTTCCGATACATTCAACCAGGCCATACAGCCGGGCGAAACGGTAGAAATTGTGCAGGTAAGTCCCCCATGGACATCGCCGGTGAACAGCATAGTAGAACTGTCCGCATTCGTAGATGATATTAATCGCTACGGCCAGGCAGGCGTCAATGAGCAATCCAGGGGGAATAATATCCTGCGAAAAGACGTATTTTTCTCCAGCCCCGGGATAGTGTATGAAGCGGAGGATGCCTCGTTATCCGGGGTAGTAACTGGCAATACCAATACCGGTTTCTCAGGAAGTGGATACGCAGAGTTTTCTGCTGCAGGCGGTTTTGTTGAGTGGACCATTGACGTAGCTGATACAGCTGTTTACGACGTAGCCTTTAGGTACAATAACAGTGCGGATAGTTCGTCTACAGCCCAATTGGCTCTGAACGGGGTAATAGTCGCTAGCGAATTCAAATTTGATCCCACTGGCAATTCTGAATGGCTGATCAAAGACCTGCCGCTGCAATTGAATGGAGGAACCAATACGATCAGGGTCACCTCGAGTTATGCAAGTAATTTGCAAATGGACTTCCTACGCCCCTCTATTTCTGTATCGACAGATATAGTGATCAATCAACCCAGCACGGGAAGTATCTTTGATCAAGGTGAGGACGTGTTCATAGAAGTCACTACTTCCCGAACCGACGTTAACAGCGTATTACTGTTCTTGGACGGGGTGCCACTCAATGAATTTACTTCGTCCCCATACCAGTTTACCTGGAGCGGGGCTAGTGCAGGTACCTACGTGCTCACAGCCCAGGCCACTACTAGCACAGGACTCGTGCTACAGGCAGAAGCTGTATTGGTAACCATCGCTGCCGGCAGTCCTGACCTGGTGATCACGGATATTCGTTGGGAACAAAATTATGTTGTCATAGGAGACTCCCTGCGGCTCAAGGCCATCGTTACGAACCAGGGCGTGGCAAAAAGCCCCGAGGAGACTATTTTATCGGTCAAGTTTAACGCCAACCAGCAATTGGTTACCTGGAGTAACCGGTTTACAGCGGGGATACTACCCGGGGAATCCGTGGAGATAGTTGCAACTTCTGGTGCGCAAGGAATTCCTACCTGGCCAGTTATTGGTTCGGGAGAGCTAGCAATAGAAGCTGTGGCTGATGAAGAGGACAGGATATTTGAATTGGATGAAACCAACAATGTCTTCTCCAAAACGCTCTTTGTTTTTGATTCCCTACCGGATGTTCAGTCACTGAACCTTACGTCCATGTGTAGCCAGGATCCCACGGTGAGCAGGAGATGGAGGATCAGGAATCCGAACAGCTTCCCGGTATCCGTGACCTGGGACGTAGTGGGCACCTCTCAAAATGGCAGTGTGGAGGCTCCTCCCGGGGATTCTTTCTTTAATACCGTCACCGTAGGAGGTCCTAACACTACCAAAATTTACTGGTACGACGAGCAGGATCAGCTACGTTCAAAAGTGAAGGCTTCAGGCGGTGCACAGTGCAGTGGTAGTAGCAGGAAAGGAGATCTTAAGGATGCAATGACCGGGGCGTCGGGCCTCATTTACCCCAACCCGGCTTCCAACTCATTCTCCCTGGCCTACCCGGTAGAGCAAAACGGCAACGTCCATATCGTGATCACCGATACGCGGTCAAAACGGGTTTATGAGCAGGACATCCGTACGGAAGAAAAAACGGTAATGCTGGAGGTGGATGTGCGGCATCTTGTGCCGGGACTTTACCTGTTACGCATTTCGGAGGGGGATAAGACAATCACGCATAAAATTTTGATTGACAGGTAGTTAATCTTGCATTGTCAAGTTCTTGTAAGCATATACATTTTATCAAAACTTGAGAGAAAATATGAAATCAGGGATAGGAAATATAAAAAATGGGAGTCCATTGAATTTAATTCCGGCCAGGTTTTATGGACGCCAACATTTTCCGATTTCTGATTTCATATTTCTGATTTAAAAAACCCATATCCTATGAAAACCAACAAAAACAAATGGACAACAGCAATAATAATGACAGCACTATTCCTGTCATCGCATTGCCTTTTTGCACAGGTTACCCCTAAGAAAACCGATGACTTTATCGGGTCGATGGGGATCAACATCAAACTGGACCGTGACCGGTATAAGAATAACGATGGCTTCAATACGCGGGTAAAACCAGCCATCCGGGACCTGGGTATTCGTCATGTCAGGAGCTCTCACTTCGGGCATTCCACCTATGGCCCGCAAAACCGCCAGCTTTGGGAAAATTACGGTACCCGGGCGCTCTACGTCACCGGCTCCTATGAAGGCGGTCTCACGCCACAGGGTGTTCGCTGGCATAGCAGCCAGGCCGCGGATTACATCTATGCCGTAGAAGGGCAGAATGAGCCGGACATCTTCCTGGTGGAAGGTTTTGGATGGACATTCCAACAGTACACAGACAGGAATGGGAATTTCCTGGTCAATACCAGCGCTAACTACCGTGCCAGCAGGGCATGGCATGAAGATATGGTCTACTACCTGGAGAATGACCCGGCTACGAGAAACCTGAAGATCGCCACTACTCCAATGGCTTTTGGGAACAACGTTTCAAAAATTGTCCCCATCACCCATGACCTGGAATCGTTCCATCACTACAGCCATAGGGACCCCATTACAACCAACCTGGACAATACGATCAATCAAACTCACGGGTATGCCCAGGGAGGGACACCCAAGCCCTTGATCTTATCGGAATTCGGATGGAGAACCAGTGGCTCCAATAATGTGACGGAAAAAACACAGGCCAAAAACATCCTTACCGCTTTCTGTGAATATTTTAACCGTGGCATCAAGGTGTCTTATATTCATGAGCTGATCGATAACAATTGGGGCCTGCTGAAATCCGGGGGTGTGCGCAAACCGTCTTTCAATGCCTTGAAAAACATTATATCTCTTTTAGGAGAGGCTACCTTTGATAAAACCAACAAACAATGGATCTATCCGAATTTTACCCCAAGGAGCCTTGACTTGCAAATTTCCGGGGCCAACAGCTCGACAAATCATATGCTGTTACAAAAGAGTAATGGCACGTATTTCCTGCTGCTTTGGAGAAATATTGACCGAAGTAATGATAACGGAACCGATAAAAACAATGGGAATGACGGGGTAACGGTCACCGTAAACGGGAACCTGTCCGCAGCGTCAGAATTCAGGTTCAATTCAAGCTTTGACCTGGTCGAAAGCCAACTGTCGATAAATAATGGCTCGGTCAATGTAAACGTCCCGGATAACGTCGTCATTGTCCGGCTCAATGTGCCGATCACCTCGGGCTATCGCAAAATAGAAAATAAGTCGAACAGGAAGGTGATCAAAATAGACGTCAGTGGCGGCAACGGATCGGCGGTGCTTCAACATGACTGGAGAGACTGGGACAGCCAGGAATGGAAGTTTATTTCCATAGGTGGCGGATTCTATAAAATAGAAAACAAGCAAAGCGGCAGGGTACTACAAGCCAATGACAGCAATGCAGATGGCGTAGCCATCACCCAGCGCAACTGGAACAACTGGAATCCACAAAAATGGAAGATCATCCATGTGGGAAACGGATATTACCAAATCGTCAATAGGGCGAACGGCAAATGCGTCCGGGCAAACTTAGACGGTGGAAATAACGCGCCCGTCCTGCAGCATGGCTGCCAAAACTGGGACTCTCAAAAGTGGAAGCTGGCCAGTTTGTCCCCTGCTAACACACGCGAGGGATCAAAAGATGATAGCAATTCCCTCCAGCATGAAACGAAGCTGTCCGAAGAGTGGCAGATCTATCCGAACCCGGCGTCTACCCGCCTTTGGGTCGTCCACCCACAGGGAGTTGAAGGACGAGCTATGATCCGGGTGATGGACCTGTCGGGCAAAGAATTGTTCTATTCCGGGTATCGGTTGGAGCAAGGCCAGGATGAGTGGGAAGTAAATATTTCATCCCTACCCCCAGGGGCTTACCTGCTGAGCCTGGAAACCCCCGGGGAAACTAAAATGAAACGATTTATGATCACAAAATAGATTGGACCAGGACCCAGTTAGGACACTGCCGGTGTTGATGCCCCGGCAGCGTCCTTACATAAGAAAGTACTTAAAATGAAACTACACTATCCAACAACGAAAATAATCTCTTGTGTCGTCATTCCTGTCCGCCGGCGGGGTGAATATGTGCGTGAACAGGAATCTGCTAACTCGCCAAACGTGACCTGGAAAGTGTGCTCGTTTTCGTTTTCTGACAAAGCAGATTCCTGCTCTCGCGCTAACTCCACCCTGCAAAGCTGGCAGGAATGACGGCACAATTGTGTGTGCAGGGTGATGGAAATAACTGGATATTAACCATGAAATAAACTTAAATGATTACATTAAAAAATACGGTTTTGTGGGTGGTGACGCTCATTGCTTTGAATACAGTCATGGTCCGGGGGCAGGATCAAAGTGCTCCCCCCAATATCATACTGATCGTGGCGGATGATATGGGCTATGGCGACCTGTCTTGCTACGGCCAACAAGCGTGGAGTACCCCCAGGATCGACGAGTTAGCCTCCCAGGGCGCGCGTTTCACAGATTTTTACGTGCCCACACCCTATTGCGCTCCCTCCCGAGCTACCTTGCTGACCGGTAAATACCCGTTCAATCATGGGCTCATGGACAACCCGGCACCGGATGCTACCACATACCTGGATACCATAGGCCTTTCATTGAACGAAACACTCATCAGCCAGCTTCTGAAAGAAAAGGGGTACGCCACTACATGCATTGGCAAATGGCATCTCGGGCATCAAACTCAATTCCTGCCTACCCAACGCGGTTTTGATAGCTACTACGGCATCCCATACTCCAATGATATGCGCCCGGTCCATGTCCTGCAGGATGAAGAGGTGGTAGAATACCCGGTGGTGCAATCCACACTAACAAAACGATATACGGAAAAGGCATTAGACTTTATCGAACAACAAAAAGATCAGCCCTTTTTCCTGTATTTACCTCATGCCATGCCCCACAAACCCTTGGCCCCTTCCACTAAATTTTATACTCCTAATACCAAAGAAGACCTGTATGCCGATGTGACCCGGGAGCTGGATGCCTCCGTGGGTATGATCATGGATAAAGTGAAGGCATTGGACCTGGAAGAAAACACCTTAGTCATTTTTATGTCGGATAACGGCCCGTGGTTCGGGGGCAGTACGGCAGGTCTCCGGGGGATGAAAGCACTCACCTGGGAAGGCGGATTGCGTGTGCCCTTTATGATCCGTTGGCCCGGTAAAATTCCATCGGGACAGGTGATCAAGGAACCCATGGCATCCATTGATATCGTCCCTACACTTTTGAAAGTGGCTGGTGTAAACGTACCCGGTCAAGCCCAATGGGATGGTCACGACATGATGCCGGTGCTCACCCAATCTGCCAAAACACCCCATGAGGCCTTATACGGTATGTTCCATCATGAAGTATACGTGGTCAGGCGCGGACCGTGGAAGCTACACCTTAAAACACAAACCCATACCCCGGATTATATGGATGAAAACTGGGTAGACCCAAGAGGCCCGGACGGGGTCACGATCCTGGGGCCCTGTGCACAGCCTCTTTCGGATCAGTTTCCGGGCTTACTTACCGGGGACAGCCCCCAAAGTAACATGCTTTTTAACCTCGAAACTGACCCCGGGGAGCAACGCAACGTGGCAGATGAACACCCCAAGGTAGTCCGAAAGCTTACAAAAATGTATAACGAAATCATGTCTCGCGTTGATGCAAAACAATAAGATCCTTCTTTCAATACTAGCCTTTGTAATGGCCTGCCAGGGTAAGAATGACCCGGTAGTACAAAAGGATGTTCCACAGAAAGCTTTAGTATCCTATGTCGACCCTTTCATCGGCACCGGGGCACACGGACATACCTTCCCTGGCGCCGCATTACCCTTTGGTATGGTCCAATTGAGCCCTGACACGGGCGTGGAGGGCTGGGATTGGTGCTCTGGGTATCATTATTCGGACAGCTCTATTATGGGTTTCAGTCATACCCATTTGAGCGGTACGGGAAGGGGGGATTTGTTGGATATCCTGGCCATGCCCACTACTGGGCCGCTGCAAACTGTACCGGGTACCAAGGAAGATCCCGATGGCGGTTATCGCTCACGTTTTTCTCACGAGCGGGAAAAAGCATCCCCAGGCTATTATTCCGTCTACCTGGACGATTACCAGGTGCTGGCAGAGCTTACCGCCACAAAAAGGACAGGAGTGCATAGGTACACTTTCCCTGCAGCTGAAAATGCCCGTATCCTGGTAGACCTTTTCCATGGCCGTAAGGGAGATTCCGTGATCACTACCCAGGTAAATATTGTAAATGATACTTTGATCACCGGCTATCGAAAATCACGCGGCTGGGGAGAACCGGGTGAAAAATACTGGGCGGAACAGGAGCTTTATTTTGCGGCAGCATTTTCAAAGCCCTTCCAAAGCTCGGGTACAGTGCTGGATAACCAGGTCTCAGAAGGGAACACTTCGCAGGAAGGAAGAAAGGTAAAAGCTTATGTGAACTACAATACCCGTGACAGGGAAGAAATATTATTAAAAGTGGCTATTTCAGCAGTGGATGTGGAGGGAGCCATCAACAATTTAAAAGAGGTCCCGCATTGGGATTTTGACCGTGTCAGACTTGAAGCTGAGAGGCTATGGGAAGAACACCTGCAATCGATCATCGTAGCAGGCGACCCGGTAAAAAAGGAAATATTCTATACGGCTTTGTACCACGCCCAGCTTGCCCCTTACCTCTTTTCAGATGTGGACGGGCGATACCGTGGGTCCGATAAAACCATCCGGCAGGCAGAAGGTTTCGAGAACTACACGGTGTTTTCACTTTGGGATACCTTCAGGGCTTCACATCCCTTGTTCACCTTGATAGACCCGGGCAGGGTCAATGATTTTATCCGTGCTATGCTGGCCCAGTACGAGGAGTATGGCCTACTGCCGGTGTGGTCCCTGCACGGCAGTGAAACCAACTGTATGATCGGCTACCATTCCGTGCCCGTGATTGTCGATGCCTGGTTCAAAGGAATACGGGATTTTGATGTGGAAAAGGCGTATGAGGCCATGAAAACGTCGGCCATGCAGGACGATTTCGGAATAAAATACCTAAAAGAATACAACTATATCCCCACAGACCTTGAGAATAAATCCGTCTCAAAGACCTTGGAATACGCTTTTGACGATTGGTGCATCGCCCAACTGGCCCAGGCACTGGGTAAAACGGAAGATTATGAATACTTTATGGAACGCTCCACGGCTTATGTCAATGTATTTGATCCCGCCACAGGTTTTATGCGCGGAAAAACTTCCGAGGGCCAATGGCAGCCGGACTTTGACCCCACCTTCGCCTCATACGGCAAAAGCGATTTCATAGAGGGAAACAGTTGGCAGTACAGCTGGTTCGTACCCCATGACATCCCCGGGCTCATCGACTTAGCGGGGGGTAAAAAGGCATTCACCCAAAAGCTCGATGAATTGTTTGAGGAAGCGGATCATGTCACCGAAGGAGCACCCGTTGATATTACAGGCCTGGTCGGTCAGTATGCCCATGGCAATGAGCCCAGCCATCACGTGGCCTATCTCTACAACTATGGGGATCAGCCCTGGAAAACCCAACAAAGGGTGCACCAGGTCATGACAGAGCTATATGACAATACCCCGGAAGGACTACCGGGCAACGAGGACTGCGGGCAAATGTCTGCCTGGTATGTTTTCAGTGCCCTGGGTTTCTACCCGGTAAACCCGGCTTCCGGCAGGTACGACATAGGTACTCCTTTATTTAACGACGCCGTGATACGATTAGAGGGTGACAAGTCCTTTAAAATTAGTGCTAAGAACTTATCGGCCCCCAACCTCTATGTACAATCCATACACTTGAATGGCGAAGAGTACGAGAAAAATTACATCACCCACGAAGACATCGTGAAAGGAGGGGAACTTGTTTTCACTATGGGGAATATGCCCCGGCGGTCGAATAAAAACCCAGGTGATGTTGAGAAATAATTCCTGTACAACCCAATGTAACCCATGAATAAATTGAAAAAGATCATCATCATAACCTACTGCGCTTGTATCAGCTTTTTGTCGATAGCCAATGGGCAGGGCAATCCCAACGTTCGCTGGGCCTCTAACTACCCGGGTAAAACAGCCAATGAAAAGATCAGCAATGCCCTCAAAGAAGCACTGGCAACCCCAGGTAACAATGTCATCGGTCTAGGGCCCCAGGGACCCGGTGAAAATGGGCAGTGGGTACTTACTGAAAGCATAAAACTCCCTAGCCATACCACTTTGATCCTTGCCGGGGCTCATTTAAAAGTCGAAGAAGGCAGGAAAATGCTCATCCTGGAAAATGATGACCCCGTGAACGGGAATACCGATATCCACGTGATCGGCTGGGGGGAGGCTAAATTAGATGGCAATGCCCGCCGCGAACCCGAACGCAGCGGGGGATCCGTACATTTTTACAAAGTAGATAACTTAACCCTCAAAGGCTTCCAAATCGGTAGAACGAGTGGTTGGGCGCTAAAACTAGAGGACGTCCGCAACTTGCATGTCAGCGACCTGCACTTTTTTCAAGGCAATGAGCACCCTTGGCAAGATGGCATCCATGTCGTCGGTCCTGCCCATACGGTGGTGATCAATAACATCACCGGCACGTTTGGCGATGACGTGATCGTGGTAGATGGAGCCATGGGCTCTAAAGGACCGGGAGGACCTGTGAGAGGAGTCACGGTCACCAACGTAGTAGCCACCAATATTTGGGGAGCGGCCATCCTAAGGACCATAGCTGCCAAAGGAAAGCCGGTAGAAGGCGTGTATTGCAATAACATGACCTTTTTTACCAACGCAGGGGGGAGTGACGCGGCCATAAAGATCGGGTGGGATGGAAAATTGGAAAAGTTCAAAGACTGGACCCAGCCATCTCCCGAAGAGCATAAAAATATTGTCATCGAAAACCTGTATATCCCATACTGGAAAGGACCGGTAGTGACGGTACAGAACTCGGTGAAAAACCTGACCCTACGCAACGTAACCGCCACCCACGAAGGGTCTTTTTTCTATAACCTGGAACACGAGGTAGACGGGCTCACTATTGACAACTGCCACTCCACGTTAGTGGGCAATCCCCCCGAAACCATGGTGACAGAGTTTTTTACGGCTTTGGTAGAAAAAAGGGTATATCCGCTCAGCAAAGACTACCGGGGCACGTTTCTCCAGGACCCTCCCGGCACTATAGCCTTCGATCATGAATTGATCAAGGACGTCACCATCAGCAACACCATTTTAGATTTCAAAGGGGAAACTACTTCCAAAGAGTACCCTATCGCCTTACGTGTGTACAATACGGCAAAAGTGGACGGACTCTTCCTTCATAACGTCAAGATCAACAATTACAACACCGGTATAAAGATAGATCCGGATCCCGATATCAAAGATTTTGATTACTCAAGAACCAGGTTTCGCGGGGTGGCCAAGCCGATGGATGTGCCGTCGGAATTTGTAAAACAAAAACAATTCTAACCACGGAGCTAGCATAATTTTTAGTGAATACCTTTCGAAACTTCATACCTTGCCTGGTTCTGCTCAGTACCCTATCCTGTACTGTATTTTTTTCATGCGATCGCCCATCGAATATTCTTGAAACAGGAGAAAGTGGTCTCGTACTCAAGACGGATTCTACTATCGTTAAAGTGAGTTTTTGCAGCCCTTCTGTGGCCAGGATACAGAAAATCCCAGGGGGCCGGTTTTCCACCCGCAAGAGCCTTTCGGTGATCAACCGGGGGATCGCACCCGTGGACTTTAGGGTGGAGCAAGACGAAAATCAGACACGGCTGATCTCTTCCGGGCTTGAGGTGGCCATAGGCCATAGGGATGGACAGGTGACCTATTTTACACCAAGTGGGGAACTTATTTTGGCCGAAAAAGAAAGTGATTACTCCACCTTTTTACCGGTAAATACCCGTAAAGACACCGCTTACCATATCCAGCAGCAGTTTGAGATCACCCCTTCGGAAGCTCTTTATGGCTTAGGCCAGCACCAGTATGGCAGTGTGAACTACCGTGGTGAATCATTAAGCCTATGGCAAGGGAATAAAGTCGCAGTGGTTCCTTTCATGGTATCGAGTAAAGGCTATGGGATTTTATGGGATAACTATTCACACACTCGTTTTGGTATCCCCCATGAGCCCCAGCCGGTGCCGGCTGATCATTTGTATGATGAAAATGGCAATAAAGGCGGGCTTTCCGGCGATTACTTTCCTAACATGGAATTAAAGGGCCCTGGTGTTGCCCGGCTGGATCCCACGGTAAACATGGATATGCGCTACAAACCCCCGAAAGGAGTGGAAGGGAACGAATACCTTAAAATGCACCCACTTCCCGCGGAGATTTCGCCCGAAGCGTTGAGCGTACGCTGGCAGGGTGAGATCGAAACCGACAGGGCCGGTATCTACCATTTCTTTCTTCCCCATGATGATGGGGCTAGGCTTTGGGTGAATGACAAGCAGATCATCGATGCATGGGAGTATGGCGAGTCCAACGAGATGGGCAAGATCCAACTGGACGCCAACAAAAGATATAACATTAGGCTGGAATGGTTCAATAAGACCTGGGGCGGGAAGATCATCTTGAAATGGTTGCCGCCAAGTCCACAATATGAGGATACCTTTTCGTTTTGGTCCGAGATTGGCGATGAGGTAGATTACTATTTTGTGTATGGCCCCGGGATGGACACGGTTATTGCAGGATACCGGGAGCTCACTGGGCAGGCACCTATGTTCGGA